>NZ_JBNBBE010000001.1:0-347722 GCF_050031795.1 Stenotrophomonas sp. SrG
TCGCTAGGCTGCGGAGGTCGGTCGCCATCACCTTCCCGGAGAGAGCCATGCGTGTTCGTGTCGTGCCTGTCATGCTGTTGAGCCTGATGATTGCCGCCAGCGTGTCGGCGCAGACCGCACCGATGACGCCGGATATTCCGGCCAAGGGATTCGTCACCCCTACCGCCGGGTATGACTACGACAAGCGCGAAGTGATGATTCCGATGCGCGACGGGACCAAGCTGTATACGGTCATCGTCGTGCCCAAGGGCGCGCGCAATGCACCGATGCTGTTGACCCGTACGCCCTACGACGCCGCCAACCGCGCCAAGCGCATCGATTCGCCGCACATGCGCGACATCCTCCCGCAGGGCGACGAAGTGTTCGTCGATGCCGGCTATATCCGCGTGTTCCAGGATATCCGCGGCAAGTACGGCTCTGAAGGCGATTACGTGATGACCCGGCCGCTGCGTGGCCCGCTCAATGCCACCAAGGTCGACCATGCCACCGACGCCTGGGACACCATCGACTGGCTGGTCAAGCACGTGCCCGAAAGCAACGGCAAGGTCGGCATGCTGGGCTCTTCGTATGAAGGCTTCACCGTGGTGATGGCGCTGACCAACCCGCACCCCGCGCTGAAGGTCGCCGCGCCGCAGAGCCCGATGATCGATGGCTGGATGGGCGATGACTGGCTGAACTACGGCGCCTTCCGCCAGGTCAACTTCGGCTACTTCACCGGCCAGCTTGCCAAGCGCGGCAAAGGCCCGTCCATTCCCAGCACCGGCTACGACGATTACACCACCTTCCTGCGTGCCGGCTCGGCCGGTGACTATGCCAAGGCCAATGGCCTGGAACAGCTGGCGTGGTGGCACAAGCTGGTGGAACACCCGGCCTACGATGCCTTCTGGCAGGAACAGGCGCTCGATGCGCGAATGGCCAAGACCGAATTGAAAGTCCCCACCATGTGGCTGCAGGGCCTGTGGGACCAGGAAGACATGTGGGGCGCGGTGCACAGCTATGCCGCGATGGAGCCGCGTGACACCGGCAATACGCTCAACTATCTGGTCATGGGCCCGTGGCGGCACAGCCAGGTCAACTATGACGGCAGCAGCCTGGGCGCGCTGAAGTTCAACGGCGATACCGCCCTGCAGTTCCGCCGTGACGTGCTCAAGCCGTTCTTCGACCAGTACCTGGTCGATGGCGCGGCCAAGGCCGATACGCCCCCGGTGCTGATCTACAACACCGGCGAAAACCACTGGGACAAGCTGCAGCAGTGGCCGCGAACCGCTGCCCAGACCAGACCGCTGTACCTGCGCGCCGGCGGCAAGCTCTCGTTCGAAGCGCCGCAGGCGGGGGAGGCCACGTACGAAGCCTATGTTTCCGACCCGGCCAAGCCGGTCCCGTTCGCGCCGCGTCCGGTGCGCTTCGCCGACCGCGACATGTGGACCAGCTGGCTGGTCAAGGACCAGCGCTTCGTCGATGGCCGCACCGACGTGCTGACCTTCGTCAGCGAGCCGCTCACCGAACCGCTGCGGATCGGCGGCGCGCCGCAGGTGAACCTGCAGGCGGCCACCAGCGGCAGCGACAGTGACTGGGTGGTGAAGCTGATCGACGTGTATCCGGACCAGGTGCCGTCGACGCCGGAGATGGGCGGTTACGAGCTGGGCGTGTCGATGGCGATCTTCCGGGGCCGCTACCGCGAAAGCTTCAGTGAACCCAAGGCGATCGCCTCCAACCAGGTGCTCGATTACAAATTCGGCCTGCCCACCGCCAACCACGTGTTCCAGCCGGGCCACCGGGTGATGGTGCAGGTGCAGTCCAGCCTGTTCCCGCTGTACGACCGCAATCCGCAGACCTTCGTGCCCAACATCTACCTGGCCAAGCCCGGCGATTACCAGAAGGCGACCCAGCAGGTGTGGCATGCACCGGGCAACGCGTCGTTCATTTCGTTGCCGGTGTACTGATGCCGAGGGCGATTACCCGGACACGCTCGGGTAATCGGTGTAGCCCTTGGCGCCGCCGCCATACAGCGTGTCCGGATCGAGGTCGGACAGTGCCACGCCCAGGCGCAGGCGTTCGACCAGGTCCGGGTTGGCGATGAAGGCGCGCCCGAACGCGATCATGTCCGCATAGCCGGACGCGATGGCCTGCTCGGCACTGTCCTTGTCGTAGCCATTGTTGGCGATCCACGGGCCCTTGAACTTCGCGCGCAGCGCCGCGTAATCGAACGCGATGTTGTCGCGCGGGCCACCGGTGGCGCCTTCGATCACATGCACGAAGGCCAGGCCGCCAATGGCATCCAGGCGCTCGACCGCACGTTCGAACAACGGCTGCGGCTGCGAATCCCGCGCATCGTTGGCCGGGGTCACCGGCGACAGGCGCACGCCGGTACGCTCTGCGCCGATTTCCGAAGCGATCGCGCGCACCACTTCGTCGAGCAGCCGGGTGCGGTTTTCGATGCTGCCACCGTATTCGTCGGTGCGCAGGTTGCTGCCATCCCGCAGGAATTGATCGATCAGGTAGCCGTTGGCGGCATGCACTTCCACGCCGTCGAAACCGGCGGTGATCGCGTTGCGTGCAGCCTGGCGGAAGTCCTGGATCAGCGCGGGAATCTCGTCCAGGCGCAGCGCGCGCGGCTCGGAGACATCCTCGAAGCCCTTTGCGGTGAAGGTCTTGCCATTGGCGCGCAGCGCGCTGGGTGCCACCGGCACTTCGCCGTCCGGAAGCAGGCTGGTGTGCGAGATGCGGCCCACGTGCCAGAGCTGCAGCACGATGCGGCCGCCGCGCGCATGCACCGCATCGGTCACCTTGCGCCACGCATCGATCTGGGCCTGGCTGTAGATGCCGGGCGTGTCCAGGTAGCCCTGGCCGAGCGGGCTGATCTGGGTCGCTTCGGCGATGATCAGGCCGGCGCTGGCGCGCTGCTCGTAGTACTGGATGGCCAGCGGGTTGGGCACGCGGCCTTCGATCGCGCGGTTGCGCGTCAACGGTGCCATCGCGATGCGGTTGCCGACCTCGATCGCGCCGAGCCGGGTGGGGGTGAACAACGTACCGTCTGGGGACTGTGTCATGTGCGATGCCTTGGGGAAGGGAAGTCGTGCAGGGGATACGACACCCAGCATAGGCCCGGGTGCGTTGCAGCGATGGGAAGCATTGTTGCGGGGCGCTGCGTGCACGTTGTGTAACGCATCCGGGGCGTAGGGTAGTGAGGTACCCAAGCAGAGGCAGTGCAATGATCGATTACCAACTCAAGGGCAAGGTTGCCATCGTCACCGGTGGCGTTTCCGGTATCGGCCTGGCCGTGGCCGAGCTGCTGGCCGATTCCGGCGCGGCGGTCGCGGTGTGGGACCTGAAGGACGACGCGGTGCAGAAGACCGCCGAGGCCATCCGTGGTCGTGGCGTCAATGCGATCGGCATCGCCCTGGACGTCACCGATGAAGCGGCGGTGGACGCGGCCGTACAGCGCACGGTGCAGGAACTGGGCGGGCTGGATATCGCGGTCAACAACGCGGGCATCGGTGGCCCGTCGGCGACCAGCGGCGAGTACCCGGTGGACGGCTGGAAGCGCGTCATCGACGTGAACCTCAACAGCGTGTTCCTGTGCCAGCGCGCGCAGATCCAGGCGCTGCGCAAGGGCGGCAAGGGCGGCAGCATCATCAACATGGCCTCGATCCTGGGCCAGGTCGGGTTCGCCAATTCGGCCGCCTATGTCGCCGCCAAGCACGGCGTGGTGGGCCTGACCCAGACCGCAGCCTGGGAACACGCGGGCGACAACATCCGGGTCAACGCGGTGGGCCCGGGCTTCATTGCCACGCCGCTGCTCGACAAGATGGATCCGACCGTACGCAAGGCGCTGGAAGCCAAGCACGCGCTGAACCGGCTGGGAAAGGCGGAAGAAGTGGCAGCGCTGGTGGCCTGGCTGGCCAGTGCCGACGCGTCGTTCGCCACCGGTACGTATTACGCCATCGATGGCGGTTACCTGGCCCAGTAAACACCGTGGGGCAGGGGCGGGCCTGGCCCGCTCCTGCACGCCATGCTCACGCCGGATTTCACGGCACTCCCACGACGCTCACGCAAGGCTTGAGGCATTGCCGAGGAGAGCTGGATGGGACTGGAACAGGATCTGTCGATTCTGCTGCGCATCGCCGCAGCAATGTTGTTTGGTGGCGTGCTCGGCCTGGAGCGGGAGTTGGGCAAGCATGCGGCCGGGCTGCGCACGCACATGCTGATTGCCGGCGCGGCCGCGCTGATCGTCGGCCTGGGCGACAGCATCGCCGAGCATTTCCAGCAGGAGCGCTACCGTGACCTGCTGCAGGTGGATCCGGTACGCCTGATCGAGGCGGTGGTGGCGTGCGTTGGCTTCGTGGCGGCAGGCACCATCCTGCGTGGCAACCGCGATGATGAGGTCAGCGGTTTGACCACGGCCAGTTCGCTGATCATGGCCGCGGCCATCGGCATCGCGGTGGGGATCGGGGAATATGTGATTGCGATCGGGGTCAGCGTGATGTGCGTGATCGTGCTGACGGTGTTCCGTCGATTGGCAAAAAAGCTGGAGTCACCATGAGCAGCGAACGTCCGTTCGAGATCAAACGCCTTGATCACCTGGTGCTGCGGGTACAGGATCTTCAGCGTGCGGTGGCCTTCTATCGTGACGTGCTGGGCTGCACGGTAGCGCGCGAGCGCCCAACGCTGGGCATGGTGCACCTGCATGCAGGATCCTCGATGATCGACCTGGTGAGCGTGGAGGGTGCACTGGGCAGCCGTGGCGGTCCGGCGGCCGGCGTGCAGGGGCGCAATCTTGAGCACCTGTGCCTGCGCATCGAGCCGTTCGACGAGACGTCGCTGCGCGAGCACCTGACGATGCACGGGGTGGCGGTGGATGGGCAGGTCAGCAGCAACCTGGGGGCGGAAGGCGATGGGCTGTCGCTTTACCTGCGCGACCCCGATGGCAATGGGGTGGAGCTCAAGGGGCCGGCCAGTCCGTGCTGCGGTTAGGCAGCCAATCCGCTGTGGGGGCGTAGATCTTTGGTCTAATGGGCGGATCGTGAACGCTTCTCCATGGTTGGACCATGATCATTTCCGCTTCCACCGATTACCGCGCCGCCGCGCAACGCCGGCTGCCGCCGTTCCTGTTCCATTACATCGACGGCGGCGCCTACGCCGAGCACACGCTGCGCCGCAATGTCGAGGACCTTGCCGGGATCGCGCTGCGCCAGCGGATCCTGCGCAACGTGGCCGACCTCAACCTGGATGCGGAGCTGCTGGGCGAGCGCATGGCGATGCCGGTGGCGCTGGCGCCGGTGGGTCTGACGGGGATGTTTGCGCGACGGGGCGAGGTGCAGGCGGCGAGGGCGGCGGCGAGCCGCGGCATTCCGTTCACGCTGTCGACGGTGTCGGTGTGCGCGATCGAGGAGGTGGCGCCGGCCATCGGTCGCCCGATGTGGTTCCAGCTGTATGTGCTCAAGGACCGCGGTTTCATGCGCAATGCGCTGGAACGCGCCAAGGCGGCAGGGGTCACCACGCTGGTGTTCACGGTGGACATGCCCACGCCCGGCGCGCGCTACCGCGATGCGCATTCGGGGATGAGCGGCCCCAACGCGCCGTTGCGGCGCATGCTGCAGGCCGTGACCCACCCACGCTGGGCGTGGGACGTTGGGCTGCGTGGGCGCCCGCATGACCTGGGCAACATCTCGACCTACCGCGGCAATCCCACCGGGCTGGGCGATTACATCGGCTGGCTGGGGAGCAATTTCGATCCTTCCATTTCGTGGAAGGACCTGGAATGGATCCGCGAGTTCTGGACGGGGCCGATGGTGATCAAGGGCATCCTGGATCCCGAAGACGCGCGCGATGCGGTGCGTTTCGGCGCCGATGGCATCGTGGTATCCAACCATGGCGGCCGCCAGCTGGACGGGGTGCTGTCGACGGCGCGCGCGCTTCCGGCCATCGCCAGTGCGGTCAAGGGCGAGGTGGAGATCCTGGTCGATTCAGGCATCCGCAGCGGGCTGGACGTAGTACGCATGCTGGCGCTGGGTGCAGACGGCGTCCTGCTTGGCCGCGCGTTCGTGTATGCGCTGGCGGCTCACGGCGAGGCCGGCGTGGCCAACCTGCTGGATCTGATCGCGAAGGAAATGCGCGTGGCGATGACGCTGACCGGTGCGCGGAACATTCGCGAGATCAGTGAGGATTCTCTTGTGGGTTTGTCGCGCTGAAAGCGGTAAAGCGGTAAGGGCGGTAAAGCCTTGGTTTGCGAGTTTGCCTGGCTTGGGCCGGCGGGCATGGGGGTACGGGGGGCGCCGTAAACCCATCCATGGGGGCTCTTGCGAAACATCCATGTTTCGCAAAGCCCCCGTACCCCCATGCCCGCCGACCCATTGACAGTGAGCCGGTGGCCTAGGGAGAAGCGACAGCGTAGCCGCTGTCGCTGCCGTTGCCGTTGCCGTTGCCGTTGTATTTGATTTCCGTGGGTCACCGGCCAACTGTCAATGGCTGGCGGGGGTGGGTTTGCGGGACCGTAGAGCGCCATGGATGGCGCGAACGAGCCTACATGGACGTACTTGCGGCGTGTCCCGCAAACCCACACCCGCCGGCCAAGCCGAGGACGTTCGCAGACCAGGGCTTTTGCTCTTGCTCTGCGCCGGACGCGCTTGAACCAACATCACTCGCAGCGGACTGCAGTGATGATGTTGTCCTTGTCGAGGTAGACGCGCAGGCGGTCGGGGCGGTGGTCGCGGGTGGCGACGGTGGAGCCGGGGCCGATGGGGATGATCAGGCCGGCGCCGCTCTGCTTGAAGACAGTGCGCATGGTCGCTTCGTCGGCATTCTTGCCGATGGCCCAGGTCAGGCCTTCGGCGTGGCATTCGCCGCTGCCGGTGATTTCCGGCCCGGGCGCGGTGGCGCAGGCGGACAGGGACAGGGTGGCCAGGGCCACCAGCGGAAGCACGTTGCGCGAACGGGTCGTCATGGGTCGCTCCTGCGGTTGCCAGCCCCGACCATACCACCGCCGTGGTGGCTCCGGGGTGGGCGCCGCTACACTGGTGGCCGGAGTCGACCAAGGAGCCGGTGGTGCTGCACGTGTTCATGCTGGGTGGGCGTCATGCCCGCGCGCGGATCGAAGTCCATGACGTGGCGTTCGCCAACGTTGAACGCATCGAAGATGCGTATCCGCAGCTGCGCCGGGACTGGTTTGGCGAGGCCAAGGGGCTGCATGTCGATGGCTGGCTGGCCGTCGATGGGGTCGAGGACTATCGGGTAGCGTTTGGCGACGCCGCCCCGGCGGCGGACGAGCCCCGGCTGTTCTTCGTCAATCTCGGTGGCTATGTGCCCGGCGCACTGGGCGAGGCGCATGATTACCTGCTGCTGGTCGCGCCCGACCTGGCGGCGGCCCGGCGCAAGGCCAAGGCGCTGCAGGATGCGCGCTGGGACAAGCCGCATACCGACGCGTTGCTGGAGGTGGATGACTGCATCGCCATCGACCAGGTGGGGGGCCGCCATGTACAGCTGGTGCGCGCTGCGCATGCAGGCATCCAGCAGGTCAGCGATTACATCGTGATCGGCTGAGCGCGCAGCGTCGACCACAGCGCCTCCAGGTGCTGCACGAACGCTGCCGGCGCGGTCGCCAGGTTCGCGCTGCCGTGGTGTTCGCCGCCGAAGGGCTCCTCCCCGGGCAGCGACACCCGCGTTTCACCTTCGATTCCGTAGCCGGTGCCGCCGTCTATCAGGCTGATGTGCAGCTGGTGCGGGTCGATGCCGCCCCCACAGAACGTGTGGCTGGCCAACGTGATCTCTGCCTGGCCATCGCCATCCAGGTCGGTCACGCCCACGTGCTCCAGGAACCAGCCCGCTTCCAGGTCCAGTCCGGCGCAGGGCTGGCGGATCTGACGCTGCCATTGCTTGCTCCAGGCCCCGCGCGGGTCCGACCGGGCATGCAGCTGCGCAGTCAGCACTGCGACCTCGAGCACGTTGCCGCTGTCGGCATCCTCATGGGTTTCGTCTCTTCGCTCCAGCACCAGCAGGCCTTCCCCGTGGCGGTCGCGAAAATGCACGCGCCGAAGCACGTGGTCGCCCCCCGGTAGCGGCGCCGCAGTGGCCACCGGTTCGGCAAGCAGGGTCAGTTCGTGCACCGCCGCCGCCGGCCCCTGCTCGGCACAGCCAGCCAGTGCCAGGCAGGCGGCCCCCATCAGCACAGGGTTGAGCAGGCGGAACAGGCGGGGCGGGCAGGCGGGATCGTGCATGGGGGGGGCGTCGCGTAGCTGCCGTGATCATTACCCATCCCGTGCCGGCATGACCACGCACCGCGTCGCGACCGGCTCGTTTCGAGGGCCGGGATTGACCCCCCGGGCCCGTGTTGCTGCAGTGCAGCGAATTCACCGGGCGGTAGCCGGCTGCAAAACAGCCACGCTATAGTGGTCGATCAATGCGGTGCCCGCTTTCGTGCCCGGGCTGTATGGCGCGTCGTACCTGACCAAATTCATGACTGCTGAAACGACTACTCCGCCGGCCGCTCCGGCCCAGGCTTCCGGTCCGCTGTTCTACCGCCAGCCGCTGCCGCTGCAATCGGACAAGCACGCCAACTGGCGCCTGCGTCCGGGTTCGCTGGCGTTCGCCGCCGAGACCAACGCCATTCCGGCGGTGATCGGCGAATTCGGCATGGCCGCCCAGCATTTCCCCATCCTGTTCACCGGCCAGGATGCCTCGCCGATCGTGGCCGTGGGCCTGGCCCGCCGCAACCTGTTCGTGACCGACGGCAAGTGGGCCGATGACACCTACGCCCCGGCCTACCTGCGCCGCTATCCGTTCGTGTTCGTGCAGGCCGAGGATGATAATTTCCTGCTGGCGCTGGATGCCGATTCGGAACAGGTCAACCAGGGCGTCAGCGACGAAGGCGAGCCGCTGTTCATTGATGGCAAGGCGACCGAACTGGTCGACAACGCCATGAAGTTCTGCGCTGATTTCACCCGCGAATACGAACAGACCCGCCAGTTCAGCGCCGCGCTGAAGGAACAGGACCTGCTGGTCGAGCGCAGCATCGACGTGACCCTGCCCAGCGGTGAGAAGATGTCGGTGAACGGCTTCCACGTGGTGGACGTCGAGAAGTTCGCCAAGCTGCCCGACGCCATCGTCCTCGCCTGGCATCGCAACGGCTGGCTGGCCTCGATCCACCACCACCTGAGCTCGCTGGCGCGCTTCAATGCGCTGGTGCAGCGCCAGAGCGCGCAGGTCGCTGCCGCGGCCTGATCACGCAATGGCGTGTGAGGACAGAAAACGGCGGCCCCAGGGCCGCCGTTTCTGTCTGTCCCGGCATCAGGAACGGCTGCCCCGTGCCTGGCGCAGCTGCCGTCGGAATGCCTCAAGCTTGCTGGAGCGGGGTTGGAGGTCGATCCCGACCCAGCGGTCCTGCTCGCGGCCATCGGCATCGATCTGCAGTTCGTGATGGAACAGTTCGCGGGTGCCGATGGCGCCGTCGTTGATGCCGGTCACCTCGCTGATCGACGCCACTACGCGGCGACCGCTGCCCAGCCGCTGGACATGCACCACGAAATCAACCGCACTGGCGATCTGCCGACGCACGTTCTCTTCGCTGCCCTGGAAGCCCGCGAGTCCTGCCAGGATCTCCAGCCGTTGCAGGCAGTCGCGCGCGGAGCTGGCGCGCACAGTGGCCATGGAGCCATCGTGCCCGGTCGCCATCGCCTGCAGCATCTCGATGACCTCGGCGCCGCGCAGTTCACCCACCAGGATCCGGTCGGGGCGCATGCCCAGGCTGCTGCGCATCAGCTCGCGGATGCCGACCGCGCCCTGGCCGTCCGTGCCCGCTGCGCGGCTTTCCAGACGCACTACATGCGGGTGCTTGAGGGTCAGTTCGGCAACCTCCTCGACGGTGGCGATGCGTTCGTCGGCCGGAATGTATCCGGCCATGGCGTTGAGCAGCGCGGTTTTCCCCGAATCGGCGGTGCCGCAGACGAGGACGTTGCAGCGGCCCAGCACCATCGCGTTCAACAGCGCATGCACGGCGGGATCGAACGTGCCCATGCGCAGCAGCTCGTCACAGGTGAACGGGGTCCTGCGGAACTTGCGGATGGAGACCACCGGGCCATCCAGCGCCAGCGGCGGGATGATCGCGTTGAGATGGCCACCAGCGGGCAAGCGCACGTCCGCGATCGGGCAGTCTTCGTCAAGCCGGCGCCCCAGCGGGGCCAGGATACGGCGCAGGATCCGCAGCAGGTGGTCATCATCGGTGAAACGCTGGTTGATCGGCACCAGCTGTCCGGCCTGGGAGACTTGGATATCCCGGTAGCCGTTGATGAGGATGGCATCGATGGCGGGGTCGCGCAGCAGGTCTTCCAAGGGGCCGAAGCCGGTCAGTTCCTTGACCAGCGCGGCTGCCACGATTTCCATTTCGGCGGCATTGACCGGGATGCGCCATTCCTGCACGAACCGGTCGGTCTGGGTGGTTACGTAGCGGGCTACCGTGACCGGCGACCAGGCGTCGATGTCGACCTGGCCATCCTCGATGCTGTTGAGCAGGTGCTCATGGGCAGCGGCCAGCACCCGCAGGAAGTCCTCGGACTGCGCGAACGGCACCCGGGGGTCCGCTGCCGGATCCGCCGGCACGGAATCCGCATTCGCAGCGACCGGGCCGAGCGGGGCTACTTTCTTTTCCATTGACGGCTGTCCAGGAAGCGCATGAGAGTTTCCAGCGGGGTGTGCGGCCGCGCAGGCGGCGCGGCAGGGCACAGGCGCGCCAGCAAGGGCGCGAGCGCGCGCAGGTAGGGCGCGCGGGGGGCATCGTGCAACAGCAGGTGCCCATGGTTGGCGCTGGTGCGCAGGCGTTCGCAGCAGGGCAGGGTAGCCAGCAGCGGCAGGCCGAACCGGTCAGCGATCTGGGCCGGGCCCAGTCCGCCGCCCTGGTGGTGGCGGTTGATGACCAACTGCAGGCGCGCGTCGCGGCTGCCGATGGCGTCCAGGTGTTTCAACACCTGGTCGAGTGAGACCAGCGTGCCGATCGCCGGGTCGGCGACGAGCCAGATCTCGTCGGCACCATTGAGGAGGGAGCGGGGAACCTGGCGGACCGGAACACCACCCAGGTCGCACAGCACCGTGCCGAACACGCCGCGCAGGCGCTGCATCAGGACCGCCGGATCGGCAAGGGTACCGCCATCTCCGCTTGCCGGCTGTCCCAGCAGGTGAAGTCCGCCTTCGTGCCGGGTCACTACCGTGCGGACCAGGTTGGCGTCGATGCGATTGGCATGGCGCAGCGCATCCTCGTAGTGGAACTGGCTGTCCACGTTGAGGTACAGCGCGGTATCGCCGGCCGGATGGCCGAGGTCGACCAGCAGGGTGTCGGTGGCGTTCTCCTCTCCGGCGCGGGGCGCGGCGAGCTGTTGCGCCATCACCCCCAGATGGGTGGCCAGCGTGCTGGTGCCGACCCCGGCGCGTACGCCCAGCAGCAGGATCAGCCGGGCCTTCGCGGCGCCCGGCGCAGGCAGGTCGGGAACATCGGCAGGCAGGGCGGCGGCGCGGCGCAGCACGGCGTCGATCTCAGCGGTGCTCGCTTCCAGGTCGAGAATGTCGCGCAGGCCCGCCCGCACCGCCGCGACAATGCCATCTTCCTCCTTCGACGAGGTCGACCCGACCGCGACCAGCGGCAGGTCGGGATGACTCCGCTGGAGCCGCCTGGCCAGCTCGCTGGAGGCCTGGGCGGCCCCGCGCAGATAATCCAGCAGCACCACGCAGGGGCCGCTGCGACGATGGACGTCGAGGGCACCCGCCGGCGCGGCACTGTCCTGCCAGTGCACGCGCATACCGACCGGGAGCCGGGCTTCGAGCAGGGCGGCCAGGTGGCTGGCCGGGGCGTAGAGGACGAGGGTCATCGGTGGCGGCCTGGGGTGCAGCAGCTGGAGGGGAGCGGCCATGGGAAGCGTCCTTGCGCGCGGGGCACGTCGGACGATGTTCCGCCACTGCTGGCCCCGGCGGATGCACAAAATCGGCAGGGTGCTACATGCCACCCTGTGATGGCCCCATGGACATCAAGTGAATGGAGGATATTGACGCCGTGTAAACACCTTCACGCAGAAACTCCGCGAAAACACACCGATATGTGTCCGGTAGAACCAGCGACGCATTCCGAAGGGGGGAATGCCCAGCAAACCAGGAAGGGGTCTGCACGGTGGATGGCGACCATCGTGGAGTCCACGCCAAACGGGGAAACCGCTGTCATGGCCGATGGTGAAGTGCAGGAGATTCACGGTACCGCGTTACGCCAGCATGACCTGGCGTCATTAAGCGGTGTGCTCCGGGTCTGCGAACTGGAAATGGTGCTGCTGGACGACAACGGGCCGCGCGCATCGATCCAGTCGCAGGTGCATGATGAATCGCTGTTCTGCACGGTCACCTGCGGTTTCCACTTCCGCGGACGCTTCGTGTTGCCGCCGGAATGGTGCCTGCTCGGTTTCATCCACGAGACCGACCCATCGCGAAGCTGGTGCCACGGCGTGAGTCTGGGCGCGGGTACGGCATTGACGGTGTTTCCCGAAGGCGCCAGTGAATTCGCGTTCAGTGCCGGCAGCCGTTTCAGCTTCCTGCTTACGCCCATGCAGCGGGTGCAGCGCAAACTCACCGAACTCAGCCTGCGTTCGAACCTGCCTTTCGGGCAGGCACTGTCGCTGTTCGATGCGGGCGCCAGCGGTTGCGGGCTTGCCGGGCGCTACGCGCAGCTTCCCGCATGGCTTGGCGGCGCGGATCCGGCCCTGCCTGCTGACGCTGCTGCGCTGCTGCTGCACGAACACGTGCAGGCGTTGCTCGCGGCCCAGGGCCAGAGCCGGGCGGCCAATTCCCGTGCGCGCCGCGCGCACTATCTGATCTCCCAGCGCGCCGAATCCTTCATGCGGCAGAATCTGCGGCGCAACATCTACATGCACGAAATCTGCGCCGCAGCGGGCGTGAGCGAGCGTGCCCTGCGCTATGCCTTCGAGGACCTGTTCGGCACCTCGCCCAACCGGTACCTGTCGATGCTGCGGCTGTGCGCCGCATGCCGCGGCCTGTCGATGGCCGATGCCACCCGCAAGTCGGTCAAGGCGGTGGCGCTCAGCTGTGGCCTGTGGGATCTGTCGCGGTTCGCCGACAACTATCGGCGCGTGTTCGGTGAGCTGCCCCGGGACACCCTGATGCGTGCGCCTGCCTCGGCGGGCATCCCGGCCTGAAGGCACGTTTCCGGCAACGTGCCGGAATTGCGCATCCACATGCCGTATTCCTCCCTCGTCTTGCCGGAACGCACGTTCGTGCTGCCGGATCGAAGCGCCTGCGCGTCCACCCCAGCGTTCTAATGACCACGAAGCGCCAACGCGTGGACAGGGCCCTGGAGGTCCAGGAGCACGTGACCGGCACGCTTTGTCCTGGCTCGCTGTCAACCGCGGGATGTCTCCCCCGTCATCGCTCAGGGGGCAGCGAGCCAGGCCATTTCTCGCCTGCGATCCGTCTCAGCCGGCAGCCCGCTCGCTGGTGATCACCGCACCTTCGCGCATCACCAGGGTCACCGGCGTCCGTTCCACGACGTCCAGCAACCGTTGCCACTGCGCGTCATCAAGCGCACCGCTGGCATGCAGCACCCGGTGGACCAGCAGGCGGTTGTCGGCGTCGCGGGAGGAGGACAGTTCGGCGCGGAACTCGCCGAGGTCCCAGCCCTTCTTCTCCGCATACATGCGCAGGGTGATGGCCGTGCAGGCCGACAGCGCCGCCAGGTACAGCTCGAACGGCGCCATGCCCGCGCCCTGTCCGCCGAGCGTGGCAGGCTCATCGGCCACCACGTGGTGTGCACCGGCCTGGATCTGGTGACGGTAGTTGGGGCCGTCGGAAACAATCCTGACCTGTGCCATGGCGTACGCTCTGCAACGGGAATGTGGGGCGCCGAGCATGCCATGCCGGCTGGCTGCGCGCAGCCTGCCAGCAGCGGGACGGTTTGTTGCCTTCGCGGTGGTTACTCCACGCCGGGGATCTTCACCTTCAATGCGGTCGCCTCGGCGTCGCAGTCCTGGGCCACCACGCCGCTGCCGCGCAGGCTGTCGATCTCGGCACGGGCCGCCCTCATATCCGCGTTGAAGGTTTCATTGGCGTGCAGCACCGCGACGGCGCCAGCGCCGACCGCACGCCCCTGCAGCACATCGCTCTGCCAATGCGCGTTGCAGATCAGCCGGTTTTCGCCGAATGCACGACCGCGCGCGAGCACGGCATCGGCCTGGGCCGGGCTCAGCTCGCTCAGCAGAAGTGCCCAGGCCCAGCCGATCGAGGTATGCCCGGAAGGATAGGAGCCGTCGGTGCGCAGCGAGGCTTCGTCGGCCGGGAAGCAGGTTTTCTCTTTGTAGAACACGAACGGCCGTGTGCGCTTGTAATGGTCCTTGGCCGCGTACGTGGCCAGGCCCGCATCGACGAGGGTGCGTTGCAGCAGCAGGTAGAGGCGCGGCGTATCCTGCTGGCTGATCGGCACCCCCAGCGCGCAGGAAAACGTGCTGGCCACCTGCGGGAAGCGCAGGTCGGCATCGCGGCTGGCTAGTGCGTAGCGCGGACTGGATTTCAACTTCTGCGATGCCCGGCTGGTCGCCTGATCACGGGCAAACCCGGGCGAACCCTTGGCGGGAGGCGGCGGCAGCAGGACCAGGCTGTCGGGCAGCGCACGTCCCAGATAGCCGGCGGGCACGCCCGGGCGCAGCTCCGGAACGGGCGCCGGCGGTGGCGGCAGCGCGGAGGGGAGCAGCGCCGGTGATGGGCTGGTCAATGGGCCGGTGGCGCAGCCGGCCAACAGCGCGACGGCAAGCCAGGACGCCTTGCGATGAGCGGGCATGGACACCTCCATCCGTAGGGTTGTTTCTACTGGCCGGCCGCACCACGCGGCGCGGCATCGCGCAGGGGAAAGCGCACCTCGATCCGCGCACCGCCGAGCGGGCTGGTGCCCACGTGCAGGGTGCCGGCCAGCAGGCGTGCGCGTTCTTCCATGCTGATCAGGCCCAGCCCGGGCGTGCGCCGCAGGTGGCTGGCCAGGATGCCCACGCCATCGTCATCCACCCGCAGCACCACGTTCTGCCCACGTACGCACACCAGTACGTCGGCCACGCTGGCGCGCGCGTGCTTGTCCACGTTGTTGACCGCTTCCTGGACGATCCGGAACAGGCTCAGCTCCTGTTCGTCGTTCAGGCGTGGCGCGTCCTCGATGCTGCAGCGCAGTCGCAGCCGTCCGCGTGCGTTGCGCTTGATGCAGAACGCATCCAGCGCACTGGCCAGCCCGGTGAAGCGCAGGATGCTGGGGTGCAGTTCGTGCGAGATGGCGCGGATGTCGTTGGACACCGACAGCAGCTGGTCCTGCAGTTCCACCACGCTGGGGCGCTCGGCAGGCGGGATGTGGTTGCGCAGGGTACTGAGCCGGATCGAGATCGCGGCCAGCGACTGGTTGACGTCGTCATGCAGGTCGCGCGCGATCCGGGTGCGTTCCTCTTCCTGCACCACCAGCATCCGCCCGGTGACCTCGCCCAGGCGCGCGTACGCACGCTGCAGTTTTATCCGGTTGGACAGCTTCTGCTCGGAAAGTGCGCCCAGGAACAGCAGTGCGAACCCCGTGCACAGGGTCCAGGCCTGGCCGGTGAGCAGGTTGCGCTCGGGCGTCCAGAAGCCGAACGGTCCCATCGCTTCCAGGCCCAGCTGCATCCCCAGCACCGCCACGACCACCATGGTCAAGGATGCCCCCGCGATGCCAAACACGATCAGTGCCCATACCAGCAGCGGAATCGGCGCCAGGGTGAGCAGCGGGGTGACGACCCCGTCCTGCCAATCCACCGTCCACAGCACCACCAGCAGGCCCAGCAGCAGCAGGGCCAGGCCCAGCGTCTGCCAATGCCAGCCGTGGCGGCGCTCGGGCGCTTCAAGGATGCGGGCCACGTTGACCAGGGCCGGCACTATCAGCAGGTAACTGACGCTGCTGGTGAGGGCCAACTCGCGCATCGTGGCGGGCGCCAGCGCAGGACCGCGTCCACCCAGCGCCAGCGCGTACCACCACGCCCCGCACAGGGGCAGCAGCACACAGGCCAGCAGCAGGAACAGGGTCAGGTCGCGGTAGTCCTCCAGCGCAGCGCGCTCGCCGCGCCAGCGCAACAGCAGCCACGCCACCATTGCCACCATGGCGAACTCGCCCAAGCTGGCCAGCAGGCGTGGCAGTGCCGACAGCGGCACCAGCAGCAACGACAGCACGGTGCCGGCGCAGGCGGCGAGGATGCACCCGCGCCATTGGCTGCGCGGTGTGAACAGCAGCCAGCCCAGCAATACCGGGCCGGGTATCCACAGCACATGCAGCTGCGGGTTGGGGGCAAGCGTGGGCAGCCACTGGCCGAGCATGCAGCCGAGGAGGAGCGGGAGCACGTTTGTTATGAGAATGCGCACATCCAGTGGAGACGATGTGAAGCGCTCACTCCGGCGTGAGGACAAGCGGTTGCGGGCGGTGTCGGGCGGTGTCGCGCCGACCTGGTTCACCTGGCTGCTGGCCTGCACTCTGCACCTCGGGGGAGATGCGCGGGATCGCCACACTTGCAATCCATGCGCCATAACGTGGTACGACTTTCGGGGTGAGCAACGGACTGCAACCGCTCGCGGCTGGGGGGCCGGCGGCACGACTTGTCGCCATGTCGTAACAGCCCCACAATCGCGCCGATGAGAACAGGTTGACTCGACGCGCGCTATCCACATTCCGACGCATCCGGGAGCTGGCGATGGACGAACCGATGTCCCCCTACAGCCGTTTTGTCGTTGACGGCTTTGATGCGGACGCCCTGCTGGGGGTGGTGCGCGATACCCGCTTCGAACAGCGGCTGCTGGCTGCCGGCCACTTCCGCGCCTGCGTGCAGCGCCTGGTCTTTCCCGAGTTCAGTCTGGACAGCGGCGCCTACACGCTGCCGATCTTTGCCAGTGGCAGCTTCAGCCAAGGCATGATCGCGCTGGCGCTGGCCGTCACGTGCGCGCAACCCATGTGGGCCAACGGACGCTGGATCGAGGCGGGCCAGATCATGGTGTTTGCCGAGGACAGCGAGTTGAACGTGCGCCCCAGTCCTGGGGGCTGGCAATGGGCCGTGATGCTCATTCCGCGCACCGTGCTGCAGCGTGAAGCGGTGCAGCGGGTCGGGCGCGAACTGCGGCTGCCGCGGGTCGGCTGGTACAGCCGCGCGGCGGCCCCCACGGACGCGCGCAACCTGCGCGAAGGGGTGTTCACGGTACTGCAGGACGCCGCCGGTTGGCAGGGGATCGTTCCGCCCGAGCAGCTGGAGATGCAGGCATCCACCCTGCTCGGGGTGTTCATCGATGCCGTGGCGGCGTCCGATGGCGGACCCGAACGGCGGGGGTTGGGCAGCTGCAACGAGCGCCGCCGCGACGCCATCGTGCGCCAGGCCGAGGCCTACCTGAAGTTGCAGCTGGACAATCCCTATGACAGCCGGGCACTGTCCCGGCACCTGGGCGTGGGCGAACGCCAGCTGGAGCGTCTGTTTCGTGATGCCTACGGACATGGCCCGTGCCATTGGCACCAGCTGGCGCGGTTGAACCTGGCCCGCAGTGCCCTGCGGCATGCCCGGGGCTCGGTCGGGGTGACCGAGGTGGCGACGCGTTTCGGGTTTGCGCATCTGGGGCGGTTCTCGGTGATGTACCGCGACGTGTTCGGCGAAAGCCCCCGGGATACCCTGCGTGGCTGAACTGTTTTGAACGTCCGTCACAGTGTGAAACAACGTCACGGCGCCATCACGTCGGCACCATCAAGGTCGAATCGTTGTGCGGGGCTAGCGCTACCGCTGGCCCGCAGAGCACTTCAATCAGGGGACGATTGATGCCACGGGAGACGACAACATGCAGGTTTCGTATTCGCCGGCGGAGTGCCGGTATCGCAGGGTAGTGCTGGCCGACGACCACCGCGTGGTGGCGCAGGGCATCGAGCATCTGCTGGAAGGCCGGTTCGATTCGATCGAGCTGGTGTCCTCGGGCGAGGAGCTTGTCGAGGCCGTGCGTCGGGATCCTCCCGACGTGGTGGTGGCCGACATCAGCATGCCTGGCCTCACCGGCATCCAGGCACTGCGTCGGATGCGCGAAGAGGGCTACGAGATGCCGGTGGTGTTCCTCACCATGCATGACGAGTCGAGCGTCGCCGCCGAGGCGATCCGCGCCGGCGCCCGCGGCTATGTGCTCAAGAGTGCGGCGGGTGAGGAACTGGTGCGGGCGTTGGCGGGCGTGATGGGCGGGCACACGTATGTGACCCCGACCCTGGCGGTGGATGCCATCACCAATGCGGGCCGGCAGCAGTACGTGCTGACCGACAAGCAGCTGCGCATCCTGGAGTACGTTGCGCGCGGCCTGCGCTCCAAGCAGATCGCCTACGAACTTGGGGTGTCGGTGCGCACGATCGAATCGCACAAGTACGCGATCATGCAGGAGCTCGGCGTGCACGGCACGCTGGAACTGGTGCGCAAGGCCGAACACGAAGGCCTGATCCGGCACTGAGCACCGTCTGCATACGGGACGCGGGCAAGTAGATTTACTTGCCCGCGTCCGGTTGTTTTTCCCTTGTCCGGTGGACAGGCACGGCACACCATCAGGGAACGCGTCGACCTGGCGGGAACCATGAATGCTGCCCGTGTGCTGCTTGCCGAAGACGGCTCCGCCATGGGCCGGCAACTGCGTGGCCTGCTTGCCGAACAGTTCGAGGTGATCGGCCTGGTGCAGGACGGCGCCTCGCTGGTCAAGGCGGCGCAGTCGATGCTGCCCGACGTGGTGGTGACCGACATCGCCATGCCCGAGCTCAACGGCCTGGAAGCGGCGCGGCGGCTGCGCGTGCAGCGGCCGGTACTGGGCGTGGTGTTCATCACCGTGCATGCCGAGCCGCAGATGGTGGACCAGGCCATGGCCCTGGGCCCGTGCAGCTATGTGCTCAAGTCCGATGCCGGCGACGACCTGGCGCTGGCCGTGCAGGCCGCGCTGCGTGGCGAACGCTTCGTTTCGCGCTCGCTGTAGGCGGTGGATGGGTTCATATCAGCATGCCCGCGAGTTTCGCGACCAGATCGTCCACCGACATGGCCACCAGCGCCAGCGGAAGCAGCGGGACGAGCGTGGGAAGTGCCATTCCCATCAGGGTCCAGCGCGTGACCGGTACCACCGACATGGCCGTCGTGCCCTGATACACCGCACTGAAGTCGGCGAAGGCCGACGCGTCGTTGTGGTCGAGCAGCGATTCGGTGCTGGCCGTGTCCTCGCTGGCAGCCTTCCAGCGATCATCAAATGACGCCGCCGCGCGGTTGCCCAACGCGCTGAACCGGTACAACGCGTGGCGGCGCGCGCGGATGAGCGTAGGCGTGAGCAGCAGCAGCGGGGCAACCAGCAGCAGGGTCGCGCCAATGACGTAGCCTGCCAGCAGGTGCCGCAATGCGTGGAGCGGGATGTCCAGATAGATCATGTGGTTGAGGCAGGCGCCCGAAACCACCAGCGCGCCTGCCGCGCCCAGCATGCTGAAACGTTCCTGCGCCACGCCGAGGAATGCCAGCCCCCCGGTTCGGTCGGGGTGTTCGGCGTGCAGGGTCAAGCCTACCGATGGCAGTCGGGCCAGCAGCATCGCCCACAGGAGAAACCGCCACAGCCACAGCAGTGCGACCAGCCGGAACAACGGCATGGCGACCCACGCGTACCAGTACCCGGCAGGAGTCATCACTCCAGCGTGGTCGCGCCAGTCCGGAACACCGCCCAGCGGGCCGACCACGTCAGCGTGCAGCAACACAGGCAGTAGGGCCAGCACGATGCACGCCAGCTCCGGCCAACGGCTGTCGCGCCAGCGACGGATGCTGGACAACAGTGCCTGCAGCCGCGGCTGGCGGCGGGGATGGACGAGGCTGGCATGAGTAAGCTGGCGCAGGGCGCCATGCAGCAGCGCGTCGGCGCGCGGCGCGGCAAGCACCAGCAGTGGCAGGGCGAGCAGCAGGCGGAAAAGGGTGGCGTAGTCGCCCAGCAGCGTCATGGCCTGGGAACGCGGCCACACCATGTCCCCCCTGCCGGCCAGCAGCAGCAACGGCACGAAGGCCACCACCAGCAGCGCGCCGGCGAGCCACCAGGACAGACGGCGGGTCCCATGCAGCGCCCCGCTGGCACGCAGGAGGCGGTGCACCAGTCCGCCGCGCATCAATGAGTAGCTGTCCTGGCTCATGCACGTCGAGCATACCGCTGCGTCGCGCCGTCACCATCGCAGTAAAAATACTGACGGCGGTGCAGTACGTATCCCGATGTGTGTCCGGGCCACCCCGGCCAAGCTGGAGACCTGTGCAAGGGAACCGGCCAATGCTCCTCGTCATCGATTTCCTGACGCGTTTCTGGACTGACCTCGTAGGCCGGACCGATGGTCCGATGAGCTTCCGGTTCTTCCTGCAGCCGACCATGGCGCTTATCACGGCAGCCATCGATGGGGTGCGCGATGCGCGTTCGGGCAAACCGCCGTACGCATGGTTGATGGCACATAGCGCCGAACCTGAGCGTCGCGCGAAATGGCGCGAAGGCGTCACCGCAACGGCACGCATCCTGCTGCTCGGCGTGGTGATGGACGTGATCTACCAGGTCCGCGTGTTCGGCGGGTTCCGCTATCCCAATGAGGCGTTCGTGCTTGCGGTGGTACTGGGTTTCCTCCCGTACCTGGTGCTGCGCGGTCCCTTCGACCGGCTGGCCCGCTTCTGGATCCGTCGCCACCCGAACCACCGCAAGGACTCCACGCCATGACGGAAAAAGACCCTGCACGCGCGTTGTCGGAACGCGCCATCTCCCTGGAGCAGGCGCGGCAGACGCTGGGCGGCACCGATGCCGCCTCGCTGGAGCTGTCCTCGCGGCGCACCGGCATGTCGTTCCAGCGGACGCGGATGAGCGCCGACCGCACGCTGATGTCGATCATCCGCACCGCGCTGTCGCTGATCGGATTCGGCTTCACCATCTACCAGTTCTTCGGCCACATGCTGGACGTGCCGGGCACCATGCTTCGCCCGCATGCGCCACGCAACTTCGGCGTGGCCCTGGTCGCGCTGGGCATGGTCATGCTGACCCTGGGCATCGTCTACCACCTGCGCTACATGAAGGAGCTGCGCAGCGAGCGTGCCCTGATGATGGGCGAAGGCCTGATCCACGGCGAAAGCCACTACCCGATATCGCTGACCCTGATCACCGCAGGCCTGCTCTGGCTGCTTGGCCTGCTGGCGATCGTGAGCATGACCTTCAATGTTGCGCCATTCGGCTGAGGGGAAGAGATGAGTGTCGTGGCCGATACCATGATCGAGATCGACGGCGGGGTCTTCCTGATGGGCTCCAACGACCATTACCCGGAAGAGCGCCCCGCGCACAAGGTGCGGGTGGCGCCTTTCCGGATCGACCGCTATCCGGTCACCAACCGCGAGTTCTCGCGCTTCGTCAGCGCCACCGGTTATGTGACCGCTGCCGAGCGGCCGGCCGATCCGCGCGATTACCCGGGTGCGGATCCGGCGCTGCTGGTGCCCTCGTCGGTGGTGTTCGTGCAGCCCTCCGGCCCGGTGGACATGTCCAATACCCACAACTGGTGGCACTACGTTTCAGGCGCCAACTGGCGCCATCCGCGCGGACCCTTCACCCAACTGGACGGCCTGGATGACCACCCGGTGGTCCATGTGACCTTCGCCGATGCGCAGGCGTACGCGAAATGGATCGGCAAGGACCTGCCCACGGAGGCGGAGTGGGAGTACGCCGCACGTGGCGGCCAGGAGCCCAGCGAGTTCGCGTGGGGCGACAGCCTCACCGTGCGCGGGCGCCACCAGGCCAATACCTGGCAGGGCGAGTTCCCGTGGATGAACGTGGAGGAAGACGGGCACCGCTGGACCTCGCCGGTGGGCAGCTATCCGCCGAACGGTTACGGGCTGTACGACATGATCGGCAACGTGTGGGAGTGGACCAGCGACTGGTATCAGCAGCACGACCAGCTGCAGAGCAGGGCCTGCTGCGCGATCGACAACCCGCGCGGCGGCGAGCGCCAGCGCAGCCACGACCCGGCCGACCGCAGCGGCATCCCGCGGCGGGTGATGAAGGGCGGCTCGCACCTGTGCGCGCCCAACTACTGCCGCCGCTACCGGCCCGCCGCGCGGATGGCCCAGCCGATCGACACCTCGACCTGCCACGTCGGCTTCCGCTGCGTGGAACGCTGATGCGCCGCCACCGCGCCCACCGTCCACAACCGCATGAGGTGACTGCCATGACCTGCCCATCCGCTTCGCATTATCGTCGCAGCTGCGTGGCCACTGCCGTGCTGCTGGGCACGCTGGCACTGGTGGCCGCGCTGCCGGCGCACGCTGTCGAAGGCGGCCTGGGGCGCTCCATCACCGGTATGCAGATCACCTCGTACGTGGGCGTCATTCCGCCCGAGCCGGGAATGCAGTGGTCATTGAGCTACGTGCACTATGACGGCAGGATCGGCGGCAGCCGACCGGCACCCATCGCCGGGCAGGTTTCGCTGGGGCTGGAAGCCGATGTCAGCCTGACCGCGGCCACCGGGGTGTACGTGTGGCCGACCAAGGCCGGCAGGTGGAACTTCGCCACGATGCTGACCGTGCCCTACATCGATGCCGATGTGACCGCCGGCCTGCAGGGCCCGCTCGGCAACCAGGTGCGCGTGCAGGACAGTGCGTCCAACCTGTTCGACGTGTATTTCGCACCAGTGATTGCCGGTTTCCATATCGACCAGGTACAGCACGTCTCGTTCGGCCTGTACGTGTACGCACCCACGGCGAAGTACACCCCGGGCAAGCTGGCCAACCCCGGGCTCAATGTCTGGACCGTGTCGCCGGCGGTGGGGTACACCCATCTGTTCCAGAAGGGCACGCTGGAGTTCAGCGTGCTCGGCGGCATGGACTGGTACAGCCGCAACGACGACACCGATTACAAGAACGGCCTGGTACTGCGCACCGATGCACTGCTGGTCAAGCGCACGCCCAGCGGCTGGGGCTTCGGCGCGGCGGCGGGCTGGCTGCAGCAGGTCCAGGACGACGACGGAGACCTGGCCGACCGGCTCAACGGCTTCAAGGGTCGCGCGTTCGGTGCCGGACCGGTGCTGACCTATGGGAAGAAGTGGCCCGGGGGCGAGCACGTGGATGTGTCGTTCCGGTACCTCAGTGAATTCAGCGTGCGCAACCGCTTCGAGGGCGATCCCTGGAGCGTGTCGATCAGCGCCGGCTTCTGAGCCGCGCGCCTGTCCTTTTCACCTCCGGAGACATGCCATGGCCACCGCCGCACTATGTTTCGCCCGTACCGCCTGCCTGCTGCTCGGCGGCCTGGCCGGGGGCGCGTTGCCGCTCGCGGCCGCCCCGGCGCGCACGCCGCCGGCCAGCACCGACGGCGACGAGCGCGACCCCGAAGCGCTCGCCGCGCTGGACCGCATGGGCGCCGCACTGCGTGCGCTCAAGCAGTTTTCGCTGACCTCCGATGCCAGCACCGAGGTGGTGCTGGAGGATGGCCAGAAGATCGAACTGGACGGCGTTGTGACCTACAAGGTGAAGGCGCCGAACCAGTTGTTCCTGGAGCTGCGCAGCGACCGCCAGCTGCGCCAGCTGTTCTACGACGGCAACGCGCTGACGGTGTATTCGCCGCGCTTGAACTATTACGCGCAGGTGGACGGCGTGGGGGCCACGCTCGGTGAGCTGGTGGACCAGGCGGCCGACCGCTACGGCATCGAAATGCCACTGGCCGACATGTTCCTGTGGGGTACCGACAAGGCGCCCAAGACCGCGATCCGCGCCGCCCTGCACGTGGGGGGCGGCACGCTGGATGGCGAACCCATCGAGCAGTACGCCTTCAAGCAGGACGCCGTGGACTGGCAGGTGTGGATCTCCAAGGCCACCTCGCTGCCGAAGAAGCTGATCATCAATTCACTGGATGACCCGGCCCAGCCACAGTATCGCGCGCGGCTGGCGTGGGATACCCTCACGCCGGTACCCGCGACCGCCTTCCAGTTCGCACCGCCGGCCGACGCCGCGCGGATCAAGCTGGTGCCGCTCGAGGTCGCCGCGGTGGTTCCCGATGCCGGCCAGGAGAACTGAAATGCTTTCCTTCCCCAAGACCCAGCGCACCATGCTCACCGGCGCGGCCAGCCTGATGGTGCTGCTTGCCATCGGCATCGGCCCGGCCAATGCACAGCACGGCCATCGCGGCGGCGGTGCTGCGCGAGCCGGCGCCCACGCCAACATCAACCGGCCGGTGCAGCGGCCGCAGGGCGGCGGTGCGCATCGCGACGTCAATCGCAATGTGAACCGCGACGTGAACCGGAACGTCAACCGGAACGTCAACCGCGACGTGCATGTCGACGTGGATTACCACGACGACCACTGGAACCACTGGGATGACCATCCGGTCGCCACGGCCGCCGCCATGACCGCCGGCGTGGCGCTGACCTCGGCGGTGATCGGCTCGATCGTCTACTCGGTGCCGCCAAGCTGCGTGACCACCGTCATCAACGGCATGGCCTACCAGCAGTGCGGCAACACCTGGTACGAGCCGCGCTACAGCGGCACCACCGTGCAGTACGTGGTGATCAATCCACCGCGTTGACCCTGCCGGTTGCAGCAACCGGTAGTTTTTCTGGCTGGCCTGCGTAGTTATGCGGATGACCACGCAGGCAGGAGGGGGCTAGGCTGGAAGCCAGTTCACAGCCCCGGAGTGTCGTGTGATGAAAGCCTTTGCGATCGCGGTCCTCGCCACCTCGCTGGTGGCCTGCGCCAGTACGCCCACCGTGCACACCGACTTCGACCCGGGGGCGAACTTCGCCTCCTTCCGGACCTACAGCTGGGCGATGAAGCCGCAGGGCGCATCGCCGCTGGTCAGCCAGCGCATCGTCGACGGCATCGACGCGCGCCTGGCGGCCCGCGGCTGGACCCAGGCCGCCAACGGCGACGTGGCCCTGGCCGCGCATATCGTGACCAGCCAGCGGCAGACCCTGGACACGTTCTACACCGGCAGCAACATGGGCGGTTGGGGCTGGCGTGGCGGCGGCTGGGGCGGCGGCATGGGCATGGGCAGCGCCACCACCACGGTACGCACCTACGACGTGGGCACGCTGGTGGTGGACATGTTCGATGCGCGCAGCAAGCAGGCGGTATGGCGCGGCACGGCCAGCGGCACGGTGCCCAGCACCCCGGAGCGCACCAACGCCGCGGTGGAAGCCGGCCTGGACAAGCTGTTTGCCGGGTTCCCGCCGGGCAGTGCAGCGGCGACCAAATGATGCGCTGACACCCTTCGACGTTTCACCGCGCGGCGCCGCACCGGGGCCCATCCCTCCCACCGGTCCGGCGCCGCGCACTTCCATCGAGGTGCCTCTTGGCGATTCCCACGCCTGCGGGCATGCGCCTGCTGCTGGCCTGCCTGCTGGCGCCGGGTGCATCGCTTGCCGCCGGGCCGGCCACGACGCTGGACGGCACGCAGTGCGGTCACCGCGACAGTGGCGACACGCGTCCCCGCATCGGCGTGGCGCTGGGCGGTGGCGGCGCACGCGGCATCGCCCATGTACGCATCCTGCGCCAGCTCGAGGCGCTGCATATTCCAGTGGACTGCATTGCAGGCACCAGCGCCGGCGCGCTGGTCGGTGCGCTGTATGCCTCCGGCAAAACGCCGGCGCAGATCGAGCAGGTGGTGCTGGATACGCAGTGGATGGCGATGTTCAGTGACACCCTGCCGCGTCGTGAGCGGTCGCTGCAGCGCAAGGCCGACGACTACCAGCAGCTGGCGCCGATCGGCATCGGCCTGGGCGGGCAGGGCAAACGGGTGCAGATCTCCGGCGGCGTGTCGCAGGGAGAGCGTCTGATCGCGCTGTTCGAGACCGCCACCGGCGGCAGCCGGGTCACCGGTGATTTCGACGACCTGTCCATTCCCTTCCGTGCGATCGCTACCGACCTCAACACCGGCGAGGCGGTGGTCCTGGACCACGGCAGCCTGCCGATGGCGATGCGCGCGAGCATGTCATTGCCTGGCATCTTCCGGCCCATCACCATCGACGGGCGCGTGCTGCTTGATGGCGGCGTGTCCAACCAGGTGCCCATCGACGTGGTGCGGGCGATGGGCGCCGACCGGGTGATCGCGGTGGACGTGGGCACGCCGCTCAGCGCGCTCGACCGTGACGCCAGCCTGGTGGACGTGATCGGGCAGCTCAGTGGCTTTTTGACCACGCGCAATGCCCAGCGCCAACTGGATACGCTGGGCCCGCAGGATCTGCTGATTGCACCCCAGCTTACCGGCAAGGTGGCCACCGGCGATTTCGACAAGGCGCCCGAAGCGCTGGCGATCGGTCAAGAGGCCGCTGACCAGGCGGCCCCGGCGCTGCGTGCCTTCTCGCAACCGGCGCCGGTCTACCAGCACTGGTACGCCACTCGCGAAACGCGCGCCGCGCCGTCGGCTCCGGCGCCCATCGCCTACATCGAGGTCCGCAACCACACCGGCTATGCCGATGAGCTGCTGTTGTCCTACCTGCCGGTGGAACTGGGCAAGCCGCTGGACAGCAAGGCCATGCAGGAAGGCGTGCTGCGTGCGTACGGCATGGATACCCTGGCCAGCATCAGCTATGAACAGGACCGCCGCGACGACGGCCAGGTCGGGGTGGTGATCACCGCGTATGAGAAGCCCAACGGCCCGATCTACCTGGAGGCCGGTTGGACCCTGAGCAACGACCTGGATGGCAACCACGAAAGCAACCTGCGCGCCGGCCTGCTGTTCGCGCCGCTGTCGCCGTATGGCGCCGAGGCGAGGGTGACCCTGCAGGTGGGCAGCGAACCGGCGATACGCGGGAGCTACTACCATCCCTTCGACGTGGGCAACCGCTACGCGTTCGAAGCGCTGGGCGGTTACGAAACACGCAGCTTCAACGTGTTTGATGCGGCGGGCAACAAGACCTCGCGCTACCGGGTCAGCCGCACCGGTGCGGGCGTGGACCTGGTGCGCAACGTGTCCAACGTGCTGTCGGTACGCGCCGGCATCGAGCGATACACCGGCAGTGCACGCATGGACATCGGCTCGCCCCGGGTGCCACGCACCGATTTCGACGACGGTGGGCTGACCGCCAGCGTCACCTACGACAACATCGACAGCCTGTACTTCCCGCGCGACGGCTTCCTGGTCAACCTGGGCACCTACCAGTCGCGGGAGGCCCTGGGTGCCGATACCCGCTTCGGCCAGATCGACCTGGATGCGGTGGGCGCGTTTCCGTTCGGACGCAGCGCGGTGCAGCTGGGCCTGCGCTACCACGTGACCTCCTCGGGCACCGCACCGGTACAGAGCCTCTATCGGTTGGGCGGGCGCTGGCGGCTGGCCGGGTTCCAGCACAACCAGCTGACCGGCCAGGACTATGCGCTGGGATTTGCCGGCTACACCTATGAACTGGGAAAGGTGCTGGGCCGGTCCGCGCAGGTCGGTGGCACGGTGGAGTATGGCAATGCCTGGCAGCGCCGTTCGGACATGTCGATCAGCGATGGCATCTGGAACGGCAGCCTGTTCCTGGGCTTCGATTCGTGGATCGGGCCGCTGATCTTCGGCCTGGGCATGCGCGAAGGCGGCGACCGGGTGGTGTTCATCGAGTTGGGGCAATCGCTGTAGCGCATCCCGGTAGCGCCGAAGGCGTTACAGCACCTGCGACAGGATTACGGCCAATGCGCCGATCCAGCACACCAGCACGAACCAGGCCAGCACTGCGTTGGCGGTGATGCCGCGCTTGCGCACCAGCAGGCTCACCACCAACGCGGCCACCAGCGGCACCAGGAACAGGGCCAGGAACCAGATCCAGGGGTGCTGCAGCGTCATCGTGGCGCGTCCACCACGACGTACTGCACGGTGGTGCCCACGTAGCGCGGCTGGTACCAGCCATTGCTGCACTGCTGGTAGCCGATGCCGTCCACGACCACGGTGCTGCAGTCGACCGGCAGCGAGTACACCACCGAGCCGATCGCCGCGGCGGTCAGCGCGACCCCGGCGGTGACGGCGGCGGCATCCCAGAACGGGTGGTCCCAGTACGGCGGCGGCGGCGGCGGCGGCGGAGGCGGAGGCGGATACGGGCCGGGCCCGGGGTGTGGACCGGGTCCAGGATGGGGGCCGGGACCCGGGCCGGGACCGGGTCCAGGCCCAGGCCCAGGGCCGGGATGCGGTCCAGGACCCGGGCCAGGACCGGGGCCAGGGTGGGGGCCCGGTCCCGGGTGTGGGCCCGGTCCCGGTCCCGGCGCTGGACCCGGATGCGGGCCGGGCCCAGGATGCGGCGCGAAACCGCCGTGGCCGCCGCCGGCAAACCCGCCACCGAACCCGCCGTGGCTGGCGATGGACGGATGCGCGAAGCCGCGCAGCCCGGGGCGGGCCTGTGCGTCGGCGCTGGCCAGCAGGCCGGCAGTGGTGGTGCAGACCAGCGCAGCAAACAGCGCGGTGCGCAGCGAAGTCGTGGCAGCCATGTCAGAGCCCTCCCTTGTCGTCGGCATCGCCGGCCTGTTCCACCGGGACGAACGCGATCCGTGTGGCGCCGTCGGGGCGGAACACCAGCTCGTTGGCGGACACGGCACGGCGGGTGTCCCACTTCAGCGTGGCCTGGTAGTCGGGCAGGGCGGGATCGGCGTGGCTGGTGATCAACAGTTGCCGCGGCAGGTGGGTGGCATCGGAAATCCAGACCTGCCAGTCCACCCCGGGTTGGCGGAACGCGTAATGGCGGGTCGCTTCGCCGTCCACGCGTTCACTGCCCACGAACAGCGCCGACTCGATCACGTCGGTCGGAAAGCCCGGCGTTCCCCACAGGAACAGGTCCGCCAGCGGGAACTCAACGCCCAGCCGCGTTGCCGAATCGCTGAGCAGCGCCTGGCTGCTGCGGTCCAGGTTCTCCACCGTGGCGTAGTACTTCTGGCGCGGCGAATGAATGGTCAGCGTGTGACCGTCGTAGAACAGCTGGCGATGCTGGTGGTCGCTGCGGATTTCGACGAAGAAACGGTCCGGACCGAGCACTTTGTAGTCCACCGTGCCGGCCAGCGCGAGCTTCTGCCCGTCATCGAGCACGTAGTCGGTACGCGTGGTGGCGGCCAGCGTGAAGTGGGGCAGGGCGCGCAACGCCTTGCCCATGCGGGTCAGTGCGGCCACCGCCTCGGGGTCGACGGTGGCGGCAGCAGCCGTGGCAGCGGCCGCGCGCGGCGCCGGTGGGGCGCCGCTGGCCGACTGCCAGGGCAGCGGCGCGGCGAACAGCAGCGCAAGCAGCGGGCACGCAAGTGACTGACGCATGGTGCTCTCCTGTAGGGCGGAACCGGCCACGTGGCCATGCCCTCACTCTGCGCACCCGTACCGGGGCGGACAAGCGGAGTTACACCGAGGCGGCCTAGGTATTTCTACGCAGCCGCGCCCCGCTCATGGAGCGCGCCGGGGATCGCCACCGCCGCTGGCCACCCATGCATCCACCGCCTGCTCCACCACGGTCATCGGCAGCGCGCCGTTGCCCAGCACCAGGTCATGGAAGGCGCGGATGTCGAACCGATCGCCGAGCTGCTTCTGCGCCTTGGCGCGCAGCGCCAGCAGGCGCAGCTGGCCCATCTTGTAGGACGAGGCCTGGCCGGGCTGCACCAGGTAGCGGTTCACTTCGATGCGCACGTCCGAGGCCTTCATGCCGGTCTTCTGCTGCATGTAGGCGATGGCCTGTTCGGGGGTCCAGCGCTTGCGGTGCATGCCGGTATCAAGCACCAGCCGCACCGAGCGGAACATCTCGGCCTGCAGGCGGCCGATGTCGCCGGCCGGATCGTCCTTGTATACGCCGGCCTCGGCCATCAGCTGCTCGGCGTACAACGCCCAGCCTTCGGAGAAGGCGCTGGGGTTGAGGCTGCGGCGCAGCAACGGCAGGTCGGTCAGGGTCTGGCCGATCGAGATCTGGAAGTGATGCCCCGGCGCGCCCTCGTGGTAGGTGAGGGTGGGAATGCTCCAGCGCGTGTTGGACTCGATGTCGCCCAGGTTGATGTAGAACGTGCCGGGCCGCGAGCCGTCCATCGCCGGGGGATAGTAGTAACCGCCCGGGGAGGTGGCCTGCATGTGCGCGGGTACCGGCAGCACCACCAGCTTCTGTGGCGGCAGGTGGCCGAAGTAGGTGGGCAGCAGCGGATCCAGGTCGCGCAGCCGCTGTTCGATGTCGCCAAGCAGCTCCTTGCGACCGGCGTCGCTGTCGGCGTAGCGGTAGCGTGGGTCAGTGCGCATCTGCGTGATGCGTTCGGCCACGCTGCCCTCGCGCAGCCCGAGTTCGCGCAGGCGCGCATCCATGCTCTTTTCCAGGCGGGCCACTTCGTCCAGCCCGATCTGGTGGATGGCATCGGCGCCCAGGTCGGTGCTGGTGTACCAGCGCAGCGCGGCGTCGTAGTACGCATCGCCGTGCGGCAAGGCCCACATGCCCTTGTTGCCGGGGTGCGTGGCCTGCAGTGCCTGCACGCGGTCGAGCAGGCGCTGGTAGCCGGGATTGACCGAATCGCGCACCGCCACCGTGGCCTGCTCGATCAGTGCCGCGCGCTCGGCAGCGGGAACGGCGGGCAGCGCGTCCAGCTTGCGCCGAAGCGAGGCCACCCAAAGGCTGTCCTTCGGCGCGGGTGCCAGCAGGGTGCGGAACTGGTTCGCGGCGCCGGTCAAGGCCACCTCCGGCGGCACCACGCCCTGCGCGGCCTGCAGGTCCAGGTTGGCGCGCACCTGGTCAAGTTTGGTGCCCATCGCGCTCAGGCGCGCGATGTAGGTGCGTGCGCTGCGGACGTCGGTCACGGCATGCTGGTTGTCGAAGAACTGCGGCAGGTTCACCGGCAGGCTGAACAACTGGTCCACCGCGTAGGTGCTGCCGCCGACCGGCAGCCAGGCGGCCGACCACGGCACCGCCATCAGGTCGATCTGCGCCTGGTAGAACCAGCGTGCCAGCCCATCGCTGAGCTGTTGCTGCGGATCCAGCGGCGCGCCCTTCCAGGCTTTTATCGCCGCCAGGTTGTCGGCCAGCAGGCGTCGGTTGACCTCACGCTGGGCCAGCGAGACGTCGGTGAGCCGGTCGGAGGTGTCGTCGGCGCCATCGCCGCTGATCCCAAGCAGGGTTTTCAGTTCGGGATCGGCATTGATCGCGGCCATGGTCTGCGCATCGAGCAGTGCATTGAAGCTCTGCGCGTGCGGCACACCTGCAGTAGCGGGTGCAGCCTGTGCGGCGGCGGTGACCGGCAACAGCGCGGTGGCGATGGAGAGGCAGAGCAGGGCGGGGACGGCGAGCGTGAATGACGGCACGGGGCGGACTCCTGCAGCGGGCGGGTGCTCCGCAGCCTAAGCCAGTGCGGGCGCCGCGTCAGCTGCGCCGTTCGAAGCCATCGGCGCTCCAGTCCTCGCTGCCCACGCCGTGATGGATCACGAACAGGCCGTCCGGGTCATAGCGCCGCTTGGCCGCCAGCAGGCGCGGGTAATGCGGGCCCCAGAACGACCGCTGCCAGTCGCGCTGGAAGAAGTCGCACTCGGACACATAGGTCGGTGCACTCGGCAGCACCGCGTGCAGGGCGGCGTAGGAACGCCCGACCCGCGCTGCACCTTCGTTCGCGTCGGCCTCATCCACCGTTCCGCCACTGCCCGCGTACACCGGGCCACCGGCATTCCCGATCAGCGCCAGCGCGAAGGCATCCAGCACCGCCGGATGGGTCGCGGTGTCGCGGCTGGCGGCAAGGGCGTCGGCCGGGGCGCCAAACAGCCCCTTGTTGCAGTGCAGTTCGACCGGCATGTGCGCGGCCGCGCTGCAGATCGCTGCCGCCGCTGCATCGCGCTGTGCATCGCCGAGCAGCGCCGAGGGCATCCACGCCGACGCATAGCCATGCAGATACCAGCCCACCTGGCCCTGGTCGCCCTTCCAGAGCATGTGGGCAGGCGCGGCGCCCGGGCGGGTGTCCTCGGCGATCAGCGTCGGGGCATGCGTGCGGAAGAAGTCCGCGTCCCACATGTGCTGGGCGGGCAACGCCAGCGCCTGCAGGGGATCGATCACGGTGTATTGCGGACGCGCGGCCACCCACGCTTCAAACGGCGCCCACACCGCGGCGGCCTGTTCCTGGCTCAGCCCCTGGAACACCATCGACGCCCCGAAGGTGCGATGGCTGTCGAAGCGCAGCTGTTCGCCCCACTGCGGCGTGCACAAGGCATCGCGGCAGAAGCGCAGTACTTCGGCGGCCAGCGCCTGGAAGCTTTCGTCGCTGTCGGCGCGTACCTTCATCGACGCCCCGCCAAACGTGGCGGGCAGTACATGGGTGCGCAGGGTGATCCGGGTCACCACGCCAAAGCTGCCGGCGCAGCCGCCCTTCAGCGCCCAGAACAGTTCCGCATCCTGACTGGCGTTGACCACCCGCACACGGCCGTCGGCAGTGACCACTTCGGCTTCGAGCAGGCTGGCCGCTGCGGTGCCGAAGCCCTTGGAGAAGCTGCCGAAGCCGCCGCCGGTGACCAGCCCGGTCACGCCCACCGAGGTGCAGCCACCGCCCTGGACGTAGCGGCCGCCGCGCGTGGTGACCGCATCGTAGGCATCGATCCACATCGCCCCGGCGCCAAGGCTGACCGCCGGTTGCGCGGCGGTACCGGCGGGCGCGCCCTGCGCGACGAAGGCATCGTGCAGTTCCACCGCGTTCATGGCGCGGGTCCAGACCAGCAGCGAATCCGGCGCGCAGGAGGTGCCGTGGTAGCTGTGCCCACCGCCCTTGACCACCAGCCGCAGCCGGTGCCGCCGCGCGAAATCGACCGCCGCCGCCACATCGGCGCTGTTGGCGGCGGCTACCACCCGCGCGCTGGGCCGCGACAGCCAGGCCCCGTGGTAGCCACTGGTCTGGGTCAACGCAGGCTGGTCGCCGATGAAGAACGGGTTCTGGATCTGCGCCAGTGCCTCGGCGCGGGTGGCGGCATCGCCGAGGAAGGGCGACACCGGGATCGACAGCCGTCCACCGACGGCGTTCGAGAGCTGGTCCCATTCGCTGCTAGACGGCCACCCGGCGGTACCGGGACGGACACGGGCGAGTGCATTCCGTGACCCGGTTGAATTGCCTGCGGCCGCTTTTTGAACCAGCGGGAGCAAGGGCAGGGCAAGGCCGGCTTTCAGGCAGTCACGACGTTTCATGGCAGTCACAGGCAAGGGGTGATGAACCCAGCATGTGCCCGTCAACCCTTGCTGTCATTGGCGTGGGGCCGAATGACGGTCACCCGGGACGAATGGCGGCCGGGGGGTGACGTGGGTCTTGGCCGCTTCGCGTTCACGCGGCCCGGATCGACCAGCACGCGGCGGTGAACACCACCCGATCACCCCGCACGAACGGTGCGAACGCGTCGACCACGGTCGACAGCACCCCCTGCCGGACGTCCGGATCCAGCCCTTCGGCGCGCAGTGCCTGTCCGACCGGTCCCAGCAACGACACGTAGGTCGGCAAGGCGTCGCGGGCGATGCTGCATTCCACGTCGAGCGGGGCGATGTCGATGTGATCCCAACTACTGTCATCCAGAATCTTCCGCACGACGCCTGCATCGGCAAACGCAAACTGTCCCGGCCCACCTTCGGCCCGCGCCGGCAGGGTCAGCAGCGACGCTGCCGCGCGCTCGGCGGTGGTCATGAACGGATTATCGGCCGGACTGCGCCAGGCAATGGCATGCAGGCGGCCACCACGCCGAAGCGCCTGCCGCAGGTTGCCGAACGCGCGCACCGGATCATCGAAGAACATCACCCCGAAGCGCGACACGATGCGGTCCAGGCTGGCGGGGGCAAAGGGATGCTGCTGGGCATCGCCCACGGCGAAATCGATGGCTTTGCCCGCCGCCAGTGCCCGCTCGCGCGCCACGGCGATCATCGGCGCGGAAATATCCACCCCGCTGCAGCGGCCCTGCGGACCCAGCCGATCGGCAATGGCCAGGCAGATCGCCCCGGTGCCGCAGCCGACGTCCAGCACGCGCGCATCGGGCTCGGCGGCAATGGGATCGGCAAGAACCGGCTCGAAGCCGGCGAACATGCCGTCGAGCAGGGACTGCGCCTGTACCCAGGCATCGCCGGCCGGGCCGTTCCAGAGGTCGTGCTGCGAAGGCGGGGATGCGGCGTGGGGCATGTTGGGGACACCGGGAGGATTCCGCACACTGTGCCACCTCAACCGTGATTGAGGTCAAGCGCCGGGCAGGGCCTGCGCATCACCCCGGATCACCCCATCAACGTCCCGGCCAACAGCTTCACGTTGAGCACCACGATCACCGCGGCAATCACCCAGGCCAGCGTCAACAACCAGCGCGGCGCGACCAGCGTGCCCATCCGTGCCTTGTCACCGACGAACATCACCAGCGGAATCACCGCGAACGGCAGCTGCATCGACAACACCACCTGGCTCAGCACCAGCAGCCGCGCCGTTCCCTGTTCGCCATAGATCGCGGTGACGATCACCACCGGCACGATGGCGATGCCACGGGTCAGCAGGCGGCGCGCCCAGGGCGCGATGCGCAGGCGCAGGAAGCCCTCCATCACGATCTGCCCGGCCAGGGTGGCGGTCACCGTGGAGTTGATGCCCGAGGCGAGCAGCGCCACCGCGAACAAGGTCGATGCCAGCCCGACTCCCAGCATCGGCGCCAGCAGCTCATGGGCCTGTTCGATCTCCTGCACATCGGTGCGCCCGTTGGCATGGAACACCGCCGCGGCCAGGATCAGGATCGAGGCATTGATGAACAATGCCAGCATCAAGGCGATGGTGCTGTCGGTCACCGCCCAGCGCAGCGCGCTGCGCCGGCCGCTGTCGGTGCGCGGGTAGGCGCGGGTCTGCACGATGGACGAATGCAGGTACAGGTTGTGCGGCATCACCGTGGCCCCGATGATGCCGATGGCCAGGTACAGCGCATGCGGGTTGGTGACCACCTCCGCGCGCGGGATGAACCCGCCCAGCACCGCCTGCAGCGGCGGCGCGGCCAGCGCGATCTGCACCGCGAAGCAGGCGAAGATCACCAGCAGCAGGGCAATCACGAACGCTTCCAGCGCGCGGAAGCCACGGTGCATCAGCCACAGCACCAGCACCACGTCCACGGCGGTGATGATCGCCCCCATCATCAGCGGCAGCCCGAACAGCAGCTTGAGCGCGATGGCGGTACCGATCACCTCGGCCAGGTCGCAGGCGATGATCGCGATCTCGCACAGCACCCACAGGCACAGGTTCACCGGTCTGGAGAAATGGTCGCGGCAGGCCTGCGCCAGATCGCGCCCGGTGGCGATGCCCAGCCGTGCCGACAGCCCCTGCAGCACGATGGCCATCAGATTGGAGAGCAGGATCACCGACAGCAGCAGGTAGCCGAACTGCGCGCCACCGGCGATATCGGTGGCCCAGTTGCCCGGGTCCATGTAACCCACCGACACCATGTAGCCGGGGCCCAGGAAGGCCAGCAGCCGGAACCACCAGTGGCCGCCCCTGGGCACGGCCACGCTGGCGTGCATCTCGCCCAGGCTGGGGCGATCGCCGGTGGCCTGCGGCCATGCGCTGGTGGTCGGGGAGGTGGAGTCCGCGCTCATGCGAGCGAATATAGCAGAGGCTATGTTATCAAGGTGATGGCATCGGCCACGAACGCATGCCATGGGTATGCGGCAGGCTGGCCTTCATGGCATCGATGAAGGCGCGCAGCCGCGAGGGCATCTGGCGCGCGGCCGGGTAGACCAGATGCACCGGCAACGGCGGCGCCTCCCAGCCGGGCACCAGCTGCACCAGCCGGCCGTCGCGCAGGTCATCGCCCACCAGCCACGCCGACACCACCGCCGCGCCCAGTCCGGACACCGCCGCGCGGCGCGCCACGAACAGGTTGTCGGTGAGCAGGCGCGGCTGGATGTCCACCCGCAGCGCTGGACCGTCATCGGCCGGCAGCAGGGTGAAACGGTCGCGGTAGAAGGTGGTCAGGGCGATCCACGGCAGGCCGGGCAGCAGGGTCGGGTCGCGTGGGTCGGCCGCCGCCAGCAGCGAGGGCGCGGCGATGACGATGCGCGGCACTTCGGCCAGCGGAACCGCCACCAGTTGTGGTTCCTCCACGCGTCCCACCCGGATGGCGCAGTCGATCCCGTCGGCAATGAAGTCCACCGGCTGGTCTTCCAGCATCCACTCCAGCGTGACCTGGGGATGGCGTGCCATGAACTGCAGCATCGGTTCCAGCAGCTGGGCCTGGCCGAAGGCATGTGGCACCACCACCCGCAGGCGCCCGCGTGGCACGTCCACGTCACCACGCAGGTCGGCCTGGATCGCGTCCCAGTCGTCCACCAGGGCCCGGGCGTGCGCATAGCAGCGCTCGCCGTCTTCGGTCAGCGTCATCTGGTGGGTGGAACGCTTTATCAGGTGCAGGCCGAACAGCCGTTCCAGGGTCTGCAGGCGGCGGCTGACGGTGGGCTGGGTGGTGCCCAGCTGTACGGCGGCGGCAGACAGGCTGCCGCTTTCGACGATGCGGACAAACGTGGCCAGCAGGTCGATACGGTCCGCACCGGGTGCCGCGGAGGGGGTGCTCATACAACCTTCGTATGATGGATATGTACCGAAGCCTACTACACGCCTTCTCGTTCAAGGAGGATGCTGGCGCCACTTTCTTAAGGCGTGGAGTGGCTCATGTCCAGCGTGCATATTCCGGCGGTCGCCGTCCCCCGGCCTGCGGTGCCGTCGCGGCTGATCGTCGCGATGGCGGCGGGGGCCGGGTTTTCGGTGGCCTCGATCTACTACAGCCAGCCCATGCTGGGCGTCATCGCCAGCGGGCTGGGCAGCGATGCGCAGTCCACGGGCATGGTCCCGACCCTGACCCAGCTGGGTTACGCGTTGGGCATCCTGCTGCTGGCGCCGCTGGGCGACCGCGTCGACCGCCGCCAGCTGATCCTGCTCAAGTCGCTGGTGCTGGCCGCCGCGCTGGCCGGCGCCGCGCTGTCGGGCAGCCTGCCGACGCTGCTGCTGGCCAGCCTGCTGATCGGGTTGATGGCCACCGTTGCCCAGGACGTGGTGCCCTCGGCGGCGATGCTGGCACCGGAAGCGGAACGCGGCGCGGTGGTGGGCAAGGTGATGACCGGGCTGCTGCTGGGCATCCTGCTGTCACGCGTGGCCAGCGGGCTGGTCGCCGAGGCACTGGGCTGGCGGGCGATGTTCGGTATTGCCGCCGGCTCGGTGGTGGTGATGGCGCTGGTACTGGCGCGCGAGCTGCCGCACCTGGCACCGACCACGTCGTTGCGGTATCCGGCGTTGCTGCGTTCGCTGGCCCACCTGTGGCGTGGACAGCCGCAGCTGCGCCGTGCGGTGTTCGCGCAGGGGCTGCTGGCGGTGGGCTTCAGTGCGTTCTGGTCGACGTTGGCGGTCATGCTGCACGACCGCTACCAGCTGGGCAGTGCGGTGGCCGGTGCCTTCGGCATTGCCGGTGCAGCCGGTGCGCTGGCGGCGCCGCTGGCCGGGCGCTGGGCCGACCGGCTGGGCAGCCACGCCGTGGCGCGCATCGCGATCGGGATTGCGCTGCTGGGCTTTGCGATGCTGCTGCTGGACGCGTGGTTGCCGCGGGTGGCCATCGTGCCGTTGCTGGCCATCAGTGCGGTGGTGTTCGACTTCGGCTTCCAGGCCGCGTTGGTCTCGCACCAGACGCTGGTCTATGGGCTGGCGCCGGAAGCGCGCAGCCGGCTCAATGCGCTGCTGTTCACCGGGGTATTCCTGGGCATGGCGGCCGGTGGTGCGCTGGGCGCGGTGGTGCTGGCGCACTTCGGGTGGGCGGGCGTGGCGACGCTGGCAACCGTGTCGGCAGGCGCCGCCCTGCTGGTCCGCATGCGCTGAGGCCGCAGTTGCCGGCCCTAGCGGTCGTGGGTGGCGTCGTCCAGGCTGATGATGCCGCGCTTGAGGGCCAGGGTGACCGCGTGGGTGCGGTCGCGGGCCCCGAGCTTTTCCATGATGTTCTTCATGTGCGCCTTCACCGTCTGTTCGGAGATGCGCATCTGTTCGCCGATGCCCTTGTTCGAGCGACCGCTGGCGACGTGGCCCAGCACTTCGGTTTCGCGGGGGGACAGGCTGTCCTCCACCACGTGCGCGGCGATGCTGGCGGCCAGGGTGGCCGGAATGCCGGCGCGGCGGCCGCTGTGCACGGTGCGGATGGTGTCCACCAGTTCGTGGCGCAGCATGTCCTTGAGCAGGTAGCCGCTGGCCCCGGCCTGCAGCGCACGCACCGCCCGCACATCGCCGCGGTAGGTGGTGAGCACGATGATGCGCGCGCGCGGGTCATGGTGGCGGATGCGGGTGATCGCTTCCACGCCGTCCACGCCGGGCAGCTGCAAGTCCATCAGCACCACGTCCGGGTGCAGGGCCAGGTACTGGGCCACGGCCTCCTCGCCATCGGCGGCTTCCCCGAGCAGGCGCATGTCCGGCTGCATGTCCAGCAGGGCAGCCAGGCCATCGCGCAGCAGGGGATGGTCGTCGACCACCAGGATGCCGATCGACGGGGAGGAAGGGGTCATGCGGAATCTCCAGGGTGCGCCGCCAGCGCCAGGGAAGGATTGTCGCAGGCGCGGGGCCGGCCACGCCCCCTCTTTCGGGTGAGCGCCTCCCCCAAAAGAGTAGCTGCGTTCACCACCCAAGGGGGGTAGGGCAACCGGGCCGCGGCCGCCACCATGGCCTTACCCGCCCACCAAGGATTTCCCATGACCACCGCCACCGCCGTTCCCGGCGCCTCGCTGCTGTCGCCTGCCGATCACGCCCTGGTGCTGATCGACTTCCAGTCGCAGATGGCGTTCGCCACGCGCACCATCGATGTCGCCGCGCTGCGCAACAACGTCGCGCTGATCGCCAAGGGCGCGGCAGGTTTCAAGGTGCCGGTGGTGCTGACCACCGTGGCCGAGAAGTCGTTCTCCGGCCCGATGTTTCCGGAGATCGCGCCGATTTTCCCCGGCCAGAAGGTGTTCGACCGCACCTCGATGAACTGCTGGGAAGACCAGGCGGTGATCGATGAGATCAACCGCATCGGCAAGCAGCGCGTGGTCATCGCCGGCCTGTGGACCAGCGTCTGCATCGTCGGGCCGGCGCTGTCGGCGATCGACCAGGGCTTCGAGGTGTATGTGATCACCGATGCCTGCGGCGATGTCAGCGACGAAGCGCACGAGCGTGCGGTCACCCGCATGGTCCAGGCCGGCGCGGTGCCGCTTACCTCGGTGCAGTACCTGCTGGAACTGCAGCGCGACTGGGGCCGCAGCGCCACCTACGACCTCACCACCGGCATCGCCCGCGAACACGCCGGCGGCTATGGCCTGGGCATCCAGTACGCCAAGAGCATGTTCGGCGCACAGGAAGGCGGCCACTGAGCATGGGCGGCGCCACCGGCCTGGATGTGGGGCTGCTGGTGCTGCGGCTGGCGGCAGGAGGTTTCCTGCTGCCGCACGCGCTGGGCAAGCTGTTCGGCTGGTTCGGGGGTCCCGGGCTGGCCGGTTTTGCCGAGGAACTGCGCGGGTACCACCTGCCGGCGCCGGCACCGGTGCCACTGCTTCTGGCGGTGGTACAGGTGCTTTCCGGCCTGGCCGTGCTGATCGGCTGGCAGGCCCGCCCGGCCGCCACGGTGGGTGCGCTGTTCCTGGGCATCACCGCCGTGCTGGCCCTGCCCAAGGGCTGGTTCTGGATGCGTGGCGGGATCGAGTATCCGTTGTTCTGGACACTGGCCCTATCGGCCATTGCCCTGGCTGGCCCCGGCGCCCTTGCGCTGCATTCGACGTGAGCGGAGTGTCCCCATGTCCCCTGATCCGCCCCTTCCTGCACGCCGCGACCTGCTGCTCGGCGCCGGCGCCGCGATGGCGCTGGGCTTGGCCGGCCGCGCCTTCGCCACGCACCCGGAGAAAACCATGACCACGCTGCTCATCCGCAATGCCCGCATCACCACGCTGGACCCGCGCGTGCCGCAGGCCGACGCATTGGCGGTGGTGGACGGGCGCATCGCCGCGATCGGCACCGAAGCCGAGGTGCGCGCCGGACTGGCCGAGGCAACCGTGATCGACGCGGGCGGCCGCCGCCTGGTGCCCGGGCTCAACGACAGCCACACGCACCTGATCCGTGGTGGGCTCAACTACAACCTGGAACTGCGCTGGGACGGGCTGCGCTCGCTGGCCGACGCCATGGCCATGCTCAAGGCGCAGGTCGACATCACGCCGGCTCCGCAGTGGGTGCGGGTGGTGGGCGGATTCACCGCCGAGCAGTTCGTGGAGAAACGCCTGCCGACCCTGGCCGAGCTCAACGCCATCGCGCCGGATACGCCGGTGTTCCTGCTGCACCTGTACGACCGCGCGCTGCTCAACCGCGCCGCGCTGCGCGCCTGCGGCTACGACAAGACCACGCCGGACCCGCCGGGCGGGCAGATCGTGCGCGACAGCCTGGGCAATCCGACCGGGCTGCTGCTGGCCAAGCCCAACGCACTGATCCTCTACGCGACCCTGGCCAAGGGGCCGCGCCTGCCGATCGAATACCAGGCCAATTCGACCCGGCACTTCATGCGCGAGCTGAACCGGCTGGGGATCACCTCGGTGATCGACGCCGGCGGCGGCTTCCAGAATTACCCCGAGGACTACCAGGTCATCGAGCAGCTGCATCGCGACGGTGAACTGACGGTGCGCATCGCCTACAACCTGTTCACCCAGAACAAGGGCAAGGAAGCGCAGGACTTCCAGCACTGGAGCGAGATCCTGGCCCCGCGCCAAGGGGACGACCTGCTGCGCCACAACGGTGCGGGCGAGATGCTGGTGTTTTCCGCGGCCGATTTCGAACTGTTCAACGAGCCGCGACCGGAACTGCCGCCGGGCATGGAGCCGGAACTGGAGGAAGTGGTCAAGCTGCTGGTGGAAAAGCGCTGGCCGTTCCGCATCCATGCCACCTATGACGAGAGCATCGACCGCATCCTGGATGTGTACGAGCAGGTCAACCGCGAGATCCCGTTCGATGGCCTGCACTGGTTCATCGACCACGCCGAAACCATCACCCCGCGCAACATCGACCGCATCCGCGCGCTCGGCGGTGGCCTGGCGATCCAGCACCGCATGGCCTACCAGGGCGAGGCGTTCGTGCAGCGCTACGGCGCCGACGCCGCGCGCCATACGCCTCCAGTACGGCGCATGCTGCAGGCCGGGGTTCCGGTCGGTGCCGGTACCGACGCCACCCGCGTGGCCAGCTACAACCCGTGGGTGGCGCTGTCCTGGCTGGTCACCGGTCGCACCGTCGGCGGACTGGCGCTGTATGGCGAAGAGAACCTGCTCGAACGCGAAGAGGCGCTGCGGCTGTGGACCCAGGGCAGTGCCTGGTTCTCCGGCGACGAGGGCCGCAAGGGCACGCTGGCGGTCGGCCAGCTGGCCGACTTCTGCGTACTCTCGTCGGACTTCTTCGCGGTGGACGATGCAGGCATCGCCGATATCACCAGCGTGCTGACCGTGGTCGGCGGGCGCGTGGTGCACGGCGATGGCGACTTTGCCCCGCTTGCGCCGACCCTTCCTCCGGCGATGCCGGACTGGTCGCCGGTGAACCGCTTCGGCGGGTACCACGTGGGCGGCGCCGCCACCGGCCTGGTCGCGCATGCGCATGCGCACGCCCACGGCGGCGCCTGCCGCACCCATGGCCACGGCCATGCAGCGGCGCACCCGGTGCCGACCGACGCGCCCACTGCGTTCTGGGGCGCACTGGGATGTTCGTGCTTCGCGTTCTGAGCCTGGCGTTGGCGACGGCACTGCCGTCGCTGGCATCTGCCTGCACGCCTGGCGATACCGGTCGCTGCATCGCGCTGGACGGCGGCGGTGAGGTGCAGGTGGATGCCTCGCTGCGCCTGCGTGGCATGTATTACGACCCGACCCGGTTCGGCATACAGGGTAGAGAGGACGGATACGGCCTGCTGCGCGCGCTGGGGTCGGTGGCGGCACACCGTGGTCGCTGGGATGGGCTGGTGCAGCTTGGCGTGCACGCAGAGCAGGGGCGCGCCGGCGGGCCCGGCGGCACCGACCAGGGCGCGCTCGACCTGCAGCAGGGCTTCGTGCGCTGGCAGGGCGACCATGCAACGTGGCAACTCGGCCGGCAGGAGGCCGCTTATGGCAGCTCGCGCCTGCTTTCGGTGCGCGATGGGCCCAACATCCGGCTGGCGTTCGATGGCGTGCGCGGGCGGTGGCAACAGGGCGCGCTGAAACTCGACATGATGGCGCTGCGCCCGGTCGACAACCGCAGCGGCGCCTTCGATGACCGCGGCGACCGTGGCCAGTACCTGCTTGGCAGCTACGCCACCTGGCAGCCTGGGCGGCCGGGCACCGGCATCGACCTGTACGTGCTCGACTACGGTCGCGATGGCGCACGCTTCGCCAGCGCGGTCGGCGACGAACGCCGTACCTCGCTCGGCACGCGCGCGTTCGTGCTGCAGCCACGCTGGGACGCCAACATCGAGCTGGTCGCGCAGCGCGGCACCCTGTCGCGTGCCCAGGGCAACCTGGCGATCCGCGCCTGGACGCTGGCCACCGACAGCGGGCTGCGCTGGCCCGCGCGGCGCTGGCAGCCGCGGCTGGGCGTCAAGCTGGACATCGCCAGCGGCGACCAGGACCCCGGCGATGGCCGCTTGAACACCTTCAATGCGATGTACCCCAAGTCGGCGTACTTCAGCGAAGCCAGCCTGCTGGCGCCGGCCAACCTGATGGACGTGCAGCCGACGCTGACCTTGACCCTGCGCCCCGGCCTGACCACCGATATCGGCTGGCAGCTGGCGTGGAAGCATCGCCGCAGCGACGCGGTCTACACCACGCCGGCGCCGCTGGCCGCAGTGCCGGGCACGGCCGGCACGCCGCGTCGCATCGGCCAGCAGTACAAGTGGGAAACCAGCTGGGAGGCCAGTCACCACTGGACCTGGAAAGGCCAGCTGGCCTGGTTCGAGGCCGGTCCCGGCCTGCGCGCGGCCGGCGGCCGCGACACCCTGTTTGCATCGGTAGTAGGAGCATGGCAATGGTAAACACACACGAAGACTCGGCCCCCGGCGCGTGGTCGCCGCTGAAGATCCGGCTGTTCCGCGCGATGTGGCTGGCCATCCTGGGCAGCAACGTCGGCACCTGGGTCAATGACGTTGCCGCCGCCTGGGTGATGGCCGAGCGCACCGGATCGCCGCTGATGGTGGCGCTGGTGCAGTCGGCCACCACGGTGCCGGTGGTGCTGCTGGCACTGGTCGCCGGTACGCTGGCCGACATCGTCGACCGCCGGCGCTACCTGCTGTTCACCCAGGGCTGGATGCTGCTGGTGGCCGCCACGTTGGCGACCCTGACGGCACTGGGCATGCTCACGCCCCCGCTGCTGGTCCTGCTGACCTTCGCGATGGGCTGTGGCGCGGCCATGGCGATGCCGGCACAGGCCGCCATCGTGTCCGAGCTGGTGCCGCGGCCGATGCTGGCCTCGGCGGTGGCCTTGAATTCGATCGGCATCAACATCGCGCGCTCGCTCGGCCCGGCCATCGGCGGCCTGATCGTGGCGCAGCTGGGCGCGGGCTGGGCGTTCGGCCTGAACGCGCTGAGTTTCGCGGCCATGCTGTGGGTGCTCTCCAACTGGAAGCAGGAAGCGGCGGCATCCAACCTGCCGCCGGAAGGCTTCGGAGCGGGGCTGCGCGCCGGCGTGCGCTACGCGTTGCGCGCCGGCCGCCTGCAGGCGGTATTGATCAAGTCGGCCGGGTTCTTCTTCTTCGCCAGCGCGGTGACCGCGCTGCTGCCGCTGGTGGTACGCAGCGAACTGCACGGTGGGGCAGGCACGTACGGGCTGCTGCTGGGCTGCATCGGCATCGGTGCGGTAAGCGGCGCACTGGTGCTGCCGAGCCTGCGCGCGCGGCTGGACCGTGACCTGCTGGTGCTGCTGGCCACGGTGGCCTGCGCGCTGAGCCTGTTCGGGCTGGCCTGGCTGCGGCACATGGCGTTGCTGCCGCTGGCGATGCTGGTGAACGGGTTTGCCTGGATCACGGTGCTGTCCTCGCTGCAGATCGCCGCGCAGACCGCGGTGCCGGCGTGGGTGCGGGCGCGCGCGCTGTCGCTGTACATCATGGTGTTCTCGCTGGGCATGGCTGCCGGTGGGCTGAGCTGGGGCAGCATCGCCCAGCGCACCTCGATTCCGCTGGCGCTGACCCTCGCGGCGGTGGGCGCGGTGATTGGCGGGTTGCTGGTGTGGCGGGTGCGCATCGCCGGCAGCGAGGAACTGGACCTGCGTCCGGCCGGGCATTGGCCCGCGCCCGAGCTGGCCGTCCCGGTCACCCACGACCGCGGCCCGGTGCTGGTGACGGTGGAGTACCACATCGATGATGCCGACCGCGCCGCGTTCCATGCGTTGCTGGGTGAGCTCGGCCGTACCCGCCGCCGCGATGGCGCGGTGATCTGGGGCGTGGCCGAGGACGTGGCCACGCCGGGCATCCACCTGGAATATTTCGTGACCCCGTCCTGGATCGAGCACCTGCGCCAGCATGAGCGGGTCACGGCTGAAGACCGGACCCTGCAGGAGAAGGTCAGGGCGCTGCACCGCAACGAGCACGCGCCGATCGTGCGCCATTTCGTAGGCGGCACCGGCGCCTTGAAGGCGTTGCAGCACGGTCACGAGCATCCGGCATTGAGTTGATGGCATCTTCTTAACCGCAATGCGCGTATGGTCGGTGCTCTTTGAGCTGGAGTGGATGCATGCGCTGGATCGTGTTGTTGGCCGCCTTGGCCATGCCATTGGTGGCGTGGTTGTCCCAGACCGGTCAGTTCGGCCCGACCAACGGTGCGATCTCCGACCGCTATCCCACGTTGCTGGTCGCGGCCGGCTATGCGTTTTCGATCTGGGGCCTGATCTTCCTGTGGGACGTGGCCTTCGGGCTGTGGCAGCTGCGCCAGCGCCGGCCCGATGACAACGCCGGCGCGCGCGGCTGGGCCGCCGCCGGGTTCGCGCTGACGGCGGCGTGGATGCCGGTGTTCTCCAACCAGGCGTTCCTGCCGGCGCTGGCCATCATCTGGCTGGCGCTGGTGTGCCTGCTGGTTGCCGCGGTACGCGCGGCGCCGGCCACCGCCAGTGCCGGCCAGCGCGCCTTCGCCGCCTATCCGCTGGCGCTGCACGCGGGCTGGCTGACCATGGCCGCCTTCCTCAACACCGCCCAGGTGATCGTGGCCTACCAGTGGCTGCCGACCGGCGACATGCTGTCGTGGAGCGTAGTGCTGCTGGCGCTGGCCACGCTGCTCGCGTGGGTGATGAATTACCGCCTGCGTGGGCACTTCGCCTACCCGGCGGCGGTGATCTGGGCGCTGGTGGGCGTGTACATCAAGCAATCCGACTGGCGCCTGCCGGGTGCCGATACCGTTGCGGTGCTGGCGCTGGCCGTGGCCGCGCTGCTGGTGCTGCAGACCCTGCTGCTGCGCACCCGGGCCTGGCGCGCACCGCGCGTGGGCGTGGTCGCCGCACACCGCCATCGTCGTTGATACAGGAGATCCGCATGCGCGCTGCATTGCATGAACAGTTTGGTGACCCGACCGTCGTCCTGCATGGCGGTGAGGCCGCCACGCCTGAACCCGGTGCGGGCGAGGTGCGCATCCGCACCGTGCTGGCGCCGATCCACAACCATGACCTGTGGACCGTGCGCGGCCAGTACGGTTACAAGCCCGAGCTGCCTGCCATCGGCGGCAGCGAAGGCACCGGCGTGATCGACGCCCTGGGCGAGGGCGTGACCGGCCTGCAGGTCGGGCAGCGGGTCAGTGCGGCGTCGGTGCATGGCACCTGGGCCGAACAGTTCATTGCGCCGGCGCGGATGGTGATTCCGATGCCGGACAGCATCAACGATGAAACGGCCGCGCAGCTGATCGCGATGCCGCTCAGCGCGTTGATGCTGCTGGAATTCCTGCAGGTAGACGCCGGCCAGTGGATCGTGCAGAACGCGGCCAACGGTGCGGTCGGCAAGGCGTTGGCGATGCTGGCCAAGGCGCGCGGCGTGCACTGCGTGAACCTGGTGCGGCGTGATGCGGGTGTGGCCGAAATGGCGGCGCTGGGCATCGACGACACGATCTCCACCACGCAGGCGGACTGGCTGGCGCAGGTGCAGGCGCGGGTAGGCGAGGGTGCGGCGGCGGCGGTCGATTCGGTCGGCGGGCGTGCCAGCGGCGAGTTGCTGGGGCTGCTGGGCGAGGGCGGTACGCTGGTGTCGTTCGGCTCGATGACCGGCGAGCCGATGCAGCTGGGCTCGGGTGATGTGATCTTCAAGCAGGCCGTGGTGAAGGGCTTCTGGGGCAGCAAGGTGAGCCAGAACATGGCCCCGGAAAAGAAACGTGCGCTGGTGGGCGAGCTGCTGAAGCTGGCCGCCACGGGCGGGTTGAGCCTGCCTGTAGACGCCGTGTTTGGGCTGGACCAGGTAGCCGAAGCGGCGAAAGCCAGCCTCGAACCGGGCCGCAACGGCAAGGTGCTGCTGCGCCCGTGACGGCGTGGCGTTACACGCGCAGCGCGTCGATCACCACGCGCAGTGCGCTGGAGGACTGCCGGCGGCTGGGGTAGTAGGCATGGAAGCCGTCGAACACATCGCACCAGTCCTGCATCACCCGTTGCAGGCGCCCGGCCGCGATGTCCTCCAGCACCATGTCTTCCAGCAGGTAGGCCAACCCGGCGCCGGCCAGCGCGGCGCGGTGCATGGCGATGCTGCTGTTGAAGGTCCACTGGCCCTGTACGCGCACGTTGACGTTCTGCTCGTCCTTGCGCAGGTCCCACACCATCAAGCCGCCATGGGTGGGCAGGCGCAGGCCGATGCAGTCATGCGCGGCCAGGTCGCCCGGCCGTTGCGGTGCGGCGTGGGTCCTGAAGTACGCGGGACTGCCGACGATCGCCATCCGCTGCGGGCCGGTGACCGGCACGGCGATCATGCCCTGCGCGACCCGTTCACCGAGCCGGATGCCGATGTCGTAGCGCTGTTCGACGATATCGGCCAGGCCGTAGTCGATGGTCAGTTCCACCTTCAGGTCAGGGTAGCGGGGCAGTACATCGGCCAGGCGGGGCCACACCACCGTGTTGGCCACGTGTTCGGACGCGGTGATGCGGATGGTGCCGGCGGGATGGTCACGGTATTCCGCCACCGCCGCAATTTCAGCTTCGATTTCCTCCAGCCGCGGTGCCACGCTCAGGTAAAGACGCTCGCCGGCCTCGGTCATCGACACATTGCGGGTGGTGCGGGTCAACAGCCGCACCCCGAGTCGTTCCTCCAGTGCGCGCACGGTATGGCTCAGCGCGGACTGCGAAACACCCAGTTGCGCCGCAGCGCGGGTGAAGCTGCGCTCGCGCGCCACGGTCACGAAGACCTGCAGATCGTTGAAGTTTTCGCGGGCCATGAGGGCAGCGGAGGCGCATGACGGTCATGCCAGCCCATGATGGCGGGGAGCCACGGCGATTGGTAGGGGCGTGGGGTGCAGGCTAAAATCACGGTTCTTCCGTGACAACCGCGAGCCCCGCCATGAATGACACCCGCTTCTATCCCATCGGTACCCCCGGCCAGCCCTGGGGCGCTGCAGAGAAGGCGGAGTGGCGGGCGCGGCAGTTGCCGGTGCGGCGCTATGCCGACGATGTGCTGCCGGTGCTGGAACGGCTGCGCGCCGGGTTCGAGGTGGTCCAGTACGGCACCCTGGAGTACGCACCGGACCGCTACCCGCTGTTTGCCGTGCGCAGCCGCGACTGGAACCCGGCGCTGCCGTCGGTGCTGGTCACCGGTGGCGTGCACGGCTACGAAACCAGCGGCGTGGAAGGCGCGCTGCAGTTCCTGGCCACGCGTGCCGCCGACTACGCCGGGCGTGCCAATGTGCTGGTGGCGCCGTGCGTGAGCCCGTGGGGCTACGAGCGCTTCCAGCGCTGGAATGCCGATGCGACCGACCCGAACCGCTCGTTCGTGGCCGACAGCCCGGCGCAGGAATCGGCGGCGCTGATGGCGCTGGTGGCACCCCTGCGTGACGGCATGGTGCTGCACATCGACCTGCACGAAACCACCGACAGCGACGAAAGCGAGTTCCGCCCGGCGCTGGCCGCGCGCGATGGCAAGCCGTTCGCCCCGGGGCTGATTCCCGATGGCTTCTACCTGGTGGACGACACCGAAAACCCGCAGCCGGCGTTCCAGCAGGCGGTCAACGCGGCGGTGGAGAAGGTGACCCATATCGCCCCGGCCGACGACAAGAATGAAATCATCGGTTCGCCGGTGGTGGCGCCGGGCGTGATCGAATATCCGCTGAAGAAGCTGGGGCTGTGCGCCAGCATCACCGGGGCGCGCTTCACCACCACCACCGAGGTCTATCCGGACAGTCCGCGTGCGACCCCGCAGCAGTGCAACGATGCACAGGTGGCGGCGGTGTGCGCGGCAATCGATTACGCGCTAGCCCATTGATTGAGCGTTGCAGGCACGCGGGGCGTGTCCCTACGCCTTCACCCAGCGTGCGGTGATGCCGACCAGCAGCAGGGCAGCGGCCACCAGGCAGAAGGCCGTTACCAGGCTGCTGGCCTGGGCGACGAAGCCGATCAGGGCCGGGCCGGCCAGCACGCCGGCGTAGCCCAGGGTGGTGATGGCGGGGATGGCCAGGCTTTCGGGCATGGTGTTCTGGTTGCCGGCCATGGAGAACAGCGCCGGCACGATATTGGCGCAGCCCAGGCCGATCAGTGCGTAGCCGAGCAGGGCCGGCAGCAGGGCGCCGGCAAAGGTGGCGATGACGAAACCTGCCGCGGCCACGATGCTGCCCAGCAGGATCGCGCGCAGGCGACCAAGTTTCGCCACGATGCCGTCGCCGACCAGGCGGGTGAGGGTCATGGCGATGGCGAAGGTCATGAAGCCCAGGCCGGCGCGGTCCGGCGGCACCTGCTGCACTTCATGCAGGAACACCGCGCTCCAGTCGAGCATGGCGCCTTCGGCAAGGAACGCGACGAAACAGAGCACGCCGATCGCCAGCACCACGCCATGCGGGATCGCAAACACCGGCGCGCCGCTCGGCGCGCGGTCACGCCGCCAGTACGGCACTGAAACCGCCAGCACCACCACCATCGCTATCGAGGCGAGCACGCACACCCACAGCGGTGGCAGCCGCAGCGCGAGCAGCGCGGTCATCGCCGCGGCCCCCACCGCACCGCCGATGCTGTAGAAGGCGTGGAAGCCGGACATCATCGGCCGCCCGCTGTCGCGCTCCACCATCACCGCCTGGATGTTCATGGTGCAATCGCAGGCGCCCACACCGGCGCCGAACACGAACAGGGCCAAGCCCAGTGTCCACGGCGAGGGCGCGACGGCCAGCAGCGGCAGGCTGGCCATCACCATCAGCAGGGTGGCGATCATCACCGCGCGGCAGCCATGGCGGGCGGCCAGGATGCCGGCCAATGGCATCGCCAGCAGCGAACCGGCGCCCAGACACAACAGCACCAGGCCCAGCGATCCTTCATCCAGTCCGGTGCGGCTCTTGGCGAATGGCACCAGGGGCGCCCAGGCGGCGGTGGCGAAGCCGGGCAGGAAAAACGCGGCGCGGGTGGCGTGCTGTTCGGCGCGCTGGCGGGGGGCAGTCAGAACGTCGGGCGATGCCTGCATGGTGCTGGAAACGATTACACGAGGGCGCCCAGCTTACCTGCAAGTTCTGCGGTTCACGACGTCCGCAGCAGCTCGGGCGTGAGCAGGGCCGCCAACCAGTCCATGAATGCTGAAACCCGGCGCGGCAGGTGCCGTCGCTGGGCATACAGCAGGGTCACCGGCATCGGCTCGGCCACACAGTCCGGCAGCACTTCCACCAAGGTTCCGGCCGCCAGTGCCGCGCGGGCGCCCAGCCGCGGGACCTGGATGATGCCCAGCCCGGCCAGTGCCGCCGCGCTGTAGGCCTCGCCGCTGTTGACGGTGATGGCGCCGCCCATCGGCAGGCTGCGGTAGTCCTGGCCGTCGTGGTACTCGAAGCCGGGCGAACGCTGGCCGAGCGTGCCCACGTAATGCACCAGCGCATGCGCCGCCAGGTCCGTCACCGCGCGCGGGACGCCGCGTTCGGCGAGATAGGCCGGGCTGGCGCAGTTGACGATGTGCATCACCCCCAGCGGGCGCGCCACCAGCGTGTTGTCGTCCAATGGGCCGACCCGGACCACGCAGTCGAAGCCTTCGCGGACCAGGTCGACGCGGCGGTCGGTGCCGCTCAGCTCGATCTCCAGTCCCGGGTGCCGGGCCAGGAAGTCCGGCAGGTGGGGAATCACCAGCTGCCGGGCCAGCCCGCTGGACATGTCCACCCGCAGCCGGCCCTTGAGCTGGGTGTCACGGCGGAACATGCCTTGCAGATCCTCCATGTCGTCCAGCAGGTCGCGGGCGCGCTGCTGGAACTGCGCGCCGTCGGCCGTCAGCCGCACCCGGCGGGTGGTCCGGTGCAGCAGCTGCACGCCCACTTCCGCTTCCAGCCGCTGCACGGCCAGCGAAACGCTGGCCTTGGGCAGGCCCAGCTGCTCGGCAGCGGCGGTGAACGAGCCCAGTTCGGCAACACGCAGGAAACTGCGCAGGTGGTCGAGGCGGTCCATGGATTGTTCGCTTTGGCTGGACAGTCAAATCAGGATCGCGCGGTTTATGTGATGGCGCAATGCCAATAGTCTGGCGTCACACCTCACCCAGGAGCACCCCATGTCCCACTCCCCCTCACGCGTTGTCCTGATCACCGGCGGCAGCCGCGGCCTCGGCCGCAATGCCGCCCTGGCGCTGGCGGCCGACGGTGCCGACATCCTGCTGACCTACCGCAGCCGGGCCGATGCGGCCGACGCCGTGGTCGCCCAGATCCAGGCGCTGGGCCGACGTGCCGCCGCGCTGCCGCTGGACATGGCCGACAGCGCCGGTTTTGCCGGCTTCGCCGCGGCCGTGCAGGCGCAATTGCAGGCCTGGGGCGAGACTGGCCTGCAGGGGCTGTTCAACAACGCCGGCGAAGGCCTGTATGCCGGTTTCGCCGACACCACGCCGGCCCAGTTCGACGAGCTGGTTGCCGTGCACCTGAAAGGGCCGTACTTCCTGACCCAGGCGTTGCTGCCGCTGATCGCCGATGGTGGCCGCATCCTCAACGTGTCCAGTGGCCTGGCCCGCTTCTCGCTGCCGGGCAGTTCGGCCTACGCGATGATGAAGGGCGGCATCGAAGTCTTCAGCCGGTACCTGGCCAAGGAACTGGGCGCGCGCGGCATCAGCGCCAACACGCTGGCACCGGGCGCGATCGAAACCGACTTCGGCGGCGGGCACGTGCGTGACAACGCCGACATCAATGCGATGGTGGCCGGCAACACCGCGCTGGGTCGCGCAGGGCAGCCGGACGATATCGGGCCGGTCGTCGCCGCGCTGCTGTCGCCGCGTACGGCGTGGATCAACGCGCAGCGCGTGGAAGCGTCGGGCGGCATGTTCGTCTGAGTGCGAAAGCGTCGCATTCGCGCAAGACGGTATGATGGGCGGCCTTGTCGCCCCTGCAGAGACTGTCTTGCGCGCTTCCGTACCGATGCACCCGATGGGCCGTGTGTTTGCCGTTGTCGCCTTGTTCGAGGCGTTTACCTGGGCCGGGCTGCTGGTCGGCATGTACCTGAAGTACCACGCCGCCGAGCCGACCACCGCCGGCGTGGCGCTGTTCGGGCCGGTGCATGGCGTGGCCTTCATGGTCTACGTGGTGGTCACCGTGCTGGCGGCAGTGAAGCTGCGCTGGCCGTGGTGGGCCGCCGGCCTGGCGCTGCTGGCAGCGGTGCCGCCGCTGGTGACGCTGCCGCTGGAAGGGTGGTTCAAGCGGCGTGGCCTGTTGTCCACACGGCTCACCACCGATAGCTGAGTCCCAGCTGCGCGCTGCGCTGGAAATAGCCCTGGCCCTGCTGCAGCGACAACCCGCCCCACGCGCCAAACCCGTTGGCGAACACCAGCGAGGCACCAGCACTGAATTCGCCGCGGTTGCGCGGAATGCGTGCATCCACCCGCTCATCATCCATGCGCACGCGCGCGTCCGCGCCGGTGCGGATCCAGTGTGCGGCGATGTACGGCTGCACGCTGGCCGCCAGGCCGTCCCACCGGGTCACGCCGGAAAGGCGGACACCCACGCGGCCGAACGTGCCGTTGGCGTCCTCGGTGGTGACCAGGGTGCCGTTCTGTTCAAGATGGCGCACATCGTTCCAGCGCGTGTAGCCCACCTGCAGTTGCGGCTCGATGAACACGCCGCCGTGTTCGCCGCGGCCGAGGCGGAACGCGTGGCCGGCTTCCAGCGCGCCCTGCCAGGCGCGGGTGTCGTAGCGTTCGGTGGCCAGCGCGGCGCCTTCCACCCGGTTGGAGAAGCGCGCGTGCTGCAGCGAGCCGTCCAGGTAGAAACCGGTGTAGGGATCGGCATCGGCGGCGGCGCGCCATGTGGCATACACGCCCAATGCGGCCCCACGTACCTTGCCGCGCGCGTAGTACCCGGTCAGCGTGCTGGTCGAGGTGCTGGAGGCATTGCCGCTCGACAGCATCACCCCGAACGCGCTGCCCTGGGCATTGCGCAGCAGGTCGGTACCCACGCTCAGCGCCTGGCTGCTGCCATGTACATCAAGCTGGGAACTGTCGGCATCGAAGCGCGAACGCGCGCCGTCCACGCGCACCCAGGCACGCCCGCTGTTCTGGCCCGCGTGGCGCTCGTGATAGCCGAGCCGGAACATGCCTTCGGCAGCCTGCAGGTTGGCCAGGTACGCGCCCGGTTCCGGCCGCAGCACCGGCACCGGCTCGGGGTCCACGCACTCGGGCAGGGTGGGATCGATCGCGCACGGGTCCGGTTCCGGATCCACGCAGCCCGGCGCTGTCGGATCGATCAGGCAGGGGTCGGGTTCGGGATCGACACAGCCGGGCTGGGTCGGGTCGGCGTCGCACGGGTCGGGCAGTTCCGAGCGCAGGTACCAGTTGCCATCGGCAGCGCTCTTGAACAGGAAGTACTCGTACTGGCCGCCCACCGCGCGCCCGGCAAGGTCGAAGGTGCCATTGGATGCCCCGCCGATCTCGATCAGGCTGATGCCCTGGCTGGTCTGCGCCCCGGCGCCGCCCACGTTGTTGACCCGTACGTTGGTCTGGCCGCTGGTATCACCCTCGATCAGCAGCCGGTCGGATGACGCGTCGTCGCCGGCCAGCACCGTGTTGAACAGCAGCGTGCCGCCGTCGCCGACGTAATTGCCGGCGACCTGCAGGGTGTTGAAGGTGGTGCCGTCACCCAGCGCCAGCAGCGAAGCCCCGCTCAACGACAGGTCCTGCACCGTGCTGTTGCCGGTCAGTCGCCATTGAGCGTCGGCCAGTGCCACCGTGTTGCCGTTGACGATCGCGCCGGTCAGCGATGCGCCTTCGGCCAGCGCAATGTTGACCTCGGCGCTGCTGGTCCCGCGGGTCTGCCCGATGATGTCGCCGACCAGCGCGGAGGCCACTACCTCCAGGTTGGCCGTAGCGCCTGACCCCACCTGCAGGATCACGCCGTTGCCGGCCTCGACGGTGGAGCCGTTGGCGATGCGGAGATCGGCATTGCCGGACTGCGGCATGACAATCGCCGGGCCGTTGGTCGAGACAAGGCGCGACTGGTCCACCACCACGGTGCTGGTGCCGGCCGCGCTGCCGGTGATCGACAGGGCACTGTTGCTGCCCTCCAGGGTGCTGCCCTGCGACACGACCAGCGTGGCATTGTTGAGCGCCACGCCCACGCCGTTATTGGCGCCGCTGCCGCTGCCCGCCGTGCCACGCACCTGGCTGCCCGCCAGGGTCAGGCTGGCGCCGCGCGTGACGGTGGCGCCGGTGGTGCCGGCTACCTCGGAGCCCGACAGCGTTGCGGCAGGCCCGGCCGTGCCGGTGCCGACCATCGACAGCGCGGTGCCGCTGGACGTGATCGTCGAGGCGTCCATGACCAGCTCGCCGCCGGTCATGGCCACCCCGGCCAGCGAGCCCGACAGCGTGCTGTTGCTGACGCGGGCGGTGCCACCGGCCATGTCCAGCCCGTAGCCGAGGGCGCCGCTGGCGCTGCCATCCGAGCTGGCCTGTACGTTGTCCAGCACCAGCAGTGCACCATCGTCCACCTGCAGCGCTTCGCCGCCGGCGGCAATGGTCGTGTTGGTCAACGTGAGTTCGCTGCCGTCGCCGGTGGCGCTGAAGCCGCGCCCGGCGGAAGTGACGGTGACCGCGTTGATGCCCATGGTGCTGCCGGACGAGACCCCGCCAGCGTCGGCGAAGGGAGAGGTGAAGGTCATCGTGCCGCCGTTGATGTCGGCGCTGCCGCCGTTGGCAACGCGGATCCCGAACACCCCGCTGATGTCCACGTCGGTGCCGATCACGCTCGCGTTGTCGACCTGGGTAGGGCCTGCCAGGCCACCGGCGGCAATGGTGAGTTCGGCGCCGTCGGACACGGTCCAGTCCTCACGAAGGTCGCCGGGCTGGATGGTGTGCGTGCTGCCGGGGCCGGTGAGCGTGCCTGCTGCTGCAGCAAGGGGCAGGGTCGCGAGCGTCACGGCGATGGCCGTAACGAGCATGCGGCGCGGGCCGCATGGGGTAATGGCTGTCATGACTGGACTCCGAAACGGAACTGGGTGGACCGCACGACCCCCGTAGCACCACAACGTCGTACCAGGATCAGCGAGGGACCGAATCCTCCGGTCCAAAGGCCGCTGTATCCATGCAACATCTTGTATGCGTCATCTATCACTACCGCCTGTTCAGCATGAGCACGTCTATGTGGGGCTCGCGTGAAGGCGGAGTTGCTATTTCCAGGGCAGCCCGCGCAGCTGCAGGGCGCGCTGGTGCATCAGCTCGGCGTGCAGGCGCACGTAGTCCTCGTCGGTGAAGGCCTGTGCCATCGGTGAGCGTGCGGCCTCTGCGGCCACCCGCGCGCGTGCTTCGTCGAGATCATCGCTGCGCAGGGCGAGGTCGGCCATCACGATCACCTTGCCGGGTTGCACTTCCACGTAGCCACCGGACACGTACACGTGCAGCGGCGGTTCGGCCGTGAGCGGATACACCGACACCATGCCTTCGCGCAGCGTGCCCAGCAGCGGTGCGTGCCGGGCCATCACCCCGAAGCGGCCATTGCTCCCCGGCATGCTCACCTCGCGCACCTCGCCGTTCCACAGTTCACCGGCCAGGCTGAGGATCTGCAGCGAGAAGCCCTGTGCGTTGGCAAGCAGCGCGGGCAGGGGAGGTGACGCCATGGGGGAATGTCCGTGGAACGTTGCGAGCAGCTTAGTCGGGCCGGCGGAAGACGGCGTTGATCCGCATCATGAACACCGGAATCATTGATCGCGCAAACCTAAATGCGAGCTGTTATCATTTGAAACGATAGCCACGCCGGTCCTTGAATCGACGAAGCCGAATCAATCGAACGCCCGCCTTCGCGCGGTGCGTGTCCATTCCTGATCGGTCGTGGTGATGCATGCGTTCAATTCCCGTGGTATCCGGCTTGCCGGCTCTGGTCTTCGCCGCGTGGGTCGGCACCATGGCGATGATGGCGTTCGTGGCGGTGATCGGCCCGGTGGTGCGCCTGCTGGGGATGTCCGAATGGCATGCGGGGTTGTCGGTTACCGCGGCCGGCGTGCTGTGGATGCTGTCGGCCCGACGGTGGGGCGCACTGAGCGACCGCATCGGGCGCCGCCGTGTACTGCTGATCGCACTGGCAGCGTATGCGGTGATCTATATCGTGATGGCGGTGTTCGTGGACACTGCGTTGCAGGCACCGCCGGCGGTGTGGCTTTCGGTGCTGGTGCTGGTGGGCACGCGCGCCCTGGTCGGCCTGTTCTATGCGGCCGTGCCGCCCACTGCCGCGGCGCTGGTGGCCGACGAAGCCGCTCCCGGGCAGCGTGCCGGCGCGATGGCCAAACTGGGCAGCGCCAATGCATTGGGCATGGTGATCGGGCCCGCCGCAGCGGGCTGGGTCGCGTTCCACGATCTTGCGCTCACGTTGTACGTGGCCGCCCTGCTGCCGGTGCTCGCGCTGCTGGTGATCGCCTGGCGGTTGCCGTCGGCGCCACCACCGGCGGCGCCCGCCAGCGGCCCGCGTGCGGCATTGGCGTGGCATGACCGGCGCCTGCGCCTGCCGGTGATGGCGGTGTTCGCGGCGATGATCTCGGTGACCATTGCGCAGGTCACGGTGGGGTTCTTCGCCATCGACCGCCTGCAGCTGGCGCCGGCGGCCGGCGCGCGCATGGCCGGCCTGGCGCTGACGGCGGTCGGGGCTGGGCTGATCGTGGCCCAGATGCTCGTGATGACCTTCAAGACCATGCCGCCACGCCGTTGGATAGCGCTGGGTGCAGTGATCTCCGGCGTTGGTTTTGCGGCGGTGTCGCTGGTGCAGGCGCCCTGGCAGCTGCTGGCCACCTATGCGCTGGCGGCGTTCGGCATGGGGTTTGTGTTTCCCTCGTTCCAGGCCTTGGCTGCCGATTCGGTGCAGGCGCACGAGCAGGGCGCGGCTGCCGGTGCGGTGGCTTCCGTGCAGGGCCTGGGCATGGTGATCGGGCCGATGGTGGGCACGCTGCTGTATCGCGCGGCCCCCAGTGCGCCGTACCTGCTGGTGGGTCTGGTGCTGTTGGGGCTGGCGGCTGCGGCTACCCTGGATGGGAGGCGCGCGGCATGAACGACACAGTGCGCGCGGACAGCGATACCATCGCGCAGGCGAGCGATCCCGGTGCCGGCGAAGCAGCGGAGCACTTCCTGCTGCGCCTGCCTGGGCGCACGCTGGATGCACGTGGCTGCCACGCCACCCTTCCGTCCGGCGGCACCGCGACGCTGGATGCCCGCGCGCGGACCTTCTTCGCGTGCGAAGGGCGCACACCGGCACTGCTGGTCGGCGCGGTGCCGTTCGATCCGAAGGGTGACGATGCGCTGTACCAGCCCGCCTCACTGGCGCAGGGGGTGGCGGAGGTGGTGACGCCGGCACTGCCGTTCAGCGGTGACATCCACGCCGAGCCGAACGCCGCGCAGTACGCGGACGCGGTGCGGCAAGCACTGGCAGGGTTGCACGACCGCGACGGAGAACTCAAGAAAGTGGTGCTGGCCCGCACGCTGCGTGTGCACAGCCGCGCGGCGATCGACCCGCGTGCGTTGGTGGCGCGGCTGGGCCATGACCCGGACGCGGTCACCTACCTGTGCCCGCTGCCGGTAGCCGCCGGCGATGCGCCAGCGTGGCTGGTGGGTGCCAGCCCGGAGCTGCTGGTGTCGCGCCGTGGACCGCAGGTGTTTTCGCATCCGTTGGCCGGCTCGGCCCGGCGTCGCCCGGATCGGGATGAGGACGCCCAGGCGGCCCGCGAGCTGTTGGGCTCGGCGAAGGACCATGACGAACACCGCTATGTGGTCGACGCCATCGTGGCGGCGCTGCGTCCGTATTGCGAGTGGATCGACGCTGCAGCGCGGCCGACCCTGCACGCCACCACCACCTTGTGGCACCTGGGCACGCGCATCGAAGCACGCCTGCGCGATCCGTCCACCTCGGTGGCCACGCTGCTGGCTGCACTGCATCCCACGCCGGCGGTGTGCGGCACGCCTGCCGCACTGGCGTTGGATACCATTCGCCGCCTTGAGCCGGTGCAGCGCGGCTTCTATGCAGGCGCGGTGGGTTGGATGGACGCGCACGGCGACGGTGACTGGTACGTGGCGATCCGCTGCGCACGCGTGCAGGGCCACCAGGCCCGCATCCATGCCGGCGCCGGCATCGTCGCCGGTTCGGAACCGGCCGCGGAGGTTGCCGAGACCGGGGTGAAGTTCGGGGCCCTGTTGGCCGCGCTGGGCGCGGACGCCGCCCCACGGATTGAAGGATGGACACTCTGATGAATGCAGTCGTTTCTCCGGCGCGTGTGCCACTGCGCCAGGTCTGGCCGCCGGCGCTGGTCGCGCGCTACCGCGCCGCCGGCTATTGGCGTGGCGAAACGTTCCCCGGCTTCCTGCGCGAGCGTGCCGGACAGTTCGCCGACGACGTGGCCGTGGTCGGCGGCGAGACCCGCCTGACTTACGCACAGCTGTGGCAGGAGGCAGGGCGCATCGGTGCTGGCCTGCTGGCCGCTGGCTTGGCGCCGGGTGACCGGGTGGTGGTGCAGTTGGGCAACACGGTCGAATTCGTCAGCGTGGTCTGCGGGCTGTTCCGCGCCGGGTTGATCCCGGTATATGCACTGCCGGCCCATCGCCTGACCGAGATAGCGCACGTGGTGCGCACGGCCGAAGCCAGCGCCTACATTGCTGCGTCGGCATACGAGGGTTTCGACTACCGCACGCTCGCGCGCGAACTGCAGGCGTCCATCTCCAGTGTGCGCCACGTGCTGATTGTCGGCGATGCAGCGGAATTCCTTTCCGTCGCCGGGCTGGCCGGACCCGAGGACGCGCTGCCGCCGGATCCCGACCCGCAGTCGGTGGCGTTCCTGCAGCTCTCTGGTGGCAGCACCGGCCTGCCCAAGCTGATTCCGCGCACCCACGACGACTACCTGTATTCGTTCCGCGCCAGCAACGCGATCTGCGGCATCGGCCGCGACAGCGTGTACCTGGTGGCGCTGCCGGCCGCGCACAATTTCCCGATGAGTTCGCCGGGCTTCTTCGGCGCACTGTATGCCGGGGCACGGGTGGTGCTCAGCCCCGGCGCAGGCCCGGACACCGCGTTCCCGCTGATCGCGCGCGAGCGGGTGACCTGCGTGGGCCTGGTGCCGCCGCTGGCGCTGCTGTGGGCACAGGCCGCAGCCCGTACCCCGCATGACCTGTCCAGCCTGCAGGTGGTGCAGGTCGGCGGGGCCAAGCTGGTGCCGGAAGCCGCGCGCCGGGTCATCGACGGGCTGGGCTGCCAGCTGCAGCAGGTGTTCGGCATGGCCGAAGGCCTGGTCAACTACACCCGCCTGCACGATGCGCCGGAGTGCGTGCTGAACACCCAGGGCCGCCCGATCTCGCCCGACGATGAAGTGCTGGTGGTGGACGACCACGGCCACCCGGTCGCGCCGGGCGAGGTGGGCCACCTGCTGACGCGGGGCCCGTACACGATCCGCGGTTACCACAACGACCCCGGCGCGAACGCGCGGTCGTTCACCGAAGATGGCTTCTATCGCACCGGCGACAGGGTCCAGCAGCTGCCGGGCGGCTACCTGGTGGTGCAGGGTCGCGCCGGCGACCACATCAACCGTGCCGGCGAAAAGATCTCGGCCGAGGAGATCGAAGACCACCTGCTCGCGCACGCCAGCGTCTTCGACGCGGCGGTGGTGTCCATGCCCGATCCGTACCTGGGCGAGCGCAGCTGTGCCTTCGTCATCACGCGCGGCGAGCGCCCGACCGCGGCCAGCCTGAAGGGGTGGGTGCGCAGCCGCGGTCTTGCGGCTTTCAAGGTGCCGGACCAGGTGGTGTTCGTGGACGCCTTCGGCACCACGGCGGTGGGCAAGGTCAGCCGCCGCGAACTGCGTGCGCAGCTGCGTGCGCGCCATATCGAACAGACAGGAGAACCGCGCTGATGGCGCTGCCCACCATTCCCTCCTACGCGCTGCCCACGGCAGCCGAACTGCCGGCGCCGCGCGGACCGTGGCAGCCTGAACCGGCGCGCATCGCGCTGCTGGTGCATGACATGCAGCGCTACTTCCTGGCCGCGTTCGGCGCCGATGCCGCGCCGCTGGCCCCGGCAACCGCCAACATCGTCCGGCTGGTCGCGCACTGCCGGGCGCAGGGCATACCGGTGTTCTACACCGCCCAGCGCGGCAACCAGGACCGGCGTGACCGCGGCCTGCAGGCAGACCTGTGGGGGCCGGGCATGCAGGCAACCCGCGAACACGAGGCGATCATCGCTGCACTGGCACCCGCCGAAGGCGACCACGTACTGGTCAAGCACCGCTACAGCGCCTTCCAGCGCAGCAACCTGGAGACGATGATGCGCGCACGCGGCCGCGACCAGCTGCTGGTGACCGGGGTGTACGCGCATATCGGCTGCACCGCCACCGTGGCCGAAGCATTCCAGCGCGATATCGAAGCGTTCATCGCGGCCGACGCGGTGGCCGATTTCTCGCGTGCCGACCATGACCAGGCGCTGCACTGGATCGCCCGCACCTGCGGCGTGCCGATGACCACCGATCAGCTGCTGGAGCGCCTGGCATGAGTGACACCCTCACCGCGCCCCTGACCCTGGAACGGATGCGCGCCGATGTGGCCGGCATGCTCGGCGAAGCGCCCGACGCCGTCGGCGATGACGACCACCTGATGGACCTGGGCCTGGATTCGATGCGGGTGCTCGGGCTGGTGCTGGCCTGGAGCAATACCGGCATCGCCCTGGAGTTCGGCCACCTGGCCGAGCACACCACGCTGGCCGGCTGGTGGCAGGTGGTGCAGCAGCTGCAGGCCAGGGCCAGCGCCGGGGCATGAGCGCGCAGATGGCCAGCGCCGAGGGCGCAGGGCGGCAACGGTATCCGCTGAGTGAGGCGCAGACCGGGCTGTGGTACGCGCAGCGCCTGTCGCCTGCGCCCGCAACATTCAATACCGCACACGTCGTGTGGTTTGAAGGCGCGCTGGATGTCGACCGTTTCCGTGCGGCTGCCGATGCAGCCGCCGCTGAAGCCGAGGCACTGTGCCTGCGCGTGGCCGAAAACGAAGCGGGCGTGCCGCAGCAGCGGCTGGACCCGGAACACATTCCGCGTGTGCAGGTGGTGGATCTTTCTGTCCAGACCGATCCGCTGCACGCCGCGCGCGAGGTGATGCAGGCCGACCGCCTGCAGCCGGTCGATCCCGGCCGCGACCGCATGGCCCAGCAGCGCCTGTTCGTGCTCGGTCCGCGGCGTTTCGCGTGGTATCTGCGGGTGCATCACCTGGCCACCGATGGCTATGGCATGGCGCAGTTCAGCGCCCGGGTGTGTTCGCTGTACGCCGGCGAAGCCAGCGATGGTCTGCAGCCGCTGCGGCCGGTGCTGGACGAAGATGCGCAGTACCGCACCGGTGAGCGCCGGGTGGCCGATTCGGGCTACTGGCGGGCCTACATGCAGGACGCGGCACCCGCAGAGGGACTGGGTGGTGGCATGGCAGCGGCAACAGCCGATGCGCTGCGCGTGACCGAAACCATCAACGTGCCGCTGCGCGAACAGCTGTTGGCCGCTGCGCAGGCCATGGGCCAGCCCTGGCCGGACCTGCTCACCGCGTTGACTGCCGAGTACTGCCGACGGATGACGGCCAGCGATGAGGTGACCGTCGGTGTGCCTTACATGGGGCGGCTGGGCAGCGCCTCGGCACGGGTCCCGGCGATGGTGATGAACGTGCTGCCGCTGCGCGTAGCCGCGACCGCAGATGAAACCGTTGAGGCCAGGGTGCGCGATACCGCGCGGGCACTGGTGCGGGGCCGCCGGCATGGCCGCTACCGGGGCGAGCAGATCCGCCGCGACCTGGGCTGGAGCGGCCAGCAGCATCGGCTGCACGGCGCCCTGGTGAACGTGCAGCCGTTCTACCGGCCGCTGCCGTGGCCGGGGGTCACGGCGCAGCTGGAGGTGCTGTGCACCGGACCGGTGGACGACATCACCTTCGGTTTCCGCGGGGATGCACTGACGTCGCTGGCATTGGAGATCGAGGCCAACCCGCAGCAGTACACGCGGTCGGGGATCACCGCGCATGCCCGACGGCTGCTGCATTTCGTGTCGTCCGCGCTCGACGTGCAGGCACGCGGTGGCCTGCTGGCAGACGTTGCGCTGTGCACGCCTGACGAAGCGCAGCACTGGCTGCACACCGTCAATGCCACGCAGCATGCGGTTGCCGATGTGTCACTTGCAGCGCTGCTGAACCAGCGGCTGGTCGCCGCGCCGGACGCAACCGCACTGCTGTTTGAAGGCGAGGCACTGACTTACGACGTGCTGGAACAGCGCAGCCGTGCGTTGGCGCTGCAGCTCGAGGCAATGGGCGTTACCCGCGAGTCGCGCGTGGTGGTGGCCCTGCCGCGTTCGTTGTCGCTGGTGATCGCGCTGGTGGCGGTGGTACGCGCCGGGGGCGCGTACCTGCCGGTGGACCTGGATCATCCGGATGCGCGGCTACGGAAGATCCTGGCGTCGGCGCAGCCGCAGTGCGTGCTGGCCGAAAGAGGCGATGCACATCGCTTCGTGGGCGCGCCGGTCCTGTCGCCGTCGCAATGGGCAATCCGCAGCGATGTGGCTCTCCCCGATACCGTGCAACCGGGTGACGCGGCCTACGTGATCTACACCTCCGGCTCCACCGGCGAGCCCAAGGGCGTCGTGGTGGAACACCGCGCCATCGTCAACCGTCTCGAATGGATGCGCAGCCAGTACCGGATCGGGCCGGAGGCGCGCATCCTGCAGAAGACGCCGGCCACCTTCGACGTTTCGGTGTGGGAGTTCTTCCTGCCGCTGATCAGCGGTGCCACGCTGGTGATCGCATCGCCCGGCCTGCACCGCGACCCGCAGGCGCTGACCCGATTGATCGTGGCCGAGCGCATCACCACGCTGCATTTCGTGCCGTCCATGCTGGATGCCTGGCTGGCCGTGCCGGATCTGCGCGGCCTGCCGCTGCAGCAGGTGTTCACCAGTGGCGAGGCGCTGGACGCCGGCTTGCGCGACCGCTTCCACGCGCGTGTCGACGCGGAGCTGCACAATCTCTACGGCCCCACCGAAGCAGCGGTCGACGTCAGTTACTGGCCGGCGTCCCGTGAGGACCGTTCGGACCCGGTGCCGATTGGCCATCCGGTCTGGAACACGCGGCTGTACGTGCTGGATGCACAGCTTCGGGCGCTGCCGGCGGGCGTGCCCGGCGACCTGTATCTCGGCGGGGTGCAGCTCGCGCGTGGGTACCTCGGGCGCGAGGACCTGACCGCCGAACGCTTCCTCGACGACCCGCACGTCCCCGGAGGACGCCTGTACCGCAGCGGCGACCGGGCACGTTGGCGTGATGACGGGGCGCTGGAGTACCTGGGCCGCAGTGACCACCAGGTCAAGCTGCGCGGCCTGCGCATCGAGCTGGGCGAGATTGAATCCGCGTTGCGCGGCCTGCCCGGCGTGGCCCGCGCCGAGGTGCTGCTGCGCGACCAGGACCCGGGCATGCCGGCACGTGTGGTGGCGTACGTATCCGGTGACGCACTGGACGCAGGCAGCCTGCGCGGCGTGCTCGGCACCCAACTGCCCGAGTACATGGTGCCGGCGGCCATCGTGGTGGTGCAGGCGTGGCCGGTGACGGCCAACGGCAAGCTCGACCGCGCCGCGCTGCCGCTGCCGGACACCCATGCGGCCGGCCGCAGCGCGCAGACGCCCACGGAACAGGCACTGGCCGCGCTGTTCCAGCAGGTGCTCGGGCTGGCGACGCCGGCTGCAGCGGACGCGGACTTCTTTGCGCTGGGCGGCGATTCACTGTCGGCCGTGCACCTGCTGCTGGCGATCCAGCAGCGTTGGCAGCAGGATCCGGGGTTGGGTGCGGTATTCGCCACGCCGACGGTGGCGGGGTTGGCTGCACGCCTGGAGGTGCCGCTGCAGGACACCGACCACGGCCTGGGGCCAGTGATCACCCTCGCGCGCGGTGAGCCGGGCAGGGTGCCGCTGTTCGTGATCCATCCCGCAGGCGGCATCGCGTGGAACTACCGCGAGCTGGGCCGTGCGCTGCACCCGGCACGCGACGTGCACGGCCTGCAATCGCCGGTACTCGACCCCGCGCAGCCGCTGCCGGCGGGGATCGATGCGCTGGCCGCCGACTACGCCGCACGCATCCTCGCGCTGCAGCCGCAGGGGCCGGTGCATCTGTTGGGCTGGTCGGTGGGCGGCATCATCGCCCAGGCCATCGCGGTACAGCTGCAGGCGATGCAGCGTGAGGTTGGGGCGCTGGTCCTGCTGGATGCCTACCCCAGCGAATGCTGGCGCGCGGAACCCGAGCCGGATCCGGTGGCGGCGCTGCGTGCGCTGTTGGCCATTGCCGGCTACGACCCGGAGCGCCACCCCGAGCTGGACAGCCGCGAGCGCATCGTGGCGTTCCTGCGCCGCGGCGAGAGCGCGCTGGGCAACCTGCCCGGGCACGTGCTGGACGGCGTGGTGCGCGCGGTGACCGGCACCAACCGGTTGATCCGCGAGCATCACCATCGCCACTTCGCCGGCACCCTGGTGCATGTGCGCGCCGGCAATGACCACGCGCAGCGGCCGCACCTGCAGTCTGCCCTGTGGCAGGCGCACGCCTCGCGGGTGGACGCATTGCCGCTGCCGTTCCTGCATGCCGAGCTGACCGGCCGCGATGCCGTGGCGCAGCTGGCACCGTGGCTGTCGGCGCGGCTGCAGCACTGGGACGGCCTTGAACGACAGGACAGGACATGAAGCTGACAGGATTCGAGAACACGATTGCACTGGTGACCGGCGCCAGTGGCGGCATTGGCGCTGCGTTGGTCCAGCAGCTGCTGGATAGCGGCTGCAAGGTGGTCGCCACCGACCTGGCCGCACCGGCGCTGCCGCCCCATCCGCGACTGCACCCGCGGTCACTGGACGTGACCGATTCAACGGCGGTTGACGCACTGGTCGGAGCGGTTGAAGCCACGCTCGGCCCGATCGGCTTCGGCATCAGCGTTGCCGGCGTGCTGCAGGTCGGCGAGGTCACCGACACCGATGACGCCCAATGGCACCGTGTGTTCGCGGTCAATGCCGGCGGCGTCTTCCATCTATCCCGTGCGCTGGCCCGGGTGATGATCCCGCGCGGGCAGGGTGCCATCGTGACGGTGAGCTCGAATGCCGCCGGCGTGCCGCGCCATGGCATGGCCGCGTACGCGGCGTCGAAGGCGGCGGCGACCATGTTCACCCGCTGCCTGGGCCTGGAACTGGCGCCGCACGGCATCCGCTGCAACATCGTGGCGCCGGGGTCGACCCTGACCCCGATGCAGACCGGCATGTGGGCCGATGACCACGGCGCGCAGCGGGTCATCGATGGCAGTCCGGCGACCTACAAGGCGGGCATTCCGTTACGCAAGCTGGCCACCCCGGATGACATCGCGCAGGCGGTGATGTTCCTGCTCTCCGACCAGGCCGGCCACATTGCCATGAGCGACCTGTACGTGGACGGCGGCGCGACCCTGCGCGGTTAGCGTGCGCTGCGGCTGCGGCGCGGCTTGGCCGGGGCGCGGCCGGGCACGCTGTCGCGGCTGGGCAGGGTTCCGCGCTGCTGCATCTGTTCCAGCCAGGCCAGGTTGTCGATGTAGGCAAGGAAGTGCTGCAGGTACGCGGGCGAGACCTCGCCCATCCAGCCGATGGCACGATGCACCAGCACGCTGGAGTTCAACGGACCGCCATCGCTTGGCGTCTGCGCCAGGGTCTGCCGAACCTGGCCGGCGGTGCGCAGCGCAGCCCAGGCACTGCGGAATTCGGCCAGGGCCGGCAGTGCAGGGTAGTCGGGGTTGTGCGTGGCGCGCGGTTGGCCCAGCGCGGCGAGCGTATCCGGCATTCCGGCGGTCTTCGGCAGCGCGGTGGCAACCGGCGCGGCAGTCACGCGTTCGGCGTAGGCAGCCAGCAGCGTCTCCAGGCGGGCGTCCAGCACGCCGCGCAGCGAACCGCTGGCCTGCTGCGCGCGGCGCTGCAGCGCTTCCAGGAACGCGAACTGCACCGGATCGTGGCGATCCAGCTGCTGCCCGCGCCAGTGCGCGAGCCGGTCGCTGGCGGCGGTACGGTTACCGTCCATCGCCCGCCACGGTCGGCTTCGGGCGTGGAATCGGCGCCATTTCGACACGGCGATTGCGTGCGCGGCCTTCTTCGTCGGCGTTGGAACCTACCGGCTGTTCGGCACCGAACGCGGCGGCGAACACCGAACCGGCCGGCACGCCTTCGGCGATCAGGGTCCGGGTCACGGTCAATGCGCGCTCGGCCGACAGTTCCCAGTTGTCGGCGAACTGGCGGTTGCTGTCGCGTACCGGACGGTCATCGGTGAACCCGCTGACCATCAGGATCTCTTCGCGCGATGAAAGATACCCGGCCAGCGGCGCAGCCAGGCTGCGCAGCAGCTCGCGGCCTTCCGGCTGCAGCTGGTCGGAATTGAGCGCGAACAGCACGCTGCCGCGGATGCCGATGCGGCCATCCACCAGCGTTACCCGCCCGGCGGCGAGCGGGCCGGCGAGGGCCTGTTCCAGGGTCTGGCGCCGCTTGGCTTCGGCCTGGCGCTGCGCCACTTCCTCATCGAGGCGATGCGACAGCTCCAGCTGCAGCGCCACCACGCCGACCAGGATCAGCACGAACGCGCCCAGCAACACCGACATCAGGTCGCCGAAGGCGGCCCAGATCGGCGCGCCGGTTTCGCCTTCCAGCTCGATCTCGTCGCTCATGCGGTGGCGGCCCCGGCGCTGCGGCGGCGGCCGGCCAGCTGCTGCAGTTCCTCGATGATCTGCTGCTGGGAGAGCACGCTCAGGTCAATCACTTCACGCGCCTGGGTCACGTAATAGGCCAGCTGCTCATCGCTGCGGGTCATCGAGGCATCCAGCGCGCCGGCCACCTGCTGCAGCTGCTCACCCAGCCCGGTGCTGGCGGTGCCGAAGCTCTGCATCGCAGTGCCGAACGCCTCGGCCAGGCTGGCCACCTCCACCGCGCTGCCGCTCAGTTGCGCGGCCACGCCATCCAGCTTGCCGGTCTCGGCAGCGATATGGTCGGTGAACTGCGTGCCCACGCGCTCCAGCAGATCGGCCGAGGTGCTGACCAGCGCGTCCACGGCGGTGCGCTGTTCGGTGGACGCGTGGTTGACTGCATCCAGCAGCGTTTCCAGCGTGGCCAGCAGGCGGGTGCGTTCGTCGAGCATGGCGGTGTCGCGGACCATGCTGTCGGACAGCTTCTGGCGCAGTTCGGCGACCACTTCGGCGGCCGCCTTCGGGGCTTCCGAGGCGAGCGTCACCAGCCGCGAGATCTCGCTGATGGTCTCGGCCGCATGCGCCTGCGCCTGCGTGCCGATCTCGTGTGCGGTACGCGACAGGGTTTCGCAGACCGCTTGCTGGCTGGCCGCAACCTGCGCACCGTTGTCGGCCCATTGCTGGCCGAGCTGTTCCGACAGCTGGGTGAAGGCATCGCTCCAGGTGGCCAGGCGCTGCGCGTCGCGGGCTTCCAGACGATCCTGCAGGCCGCTGTGCGAGGCCTGCAGGCCATCCACCAGCGAACGCGCATGGCCATCGAAGCTGGCGGTGGCCGCGACCAGTGCCTGCTGGTTGCGTTCGGCCAGTTCGGCGTTCACCGACTGCTGGCCCTGCAGCGCATCGCGCCACGCCTGCGCGTGGGTGCTGGCGCTGCTGTCCATGCGCTCGGCGAGGGTGTCGACCCAGGCAGCCAGACGCGTACCCACCGAATCGAGCAGGCGGACGCCGTGCTCGCCCTGCAGCTGGCTGAAATCCTCAAGCGTGCTGCGCAGATCGCGGGTAAGGGCGGCATGGCGCTGCGCCTGTTCGGTCTGTGCCCCGGTCCATGCATCCACGCTGGCGTCGAGACGGGCGGCCAGGGTTTCCAGAAGCTGCACGGCACGCTGGTCGTGCTGTTCGCTGAGCGTGGCCAGGGTAGAACGCAGTTCTGCCGACAGGGTGTCGTGCGCCTGCTTCTGACTGCTGAGCGCAGCGTTCCAGGTCTCGCTGGTGGCGGCGCGGCTGGCTTCGAAGCCACTGGCCAGGCCGTCCAGCTGCGCGCGCACGGCATCGCCCACCGTGGCCTGCAGGGCAGTGGTCTGCTGGCTGATGCCGGCCATGGTTTCGGCCATGATCGGCTGCAGGGCCTCGCCGACCGCGCGCGCACTCTGCGCGACGCTGGCCTGCAATGCCTCCTGCACCGAACCGGCGAGGCGCTCATGGGCGGCCTCGGCGCGGGCATGGAAGGCGTCCTGGTTGGCCGACAGGCGTTCGCCGGCCGCGCCGCTCTGCGCTTCGATCGCGGCACTCATCGCTTCCAGGCGGTCCACCAGCGCCGGCATCAGGCCTGCCTGCGCCTGCAGCAGGCGGAAGGCTTCGGCACGCTGCCACGCCTGCGAGTGCAGGTGCAGGGTGGTGGCGATGCGGGTATCCAGCTGCTGCACGCCCAACAGGCGTTCGCGCCGGCACAGCGCCGACAGCAGGCCCAGCATGGCCGAGGTGGCCACGCCGGCAATCGAGGTGCCGAACGCCACGGCCAGGCCTTCCACCGGCGCGCCCAGCGAACCGCGGATGGACTGCAGGTCGGTGGCGCTGCCCAGTGCCAGCCCGGTGCCGCGCAGGGTGGCCATCATGCCCAGCAGGGTGCCGAGCATGCCGAGCAGCACCAGCAGGCCGACCAGATACGGGGTCAGCACCGGCGCCGGCAGCGCCACGCGCTCGCCCTCCACGCGCAGGCGCACCGCGTTGCGCAGGCCTGCCGGTACCTTCTCCAGCCACTCGGCCAGGTTGGCCGGCGCCGTCGCCGCCTCAGCCACCGCGACGCTGAGCCCTGCGGTAGCCGCCCGGTAGCGGTGCAGTTCCACTGCACCGGCCACATAGCAGGCGGCAATCACCAGCGCCACGGCCAGGCCGACCGGGTTGCTGCCCACGTAACCGGCACCGATCCAGCACACCGCCAGCAGGCCGGCAAGGAAAACAACGAGGTAGAGAGGAGTTCTGAACATGACAGCCCGGTTAGTGGGGGCGAAGCGCTGCAAGCAGGCCTTCGATGGGGTGAAAACGGACATCCAGCTCGGCCAGCAGCACGGCCTGCATGTCGTTCCTGAACAAGTGCAGCCAGCTGCTGTCGGGATCGACCTCAGCGCTGCCGGCGTCGTCGCGCAGACGCTCGAAATGGGTGCCGAGCAGGGCCGGCACGCTGGCCAGGAGCTGCTGCTCGCGCGGGCTCAGCGCCTGCTCCATGGCGGCGTCCACCTCGGCCAACCGGGGCAGCTCGCCGGGCCCGGCACTGAGCCGGTCCCGCAGCAGGCCGCGCAGGCGCCCGGTCGCGGTGAGCATGGCGCGCTGCACGGTGAGACAGCGCTGGCGGTAGGCGGTAGCGTCGGTCGCGGCCGGTTTGCCTGCCGCCGGCGGGGCGGTAATGCTTTCGACCAGGCTGGCGCGTACCCGCGCGCATTCCGCGTCAAGCGCCTCGACAGAACCCGGTGCGGCGTCGGCCCCGGCCGGCAGCCGCCCGTCGAGCGCGCGCGACAGGGCCACGGCCCGGGTCCAGTCGATCCACTGGCTGAGCCGATCGGACAGGTCGGGCCCGGTACGCGGGGCATTGCGGTCGGCCAGCGCCGCCAGCAACCGGATGAAGGGCGGGCCGGGGACAGGCGTGCGGTGCTGCTTCTTCGCCATGGTTCCGGTCAAAAACCGCGAATTTTACACTGTAATGACCGACCGACTCCCTGAATGCCCTTGCATACACGGTGAACACGCGCCTATGCACCGCGCTTACATCCGTTTGCCTACGGTGGGGGCGGGCCAACACATCGCCCGTTTTTCCATCCAAGGAGTTCAACCATGTCCACCCTGCAGATCCCCAAAGGTACCCTCGTCATCGTGGCTGATGGCGGCTCGGCCCGCGTGTTCACCAATGTGGGCGACGGCCGCACGCTGCAGCTGAAGCAGGAGGAGGAACTGGAGGTCAAGGACATCAGCGCCGAAGGCGTCTCCGGCCAGGGGCCCTCCGGCGCAGTGCCCAAGGACATGAGCCTTTCCCAGCTCAATGAAGCCACCTTCGCCAAACAGCTGGCGCAGCAGTTGAACGATCACGCGCTCAAGCACCGCTATGAGCACCTGATCCTGATCGCCGACCCGACCACGCTGGGCCACATCCGGCCGCAGCTGCACAAGGAAGTACAGAGCCGGATGCTGAAGGAGATCGCCAAGGACTACACCAATTCCACGCTGGACGACATCCAGCGCGCCCTGGCGGCCTGAGCCATGGCCTACGCACGCAGGTTTACCGATCTGCTGGAGCCTGCCCGTGCCGAAGTAGAGGCAGGCACGGGCTGGCAGCTGCTGGAATTCGGCACGGACTGGTGCGGGCATTGCGCGGCGGCACAGCCGGTGGTCAGGGACTTTGTTGAAAAACACGGCCTCGACCACCGCAAGGTCGAGGACGGCAAGGGGCGCCCCTTGGGGCGCGCCTTCACGGTCAAGCTCTGGCCCACGCTGGTCCTGCTGCGCGACGGGCAGGAGGTGGCGCGGGTGGTCCGCCCGACCGCCCAAGGAGATCTGGATGCCCTCGACCGCGCCCTCGGGTAGATGAATATCCCTTTATTCCCAATTTACCCAAAAGGGGTATAGTGGCCACATCCCTCCGCTGGATGTCCGTCATGAGCCTGCCCCTGGATGTTCCCGGCCTTGAAAAGGCCACTGCGTCATCGGTGAAGACCCGGGGCTGGCCGAGCCTGATGCGCACCGTGCGCGAAAAGCAGGCCCTGGTGATCACCAACCACAACCACCCCGAAGCGGTGATCGTGGACATCAAGGCCTACCAGGAGCTGCTGGCCCGCGCGGCCGGCAACCCGGATGACGCGCGCCAGGGGGAGCTGGATCGCCTCCGTGCGGAGTTCGATACCACCCTGGCCAGTCTCAATACCGACGGTGGGCTGGGCAAGGTGATGGGCCAGCCGATCCGTCGCGGGCGCAGGACCGCCCTTGGCCCGTCGCTCTGATCGGTGGCGCGGATCCTGGTACTGGCCGGCGTCAATGGCGCCGGTAAAAGTTCGCTGCTGGGCACATGGCTGCGCGACGCGGGGCTGACCTGGTTCAACCCGGACAGCTTCACCCGGCGGCTGGTGGAACAGGGCTGGCCGCTGGACGAGGCCAACGCCGCAGCATGGAGCGAGGGCGCCCGACGGCTGCGCCAGGCGATGGCCGATGGCACCGACTTTGCGTTTGAAACCACGCTGGGCGGCAACACCATTCCACGCCTGCTGCGCGATGCCTGCCAGACCCACGACGTGGCGATCTGGTTCTGCGGCCTGCACAGCGTGGCGCTGCACATCGAACGCGTGGCTGATCGGGTCAGCCAGGGCGGACACGATATTCCGCACGACAAGATCCGCGCACGTTTCGATTCCGCGCGCGAAAACCTGATCGAACTGCTGCCGCATCTTGCCGAGCTGCATGTGTACGACAACAGCGCGCCCGCCGATGCAAAGGGCAGGGCCGCACCGCTGCCGCTGCTGCAGCTGGATCGCGATGGATTGCATTTTCCGGTCACGGTGATCGATCTGCTGCAGACGCCCGATTGGGCCAAGCCCATCGTGATGCGCGCGATGGAACTGCAAAGCGGGGCCTGATGCAGAGCGGTAGGGTCGCATCCCAATCGACCGCCGTGGAATTGCCAACATTCGATTACGGCATGACCGTCGGCGACATCACGCTTCTGCCTCGGCACAGTCCATGCGTTACCGAACGCGGAAGCGCTGAGGGCAGTCGTTCGGGAACCGACTCTACCAATGGACGTCAACGATTGCCCCAACTTTACCGATGGCTGCAAAACGCCTTGAAACAAGGCGTTTGGACAGCATGTGAAGATTCGATAAAGGCCACATGCACACACTGTGCTAACATGTGCGCTTGATCATTGCCTCGGGCCATTGCCCGTCTCTCGGTCATCCTTCCTGCAGCGCCGTGGTGTACCACGCGGCCGTCCGGGAACGCCTGTTGCTACCCCTCTTCGCGCCTCGTGCCGCGTTCTTCCAGAGGCGGTGTTTACCTGTGCCTTGCGCGGGACCTCGGGTGCGTTGATGACCCTGCTTCCAGGAGAAAGCAGATGCAGGAACTGCATGCCGCACATGCCCATTTCGGGTGGTTCAAGCGCCGCCGCCAGATGAAGGTCGACGAAGTCACCGTGGTCGATCGCCCCATGCTCAAGAAAGCAGTGGGTGCCGCCGCGCTCGGCAATGCGATGGAATGGTTCGATTTCGGTGTGTACGGCTATCTTGCGGTCACGCTCGGCCAGGTGTTCTTCCCCGCCAGCAGCCCGACCGCGCAGCTGATCGCCACCTTCGCCACCTTCACCGTGGCGTTCCTGGTCCGCCCGCTGGGCGGGCTGGTGTTCGGCCCGCTGGGTGACCGATACGGCCGCCAGAAAGTGCTGGCGTTCACCATGATCCTGATGGCGCTGGGCACCTTCAGCATCGGCATGATTCCGTCCTACGACAGCATCGGCATGTGGGCCCCGGCCTTGCTGCTGCTTGCGCGCCTGGTGCAAGGGTTCTCCACCGGCGGCGAATACGGCGGCGCGGCCACGTTCATCGCCGAATATTCCACCGACCGCAACCGCGGCCTGATGGGCAGCTGGCTCGAGTTCGGCACGCTGGGTGGCTACATCGCCGGTGCGGCCACGGTGACCGTGCTGCACATGGCCTTGAGCAGCACGCAGATGCTGGACTGGGGCTGGCGCCTGCCGTTCCTGATCGCCGGCCCGCTGGGCCTGCTCGGCCTGTACATGCGCATGAAGCTGGAAGAGACCCCGGCGTTCCGCGTTTATGCCGAAGAGGCCGACAAACGCGACCTCGAACGCCCCGGGCTGGGAGCGCTGCTGCGCGTGCATTGGCCGCAGCTGCTCAAGTGCGTGGGCCTGGTGCTGGTATTCAATGTCACCGACTACATGCTGCTCACCTACATGCCCAGCTACCTGAGCGTGACCATGGGCTATGCAGAGAGCAAGGGCCTGCTGCTGATCATCATCGTGATGCTGGTGATGATGCCGCTCAACGTGGTGGGCGGGTTGTTCAGTGACCGCCTGGGCCGTCGGCCGATGATCATCGGCGCGTGCATCGCGCTGTTCGCGCTGGCCATTCCGTGCCTGCTGCTGGTGGGCAGCGGCCACGACGGGCTGATCTTCCTCGGCCTGATGCTGCTCGGGTTGGCGCTGGTGTGTTTCACCAGTTCCATGCCGTCCACGCTGCCGGCGCTGTTCTACACCCCGGTGCGGTACAGCGCGCTGTCGATCGCGTTCAACGTCTCGGTGTCGCTGTTCGGTGGCACCACGCCGCTGATCACCGCCTGGCTGGTGGAGCGTACCGGCGACCCGCTGGTGCCGGCGTACTACCTGATGGGCGCGGCGGTGATCGGCCTGGTGACGATGCTGTTCGTCAACGAAACCGCCAACCTGCCACTGCGCGGTTCGCCGCCGGCGGTGGCCAGCGAGGCCGAAGCCCACGCTCTGCTGCGCAGCGACGAGCCGGTAACGGTGGACGCCACTCATCCCACCCTCCCGGAAGCGAACCGTAGCGACACGCCACGCGTGTCTGGCGCCATCTAAAACCACCGACGCCGCCCGAAGCCTGGCCCAGCCAACCCACCCCAAGCGACACCCCCGCGCCGCAACATGCGGCGCGGGGACAACCAATGCTAGGATCGGTTCACCTTGAATCGATCTAAATCCATATGAGCAGAGCGGGGAAGTCGGGGTTGGTGGCACTGGCCATGGGCGCCATGCTGGTGGCAGGCACCGCAGCAGCGGCGCCGCAGAGCGCAGGCGAACGCGCCTACGCCGCCGTGGATCCATTCATTGGTACCGGGGGCGAAGGGCATACCTATCCCGGCGCGACGGTGCCCTTCGGCATGGTCCAGCTCAGCCCGGACACCCGCATCCAGCCGCGCGAGAAGGCCTACGACTGGGCCGCCGGCTACCGCCACGACGACAGCAGCATCGTCGGCTTCTCGCACACCCATTTCTCCGGCAGCGGCCATTCCGACCTGGGCGATGTGCTGGTGATGCCGTTCACCGGCGACCCCGGCCTGGAGCGTGGCGATCCGGAAAAGCCGCGCAGCGGCTACGCCTCGCGCTTCGACCACAAGGATGAAAAAGCCGAGCCCGGCTACTACGCCGTGACGCTGCAGGACTACAAGGTCCGCGCCGAGCTCACCGCCAGTGCCCGCACCGGCGTGCATCGCTACACCTACCCGAAGGGCGAGGAGGCCAAGCTGCTGCTCGACCTGCGCACCAGCCTGTACGACTACCCCGGCAAGATCCTGTGGTCGCGCCTGCGGCTGCGCGAGGACGGCACTGTGACCGGCTTCCGCGAAACCCGCGGCTGGGCACCGGGACGCCAGCTGTATTTCGCCATGCGGTTCTCGCGCCCGCTCACCGGGCACGCGCTGCACAACACGGAAACCGACATCGCCTACAAGGGCTTCCCGCCGCCGGGCCAGAACCACCCGGAGCAGCGCCCGCAGATCGAAGGCCGCCAGCTGGTCGGTACGTTCGACTTCGGCAAGCTCGATGCCCCGCTGGTGGTCAGCGTGGCGATCTCCTCGGTAAGCGAAGCCGGCGCCATCGCCAACCTCGACGCCGAAGCGAAAGACCAGAACTTCGACCGCATCCGCGCCGACGCCCGCACGCAATGGCAGCAGGCGCTGTCGGTGCTGGACATCGAGGCCCCCGCGCATGACAAACGCAGCGCCTACACCGCGCTGTACCACAGCCTGCTCGGCCCGACCCTGTTCATGGACGTGGACGGCCAGTACCGTGGCTCGGATAACGCCGTGCACCGCGCCGAGGGCTATACCAACTACTCGACCTTCTCGCTGTGGGATACCTATCGCGCCCTGCACCCGCTGCTGACCCTGGTGCAGCCGGAGCAGCGCACCAGCGACATGGTCAATTCGCTGCTCGCGCACCAGCACAGCAGTGCCTACGGCATGCTGCCGGTGTGGGCGTTCCATGGCCAGGAAACCTGGTGCATGATCGGCTACCACGCAGTGCCGGTGATCGCCGATGCCTACGTCAAGGGCATTCGTGGCTTCGACGCCGACAAGGCGCTGCAGGCGATGGTGGCCACCGCCAACTACGGCCCGTACGATGGCATCGCGCAGTACCGCGAGCTGGGCTGGGTGCCGATCGACGAAGAGGGCGAAGCGGCCAGCAAGACGCTGGAGTACGCCTTCGACGACTGGACCATCGCACGCATGGCCACGTCCATGGGCAAGACGGATGTGGCGGCCGAGTTCGACAAGCGCGCCGGCAACTGGCGCCATGCCTTCGACGCCGAAACCGGCTTCATGCGCGCACGCAAGCGTGACGGCAGCTTCCGCACCCCGTTCGATCCCAGCGCCAGCGGCTACGGCACCGACTACACCGAAGGCAACGCCTGGCAGTATTCCTGGTACGTGCCGCAGGACGTGGCCGGCCTGGCCGAGGTCCACGGCGGCGCAGACAAGCTGCTGGCGCGTTTGGATGCGGTATTCGATGCCAAGGTCGATCCGTCCATCTTCGAACACATGGAAGACATCACCGGCCTGATCGGCTGGTACGCGCACGGCAACGAACCCAGCCACCACGTGGCCTACCTGTATTCGTACGCGGGCCAGCCGTGGCGCGCGCAGGCGCGCTTGAAGCAGATCATGGACACCCAGTACGCCGACCGCCCCGATGGCCTGGCCGGCAATGACGATCTGGGCCAGATGTCTGCCTGGTATGTGTTCACCGCCCTGGGCTTCTACCCGGTGGCACCGGGCAGCGCCGAGTACATCATCGGCCGCCCGTTCCTGCCCAAGGCGGTGCTGAACCTGCCCAACGGCAAGACCTTCCGCATCACCACCGACGGCATGGGCAAGGGCCACGAGTACGTGGGTTCGGTGACGCTCAACGGCAAGCCGTTGAACCGCACGTTCCTGCGCCATGCGGAAATCCTGGCCGGCGGCGAACTGCACTTCACCCTGCAGGCAACGCCGAACAAGGCATGGCCGGGGCAGGGCGCGGAACAGCCGTACTCGATGTCGCGCTGACGCCGCTCAGCCGTCCTCGTCCCAGCCATCGCCGTCCCCGTCCACCGGGGGCGGCGATGTCGTTTCCACGTCCGGGTCGACCGGTTCCAGCAGCGTGTAGTCGTCGCGCTTGAGGTCGCGGAAGGCGCGTCCGACCGGATACGCCTCCAGTGCCGGCGAGCGTACCCGCAGCGAGGCAGGGGTTTTGGCGGCACCGGAAAGCCATGCCAGTGCCAGCTCGGCGGGCAGGAACACCGGCCCATCCGGCGTCAGTGGTTCCGGAATGGCGCGGTTGGGTGCGGTGAGCACGCTGAAGGAATCCATCGCGTGGCCGTCGCCGTCCTCCCAATGCTCCCAGAGGCCGGCGGCCAGCAGGGCCAGGCCATCGCGCCGCTGCACGAACAGCGGCCACGGCGGCCGGCGTTGGCGGTCCAGCTTGTAGTACCCGGTCATCGGAATCACGCACGGGCGTTCGGTCCAGGCGTTGGAGAAGATACGGCTGCCCGGCGCCCGGTCCAGGCGGGCGGTGACGGTGGTGTAGGGCGTATCCGGCGTCTTCGACCAGCGCGGCACCAGGCCCCAGGCCATGTCGGTCACGATCAACTCGCCATCGGCATTGCGGGCCAGCACCGATGCCGTGGACCCCTTGCCGATGTTGTAGCGGTCCGGCGCTGCGGCCACGGCAGTGGCGAGCTCGCGCGGCAGTCCGTCGGGGACCGATTCCGGCTCGGCAATGGCTTGGGCGAAACGACGCATGGGTGCAGGGTAGGGCGCGTGCCGTGAGCGTGTGGTTGAGTGGCGGCGCGGGCGGGGCTAGAGTTGCGGGGTGGTTGTTTCGCAGTATCTTCCCATGCCTCATCGAAAAAAAGACATCCCGCCGGTTGACGCCGCGGGCCAGCGCCTGCCGCTGGGCCCCGAGTCCGCCGTGCTGTGCCGGGCGCGCGACTACGCCGCCGGCACGGTGATTCCGCTGCACCACCATCCGGACCGCCACCAGCTGGTCTACGCCGCCTCCGGCGTGCTGGTGGTGCAGGCCGGCGCAGGGCGATGGGTGGTGCCCAGCACGCGCGCGATCTGGATGCCGGCCGGGATCGGCCACAAGGTGAGCTGCATCGGCGCGGTGCGCATGCGCAGCCTGTACATCCTGCCGCAGGCCATCGCCGATGCGCCGCCCAGCGCAGCGACCGTGTCGATCACACCCTTGCTGGCCGAACTGATCGGCGCGGCGGCCATCGTGGAGCAGCCCTACGTTCCGGACTCACGCGACGGCCATCTCATGCAGCTGATCCTGGACGAACTGCAGGCGCTGCCGGTGCTGCCGCTGCATGTTCCGGAACCGGTCGACCCGCGCCTGCAGCAGATCGCGCAGCACTGGGACGCCGCGCCCGACGACGCTTCCACGCTGCAGGACTGGGCCGTTCGCCTCGGTGTGGACGCCAAGACGATCCAGCGCCTGTGCGCGCGCGAACTGCACATGACGTTCGGTCAATGGCGCCAGCAGATCCGGCTCGTCCGCGCCCTCGAACGCCTCGCCCATGGCGAAAAGGTCATCGACGTAGCGCTGTCGCAAGGCTACGCCAGCCCCAGCGCGTTCACCGCCATGTTCAAGAAGCGCTTCGGCCAGCTGCCCAGCCAGTTCTTCCAATAACACGAAACGTCTGACGCGAAACGGTACTGCCCACGGTGGTCCCGACGCTACTGCCGACGGTCCTGTTGACGCTACTGCCGACGATACTGCCGACGATACTGCCGACGGTAATGCCGACGGTAGTGCCGACGGTAGTGCCGACTGTTAGTCGGCAACCCCCGTCAGCGCACGGACGTCTTTGGCAGAAACGCAGTAACCAACCCCAACAAAGGCAGGAACGAGGTGAGGTGGTACACCCACACGATGCCATGGATGTCAGCCAGCTTGCCCAACCCGGCCGCGCCGATCCCACCGATACCGAACATCAGCCCGAACATGAGCCCGGACACCATCCCGACACGCCCCGGCACCGCTTCCTGCGCATACACCACCAGCGCGGCAAACGCAGACGACATCACCAGCCCGACGGCAACGGCCAACACCGCGGTGCCCATCAGGTTGGCATAGGGCAGGGCAAGCGCGAACGGCGCCACGCCCAGGAACGAAATCCAGATCACTGCCTTGCGCCCGATCCGGTCACCCACCGGGCCGCCGATGAAGGTGCCCAGCGCGATCGACGCCAGGAACACGAACAGGTACATCTGGCTCTGCTGCACGCTCAGGTGGAAACGTTCGATCAGGTAGAAAGTGAAGTAGTTGGTGATGGAGGCGATGTACACGAACTTGGCGAACATCAGCACCGCGATCACCGCGATGGCCTGCACCACCTTGCCGCGGCTCAGGCCGATGCCATGCGAGCGCGCCAAGCTGTTCATCTTTGCCTGGCCGTGGCGCACGGTCCAACCGGTCAGCCGGAACAGCACGAAGATGGCCACGGCGGCGATCAGCAGGAACCAGCCGATGGCGCGCTGGCCGTGCGGAATCACCACGGCGGCGGCCAGCAGCGGGCCGATGGCCGAGCCGGTATTGCCGCCGACCTGGAAGGTGGACTGCGCGGTGCCGAAACGCCCGCCTGAGGCCATGCGCGCCACCCGCGAGGCTTCCGGGTGGAACGTGGCCGAGCCCACGCCCACCACGGCGGCGGCCAGCAGCAGCATTTCGTAACTGCTGGCCATGGCCATCATGCCGATGCCGACGAACGTGGCGATCATGCCGGAGGGCAGCAGGTAGGGCAGCGGGCGCTTGTCCGTGTACATGCCCACCCACGGCTGCAGCAGCGAGGCGGTGAACTGGTAGACCAGCGCGATGGTGCCGATCTGGCCGAAGGTCAGCGCGAACTGGCTCTTGAACATCGGGTACACGGCCGGCAGCACGGCCTGGATCATGTCGTTGAGCAGGTGCGCAAACGCGGCGGCACCGACGATGCGGATCGCAAAGCCCTGGTGGGCGGGATCGGAAGCGGCGGGCAGTACCGGCGAAGCAGGGACGGCGGGCGAAGCGGACGGCGGGGTTTCTGTGCTCATGGGACCATTGGAACTACAGCTGCGGTCCCGGCCGGCCACGCCGCCAGGGTGTGGCGCGTGCTCCAGCCTGGACCTGGTGGGGGACAAGCGGAGCACGAGGGTAAGCCGGACGCACGCTGCCGTCTCGCGCGATAGGGACCACTATCGTCGCGTTAGGGACATCACGCATGATGGCGGCATGAGAATCCGCTACGCCGCGTTGTTGCTTGCCATCCTGACGACCCATGCCGAAGCGGGACCGCTGCTGGAGCCCGGCATTTACCAGCTTTCGCCCGAGGCGCCCCAGGCAGAAACGGCAGCACCGCCGGCCGCAGGCGAAATCCAGCAGGACCTGCTTGCCACCGCGATTCCCGACGCGGCGAAGGTGCGCTACGCCTTCGTGTCGCGCGATCCGGGCGAGGCGTTGAGCAAGCTGGTATTCGTCACCGATGCGGCGTACCGCTACGACATCAACAGCGCCAACCGGCTGTGCCCGGCCTATGCCTTTCCCGATTGGAACGAACGTTCCGAGGCGCAGCCGTTCTGCCGCACCAACATTGGCAGCGCCGACAGCGAAGCGGCGCTGGCCTGGACCGAACGCGGCTTCACGCTGCGCTGGGCCGACCAGAAAACGCTGATCCGTACCGAGCAGGTTCCCGCCAGCCGCAAGCCCACCCCGGATGAGATCGGCGCCTGCGCGGTGGGCGGTGTGTGTGCGCCCGACGCTTACGGCAGGTCTGTTCACCACTACCAGGTCACCCACTATCGCGACGGGTTCGCCCTGCAGGCGCCACGACCCTACATCGACGTTTTCGCGGCGACCGTGGACACCCCGGTCTACCGAAGCGACGGGGACGGCATGGCATCCGGCACGCTTGCCGCGGGGCGCTATGCCGGTGTGCTCAGCAGGGGCGCTGAGTGGATCGCCATTGAAGTAGTGGCGGCAGACGGCGCGGCGACGCCCGGCTGGATCCGTCGGGATGATCTTGCCGCCGGGGATGTGCGTATTCCCCAGCAGGCAACCACCGACCACCTGCGTTTCGTGCTGGTCGTTGCGCCCGCCGACGACGATCAAGCAGTGCTGCAGGCCATTGACATCCTGGACGCCACGACCGGCCTGCGCCGGCAGATCCTGCGCGACATCGATGCCGAGCCGCTGAGCGCCGGCCCGGACGTGGTGCAGCTGGTGGACGCCAACTTCGACGGCTGGCCGGACCTGAGCGTACCCGGCTACGCCGGCGGGGCAGGCCCGAACGCCACGCGGAACCTGTACCTGTTCGACCCGGCGGCCCAGGCCTTCGTGTTCGAGCCAACGCTGTCGAGCCTGCCACAGCTGGCCATCGACCCCGCTACGCGCACCCTCATCTCCGCCTCGCGCGGCGGCTGCTGCTCGCACGCCACCGAAACCTACCGTTACGTGGACGGGCAGCTGCAGCAGGTGGCCAGCTGGGAGGAATCGCTGTCGCCCGATGGCGAACACCTGCAGACGACGGAGGGCACGCTGCGCAACGGAACAATGAAGTACCGCACCCGCACGCGGAAGCTGCCCGCCGACTGGCGCTGAGCACATCAACCGCCCGTCACGCAGGCGGTGGCAGGATATCGGTTGCATTCCCCTCAGGAGACAGCCGTGTCCACAACCGCCGTCGTGACCCGCCACTGGGTCATCCATCCGTTCCATGCCGCCGTGCTCGGCGGCGTGCTGCCGCTGTTCCTCGGCGCGCTGCTGGCCGATTACGCGTACTGGAACACCTACGAAATCCAGTGGAGCAACTTCGCCTCCTGGCTGCTGGTCGGGGCGATGGTCATGACCACGCTGGCGCTGTTGTGCGGCCTGGTGGGCCTGGTGCGCGGCAGCCGTAACGGCGTCTACGTCATCGTGCTGGCGGTCACCTGGATCGTGGGCTTCATCAACTCGCTGCACCACGCACGCGATGCCTGGGCGATCATGCCGGCTGCGCTGCTGTGGTCGGTGATCGTCACGGTGCTGGCGTTGATTGCCACCTGGCTTGGTTTCTCCAGTGTGCGCGTGCGCGTGGGAGGTGTCCTGTGAACCGCGCCCCGAAGGTAGTCGCACTTTCCGTACTCGCCGTGGCCTTGGCCGCTTGCAGTGGCAAGGCCCCGGAGCTGCAGCAGCTCGGCGCCAACCCGGAACTGCCCAAGCCTCATCGCGGCGTGATGCCAGACATGACCATTGCCCAGCCGACGGCGTGGGGCGATACCGTGCCCACCGTGCCGGCCGGTTTCAAGGTCGCGGCAATCGCCACCGACCTGGCCATTCCGCGCCAGACCCTGGTGCTGCCCAACGGCGATATCCTGGTGGCCGAAGGTCGGGGCGGCAGCGCGCCCAACCTCAAGCCGAAGGATGTGATTGCCGGCAAGATCAAGGCCAAGGGCAATACGCAGGTGAAGAGCGGCAACCGCCTGACCCTGCTGCGGGATGCCGATGGTGACGGCGTGTATGAGCTGAAGACGGTGTTTGCCGACAAGCTCAATGCCCCGTACGGGCTGGCCCTGGTGGGCAACGCCCTGTACGTGGCCAACCAGGATGCGCTGGTGCGCTTTGACTACGCCGAAGGCCAGACCAAGGCCAGCGGTGCGCCGACCAAGGTGACCGACCTGCCGTCGGCCATCAACCACCATTGGACCAAGTCGCTGGCCGCCAGCGCCGATGGCAGCCACCTGTACGTGGGCATCGGCTCCAACAGCAACATCACCGAACGCGGCATGGCGGCGGAGATCGATCGCGCCCAGGTCTGGGAGATCGATGCGCAGACCGGTGCGCACCGCACCTACGCCAGCGGCATCCGCAATCCCACGGCACTGGCCGTACAGCCCGGCACCGGCACGTTGTGGGCGGTGGTCAACGAACGTGACGAAATCGGGCCGAACCTGGTGCCGGATTACCTCACCTCGGTGCGCGACGGCGGCTTCTATGGCTGGCCCTACAGCTACTGGGGCAAGCACGTGGACCGCCGGGTGATGCCGCAGAACCCGGAGAAGGTGGCGTCCGCGCTGACCCCGGACTTCGCGCTGGGCTCGCACGTGGCCGCGCTGGGCGTGGCGTTCGCCAACCCGGCGGTGGGCGGCAACTTCACCGACGGTGTCTTCGTCGGCCAGCACGGCAGCTGGAACCGCAATCCGCCGGTCGGCTACAAGGTGGTGTTCGTGCCGTTCCGTGATGGCAAGCCCGCCGGCGAAGCGATCGATTTCGCCACTGGCTTCCGCGGCGATGACGGCAAGACCCGCGGCCGCCCGGTGGGCGTCAGCGTCGATCCGCGCGGTGCGGTGATCGTGGCCGATGACCTGGCCAACACCATCTGGCGGATCACGCCAACCGCAGCTCCCGCCACGCCAGCCGCACCGCCTTCGGCAACTCCGTCGACGCCTTCGGCCCCGGCGCCTTAAAGCCACGCCCTGCGCGCCTGCTCGACCCTGAAATGCGCCTGCGGCCCAACGCCGCAGGCGCGATGGTGATCAATCAGGCGGCATCCAACGCCGCCTGCTCCCGCACCTGGCGCACGGCAATCGCCGGCGCAGCACCATTCCCGCGTTCCAGCAACAACGGCGAGGGCAGCGCGCACGCCGGATGCATGCGGCTGAAACCATAGATGGCACCCGCCAGCCCGATCATCAGCCCGGGCGTGAACGCGGCGCGGGTCAGCCCGCCGACCATGCCGTTGTGCTCTTCGATGGAAGAGATGATCTCCGCGGCAGCCGTGTCGACCGGGTAGGGACATCCTTCCGGGTCCAGCGCCGCCGCACGCACCAGCAGTTCGCGCGTGGACAGATCGCCATGGCACAGCGTATGGCTGAAACCCCATTTGCCGTTGGCATCGGCCACCGCGCGCCGCAGCATGCGCAGGAACCCGGAGTGTCCGGTCCGCGCCAGCAGGTCGGCCGCGGCCAGCCCGATGCCCACGCTGCCGTGGCACCAGGTGGGGAAGTTCTTCTGCCCCTCCTTGAGGTGGATATCGCGCCAACGCCCGGTGCCGGGCTCGTAGAGCGCGTCCTGGAACGCAAACGCGCCATCGGCAAGCGACTGCCACTCACGGCGCTCCTGCGCGCTGCCCGCGTCGGTCAACGCCAGCCGTGCCAGCGCCCAGCCGATGCCCATCGCACCGTGCCCGAAGCCGCCGATGGGCTGCTCGAACTGCGGCGTTGGCCAGCGCACGCCGTCAGCGTCGTCAATGGCGGTGGCCTGCAGGCGGCGCGCGGCGTCTGCGGCAATATCGAGCCAAGCGTTCTCGGCAGTGGCTTCGCTCAGCCCGATCAGCGGCACGATCGCGCCCGCCACCCCGTCGAGCAGTTCGGCCTTGGGGACAGCCTCGAATCCGGTTGCACGCAGTCCCTCGGCCGTTGTGCGCGCGAGCTCCAGCAGGTCCGGGCGCTGCACTAGGTCGTGCAGCGCCAGCAGCGTCCAGATCCGCGAGCCGGCGCCGACCAGGCCACCGCCCGCATCGGCCGGGTCGCGGCGGCACATGGTCACGAACACCTGGATGGCACCGTGCATGGCCTGCTCCAGGCCCGCCACGGCGTCGGCCCGGCCGGCCTGCACCTCGCGCCAGTAGCCTGCGAGGCTGAACGCGATGCCGCCCAACCCGAAGTAGAGGTCGGGCTGCACCGGCTGCACGGTCCAGCCGGTGCGGGTGATCTCCGGAGTGATCCAGGTCATGCTGCCGTCAGCGCCACGAATCGACAGCCGGATCAGGTTGTCGACCGCGGCGGCGGCCTGCTGGCGGCGGCGCGCTTCCAGGTCGCGCGCGTGTGCTGCCGTGGCGGCATAGGAATAGCCCTCGCGGGCTTCGGCGCGCGCCAGCGCATGCTCGTTGAGGTCCGTGGCCACCAGCGTGCTGCGGATGGTCACCTCTTCCAGATCGATCCGCATGTCCCGCCAGCCTGCGACGACGGTGTCGATGCGTGCGGCATCCAGCACTGAAGTGAAGATGGGAATGTCGCCATGGCGCATCGCATCGATCTCGCCCCGCACCGTCTCCGGGTCGGCCGACGCGGCCGGCGCCACGGCGGCGTTCCTGACCAGCAGGTCCGTCGCGGTGGCCACCGCCCGCGTCTCGTCATGCAGGGATGCCGGGTGCCACAGCATGCGACCGAGTTCGGCGTAGGCCATGGTCGGCCGGCGTACATCACGCACCTCGCAGCCAACGAAGCTGCGCAGCAGCGTGTCCAGTTCGCCGCTCGCATCCAGCGCGCGCAAGTGGCGGCTGGCCTGCATGAAGCCTGTGCTGATGTAGTCCCAGAAGCGTGAGACATCCGGCGCCGGGCTCGGGTGGTTCTGGGCCACGGCGAAATCGGCTTCCACCAGGCCGAGGCGGGGCGCGGCGCCGGCATCGTCGACAATCACCGGCACCTGTACCTTGGGCTGCTCGCCCGGCAATGCGCCCGCTGCGGAGAGATCGACGCCTTCCATGCCCAGCCCGGCCGTGCGGAAGGGCACGATCCCGGTACGCAGCACCGAGTTGCGCATCAGCCGCACCGCGATGTCGTACGCCTGCCCGTAGCCGGTCTCGGCGATCTCGACAGGTTTGGAAAAAACGCTTTCCGAATCCACCACCACCGGCACCGGACCCACCGCGATCAGGTTCTCAAGGTGGATGTCGGTACCGCCGATCAGGCGTAGAACGGCCAGCCAATGGCCGAGGCCGCGATAATAGGTCTGCAGTGCCTGGTCGTCGGCGCAGTAGCGATGGGCGGCAAATTCCGCCCAGCCGTGGGTGCCGCGATCGATCACGCGGGGCACCCGCACCCGGTCCGGGTCATCGGGGAACACGCGGGCGAGGAAGCCATCCAGAGTGGCATCCACGCGCAGCGAGCGCGGCTTGTACATCACCGTGCCACCGTCGAACGTGAGCCTGGCCACGGTGCGTCCCCCGGCGTGCAGGTCACCCTTGCCCAGCGAAAGGCCGAGCAGGCGGCCGGCGGGGCGTTCGAGCAGGCCGTGCAGAAGGTCGCGGTCGGCGCGGATGCGTTCGGCCAGTTCGCTGATGGCGGCGCTCTGCGCCTGCAGCATGCGCTCGAAGCGCGACCACAGCACCGGGTAGCGCTGGTCCAGGTGCAGCCGAAATGCGTCGGTGCGGGCGACAGCCTCGAACTGTTGCAGCTGCAGGATGGGATCGCTCGCGGAAACTGCACCGCCGCGGATCGCGGCATGCAGTTCAAGCAGCAGCAGGCGATTGAGTTTCAACTGCGCATTGCCATGCAGGGCCAGGTCGGCCTCGGCACGGATCACGTCGATCTCGCCCAGGTCCAACCCAGGCGCGAGATCGAGAAGCGAATGGTCCAGGCGCGTAAGGATATCGGCCAGGAAGTGGCGCACGATGCGTGCGAATGAAGCGGCGGCGGTAGTGGCCATTGCGTCCCCTGCAGTCTGCCCAGCGTCCGGAATGCATCCAGGCGGCGCGCAGCCATGGCAGCTGCGCGCCGGTACAGGCTAGATCAGCAACACAGGCAATGGTTGACCACGGAAATGGTGGTGGTGCACTCACCGCCACCGCCGGTGATCATGGTGGGCGCTGCGCAGGTGAGCGCCGCATCGGTAGCGTTCTGTCCGTAGATGAAAAGCGAACCGGCCGGGTTGTCGCAGCCATCCACGCTGTCGGCACCGTTGAGCCAGCCTGAAACGACGTCGTCATTCAGTTGCATTGCGCTTTCTCCTGCAGTTGCATTGCGCTTTCTCCTGTTGTTTCAACATGAGGCGTTGAAGGCGCCGGTACACGGGCGCCTTTGGTCTACGGCCACTCCTTGGCATCAGGAAAAGCGAACGCGACACCGGGAGACGGGATTGGCCGCGTGATTACGGTGAACCGAGTTTTAGGCGAAGTCAAACTGAGTAACTGCTCACATAAATAGTGTGAAATGAATCGGGGAACTCTATGTAACCCAGTGAATCGAACTCAACGCGTCACGCAGTTTCTGCTTGGCGAGTTCATTGCTGAAAGGCGGCTCGCGCGGCGGGTCGTAGACCTCCGGCCGCGTACCGGCCACGACCAGATCAATCGCATAGCAACGCCCATGCTGCACGGCGCGATAGCTGTCGGCCGATACGTAGTGACTCATCGCTGCGTCGCCCACCGGGAAGTGGGTGAAGCTCACGCCGCCAATGTCGACCGTGTCGGCTGGCCCCGTAGCTTCTGCGGGAGGCGCCAGGCAGTCGGCGACGGCACCGGCGTCGTCGCTGCGTCCGACGCGAAGCTCGGCCGCCGTCACCTCGTTGGACCCGTCCAGCACCAAGGCAGCCAGTGGCGAACCGGTGCTGCCCGAGGCATCGAACAGCTTCCAGCCATCCAGCGCTAGGTAGCTGCGGGTGAAATCCCTGCGCAGCGCCATGCCAGGAACTGCAGCCAGCGCGATGCCGGGCCGCGTTTCACTGAAGGCATGGGCGGGCGGTGACGACGTTGCACGCGCCTCGTGGGTGACTGCCGCCTTCGCCGCACCCGGATCCCCGCCGGTAGGTTGTGGCGGTCCCTCCGCGTCGGGCGAAGGCGTACAGGCGGTAGACGCCAGCACGGCGGCCAGCAGCAGCGGACGAGAGGACAGGATGGGCATCGGAAGCGGCACCAGGGAAGGGAAACGCAAGCATGCGCCCGCCCAGGTTGCGCGGAGTGAAGCAGGCAGAAGCCTGGGTGCGATGGCCCCGTGAGCGGACTCTTGACGCGCACGCAGCGCAATGCCGGGAATACTGGCGACTCCCTCCTGCTGGAGCACGCCATGGCCCGTCGCAGGCGCCTCCGGATTGCCACCTTCAACGTCAACGGAATCAAGACCCGGCTTCCGCACCTGTTGGCGTGGCTGGAGAAAGAGAAACCGGACATCGTGGCGCTGCAGGAGCTCAAGGCCAGCCAGGATGGGTTTCCTGAAACCGAGATCCGTGACGCAGGCTACGGCTGCCTGTGGCAGGGGCAACGTGCCTGGAACGGCGTGGCGCTGCTGGCGCGTGGGCAGGACCCGATCGAAAGCCGGCGCGGGCTACCTGGCGATCGCACCGACGACCAGAGCCGCTACCTGGAGGCGGCGGCGCACGGCGTGCTGGTGGGAGGGCTGTACCTGCCCAACGGCAATCCGCAGCCCGGCCCGAAGTTCGAGTACAAGCTGAAATGGATGCAGCGCCTGAACAAGCACGCGCTGGGACTGGTCGGCCTGCCGCATCCGGTCGCGCTGATCGGCGATTTCAACGTGGTGCCGACTGACGCCGATATCTACGACCCCAAGTCGTGGCGGCGGGATGCCTTGTTGCAGCCGGAGGCGCGAGAGGCGTACGCCGATCTGCTGGCACAGGGCTGGACCGACAGTCTCCGCCACGTCTACGGCGAGCAGACGATCTACACGTTCTGGGATTATTTCCGCCAGCACTACGAACGCGACCGTGGGCTTCGCATCGACCACCTGCTGCTGAACCCGGTGCTGGCCGACGGACTGAAGGACGCCGGTGTGGACCGCTGGGTTCGTGGTCTGGAGAAAGCAAGTGACCACGCGCCGACCTGGATCGAGGCGCTCGCTCCGCAATGACTGCAACGCAGGCGTGACAGTACGCGGCCGAGAATGAAGGATTCAGGCGGGCGGCGGCAGACGCGAAGGTCATGATGCGAACGCATCTGCTCATGCCGTACAAGCATCGACAGCCTGCGACAAGCGCTGCATTGCAGGCACCTTGCGCCTGTGAAGCGTGGCGGGGTCACGATGTTGTCGCATCAAGTTCACGCGGTGTTTATTCCGCACACAGGTAGATTCCAACCAAGGTTCGCGCGCGACGTTTCCGGCGCCGCAGAAACCCCCGCCCTTGGCGCAATACCGAGGGCACCCCCACCGCAGTACCACCTTCGAGATTTCCCCCCATGTCGCATCTGCGTCAGATCGCTGTTCCCGTGGCTTTGCCCGTTCCCGCTGGCGAGGAAGGCGGCGCACGCGTTCGTCGCACGCCCCGGCTGCGCGCCGTCGAGACCACCCCGCCGCCGCTCGGTCGTGTCGATCCGGCTCGGCGCGTCCTGTTCGTCACCTCCGAGATGGCGGACTACGTCAAGGCCGGCGGGCTGGGCGACGTTGCCGCGGCCCTGCCGCGTGCGCTGCGCACCCGATCGGATGTGCGGGTGCTGATTCCGGGCTACGACGAAGTCATTGCCGGGGCGCCGGACCTGCGGTTGGTGGGCCGCGTGCCGGCACGGGCCGGAATTCCCGCCTGCGACATCGGGGAGACGTTTGCGGGTGGCGTGCCGGTGCTGGTGCTGGTGTGCCCCGGGCTGTTCCAGCGGGGTGGCAGTCCATACGTGGATGGCAGCGGGCAGGACTGGAGCGACAACGCGGTGCGCTTTGCCGCGCTGTCGCGCGCCGCGGCGGTGATCGCCTGTGGCAATGCCGGCATGGAATGGCAGCCGGAACTGCTGCACCTGAATGATTGGCCGTGCGCACTGGCCGCCGCCTATCTGCGCTGGTACGGCTCGGACGTGCCCGCGCTGCTGACCGTCCACAACCTGGCCTACCAGGGGTTGTTCCCGCTTGAAGACGCCGCCGTGCTGGGCGTTTCGCCCGAGCAGGCGGAGAGCATCACCTTCCATGGCCGGCTCTCGTTCCTGCAGGCGGGCATCGTGCATGCCGACCATGTGAACACGGTCAGCGTGAGCTACGCGCGCCAGATCACCGGCCCCGAACAGGGCTGTGGGCTGGACGCGCTGCTGTCCGGCCACGCGGCGAGCGGTCGCTTGAGCGGCATCGTCAACGGCATCGACAGCAGCTGGGACCCGCGCACCGACCTGCACCTGAGCGAACACTTCGACCTGCACCGCTGGGAAGGCCGGGTCGCCAACAAGCGGCGCGTGCAGCGTGCGCTGGGGCTGCCGCACAGCGACGGGCCGCTGTTCGCGGTGGTCTCGCGCCTGGTCCACCAGAAGGGCCTGGACCTGAGCTGCGCGGTGGCGCACCAGATCGCCGCCGCCGGGGGCCAGTTGGCCATCATCGGCGGCGGTGAACCGCGCATCGAAGCGGAAGTGGCCGCGCTGTCGCGGCGGTTCCCCTCCAGCGTGGGCGTGTACCCCGGGTTCGACGAAGGCCTCGCCCGCAAGATGTTCGCCGGTGCCGATTTCCTGCTCATGCCCTCCCGCTTCGAGCCGTGCGGGCTGAGCCAGATGTATGCGCAGCGGTTCGGCTGCCTGCCGATCGCGCACGCCACCGGCGGCTTGATCGACACGGTGGAGGACGGCGTGACCGGCCTGCTGTTCAACTCGGCCGACGCCGACTCGCTGCGCCGCTGCGTGCAGCGTGCGTTCCGCACCTACCGCATCCCCGGGCTGCTGTCGGCCATGCGCCGCGCCGCCATGCTGCGGCCGAGCAGCTGGGACCTGGCCGGTACGGAGTACCTGAGGCTGTATGAGCGTGTACTGGATGCGCGCGTGCCGGAGCTGCAGGCATGAGCGAGCACGCATTCGTTGCGCGCGACGCCAGCCTCGCATCCGATCCGACCGAATCACCCGGCACTACGGACGACACCGCGCTCACCCCGGCGCAGCTCGACGCACTGCGCAGCGGGGACCCGGACGCCGCCCGTCGGCTGCTGGGCGCGGTGGCCACCGAAAGCGGCGGTGTGCGCTTCGCCGTGTGGGCCCCCAATGCCAGCCGGGTGGCCGTGGTAGGCGATTTCAACGGCTGGGACGCGGAGCGGCACCCGCTGCGCCTGCATCCCGAGGCGGGGGTCTGGGAAGGGTTCGTGCCGCGCGTGGCGGTCGGTGCCCGCTACAAGTTCGCGGTCACTGCCGGTGACGGAAGCTCGGTGGCGTTCAAGGCCGACCCGATGGCGCGTGCCTGCGAACTGCCGCCCGACACCGCCTCCCGCGTTTTCGGTCCGGCGACGCACGCCTGGCAGGATGGCGCGTGGATGGCCGCACGCGGCGTGGCCGGGGGCCAGGCCATTTCAGTCTATGAAGTGCACGCGGGTTCCTGGCGCCGCGATGCGGACGGCCAGCCGCTCGGCTGGTCCGCATTGGGCGATGCGCTGATTCCGTACGTGAAGGCCCTCGGTTTCACCCACATCGAACTGCTGCCGGTCAGCGAGCATCCCTTCGGCGGGTCCTGGGGCTACCAGCCGCTGGGCCTGTTCGCGCCGACCGCGCGCCACGGCGGCCCGGAAGACTTCGCGGCGTTCGTTGACCGCTGCCACGTGGCCGGGCTGGGCGTGATCGTCGACTGGGTGGGAGCGCACTTCCCGAGCGATGCACACGGCATGCAGCGCTTCGACGGCACCGCGCTGTACGAGCACGAAGACCCGCGGCTCGGATTGCATCCGGACTGGAACACGCTGATCTACAACTACGGGCGCACCGAAGTGGCCGCGTTCCTGATCGGCAGCGCGTTGGAGTGGATCGAACGCTTCCACATCGACGGGCTGCGCGTGGATGCGGTGGCCTCGATGCTGTACCGCGACTACAGCCGCGCCGAAGGCGAATGGCTGCCGAACGTCAACGGCGGTCGCGAAAACCTGGAGGCGGTCGCCTTCCTTCGCCAGTTCAATGAGGCGATCCGGACGCGCTTCCCGGAGGTGCTGGTCATGGCCGAGGAATCCACCGCGTGGCCGGGCGTCACCGCACCGGCCAACGCGAACGGCCTGGGGTTCACCCACAAATGGAACATGGGCTGGATGCACGACACCCTCGCGTATCTGCGCCGCGATCCGATCCACCGGGGCCACCACCACGGTGAAATGACGTTCAGCGCCATCTACGCCTTCAGCGAGCGCTTCATCCTGCCGCTGTCGCACGACGAAGTGGTGCACGGCAAAGGCTCGCTGCTGGCGAAGATGCCGGGTGAGCGTGCGCAGCAGTTCGCCAACCTGCGGGCCTGTTATGGGTTCATGTGGGCGCACCCGGGCAGCAAACTGCTGTTCATGGGCGGCGAGTTCGCCCAGCCGGCGGAATGGAACCACGACGCTGCGCTGGACTGGGACAGTGCGGCGCGGCACGAACATGCCGGCATCGCCCGGCTGGTCGGCGACCTCAACCGCTTGCTGCAGCAGGAACCGAGCCTGCGCCTGGCCAACGATGACGATGCCGGATTCGAGTGGAGCGTCAGCGATGACCACCAGAACAGCGTGCTTGCGTTCGTACGCCATCCGCCGCGCGGCGAAGGCCGGGCGACGCTGGTGGTCTGCAACTTCACCCCGGTGGCGCGGCTTGGCTACCTGCTGGGGGTGCCGTCCGCCGGTGACTGGGTGGAGATCCTCAACACCGACAGCGCGTTCTATGGCGGCAGCAACCTGGGCAATGAAGGTCGCGTGGCGACCATTGCGCAGTCGATGCACGGCCACGCGCAGTCGCTGCCGTTGACCCTGCCGCCGCTGTCGGTGCTTTACCTGCAGGCCAGGGAATGAGTGCAGCGCAGGTGCGGTGGGGAGCCTGGCAGGATACGGACGGCGGTTGGCGTTTCGCACTGTGGGCACCGGCGGCCACCTCGGTGGACCTGCTGCTGGAAGACCAGGTGCTGCCCATGCAGGGCAGCGACGACGGCTGGTTCGCGCTGACGGCGCCGGGTGCGCCCGGCATGCGCTACCGCTACCGCATCGATGGCGGCGACGCAGTGCCCGACCCGGCCTCGCGTCAGCAGCCTGACGGCCTGTTCGGACCCAGCGCGCTGGTGGCCGACGACTTCGACTGGCAGCAACCGGACCGGTCCGGCCGGCCGTGGCACGAGGCGGTGATCTACGAGGTGCACGTGGGCGCCGCCGGCGGGTCGTTCAACGCGGTGCGCGATCAGCTGCCGAAACTGGCGGACCTCGGGTTCACCGCGATCGAGCTGATGCCGGTGGCCACCTTTCCGGGTGAGCGCAACTGGGGCTACGACGGCGTACTGCAGTATGCGCCTGCGCCCGCCTACGGCACGCCTGACGAGCTCAAGGCACTGGTCGATGCCGCCCATGGCCTGGGGATGATGGTGCTGCTTGACGTGGTGTACAACCACTTCGGGCCGGACGGCAATCCGCTGCCGACCCTGGCGCCGGCGTTCTTCCGCAGCGACCTGTGCACCCCGTGGGGCAATGCGGTCGATTTCCGCCGCCCCGAGGTGCAGTGCTACTTCATCGACAACGCGGTGATGTGGATGCGCGATTACCGGTTCGATGGCGTCCGCCTCGACGCGGTGCACGCCATCCACCCGCTGGCGTTCCTGAACCTGCTGCGTGACCGGGTGCGCGCGGCGCTGCCCGGCCGCGAGGTGCTGCTGGTGCTGGAGAACGAGAACAACCAGTCGGCGTTGCTGGCCAGCGGGTTCACCGCGCAGTGGAATGACGACTTCCACAACGCCCTGCACGTGCTGCTGACCGGGGAGCATGAAGGCTACTACGGCGACTATGCCGACGACCCCTCCGGCCGCCTGCGCCGGGTGCTGGCCGAGGGCTTTGCCTGGCAGGGCGAGACCACCCGCCGTGGGCGTGCGCGGGGCGAACCCAGCGCGGGCATTCCGCCGCAGCAGTTCGTGGTGTTCTGCCAGAACCACGACCAGACCGGCAACCGTGCGCAGGGCGAGCGCCTGCTGCAGCTGGTGGGGCCGCGCCGGACCGCATTGGCGATGGCATTGACCGCGTTGACGCCGATGATTCCGATGTTCTTCATGGGCGAGCCCTGGGGCGCGCGCTCACCGTTCCTGTATTTCACCGACCACCGCACGCCGCTGGACGAGCAGGTGCGCGAGGGCCGCCGCGCCGAATTCGCGCACTTCAGCAGCTTCAAGGATGAGCACCGACGTGCGCTGATTCCGGATCCGAATGCGCCGACCACGCTGGCCATGTCCCGTGCCCCGTGGCCGACGGAAGACGATCCCGACGCCGCGGCCTGGCTGACCTGGTTCCGGAATCTGCTTGAGGTGCGCGCGGCCTGGCTGGGTCCCGCCGCCAGCGCGCAGTCGCTGGGTGCTGATGTGCTGGCGCCGGGCGTGCTGCGCGCTGGCTGGCAGCTGCCCGGAGCGCAGTGGTGGATCGCGTTCAATGCCAGCGATGCCACCGTGCCGGTGACGTTGCCGGCCGGACGCGAAGTATTCCGGCTCGGCCCGCCGGCCCAAGAGGATGGACTGGCGCCCGACAGCCTGTACGCCGTGGTGGTGGCTGCAGCATGAGCACGCAACCGGCACTGGGCGCATTGGCGGAGGCGGTGGGCCTCGCCGTGGACTGGGTGGATATCGCCGGGCGTCCGCAACGCGTGGATGACGCGGTACTTGGCGCGATCCTCGACGCCTTGGAGATTCCCAACGCCACGCCCGCGCAGCGTCGCGAGGCGCTGTCCGCGTTGGGGTCGCGCCGCCAGGTCCCGCTGCTGCGCACTGCCGTGGTCGGGACGCCGGTGGATGCCGGCGCCGCAGATGCGCCCTGCGTGTGGGAGCACGAGGACGGCAGCCGGGAGGACGGCCACACCAACGCGGCGGGGCAGGCGACGGCGCCGGCACGTCCGGGCTACTGGACCCTGGCCTGTGGTGCACACACGCAGCGTGTTGCGGTGGCGCCGCTGCGGTGTTTCGGGGTCCACGATGCGGTGAGCCGCGCGCATCCGTGGGGACTGGTCCTGCAACCGTATGCGGCCCGTGGCCCACACGATGGCGGCACCGGCGATACCGCTGCCTGCGCGGCGTGGGCGCGGCAGGCGGGCACGGCCGGCGCGGATGCGCTGGCACTCGGGCCGGTGCACGCCGGCGGCGGCATGGACGCAGACTACAGTCCCTATTTCCCGGGCGACCGGCGCTTCCTGGAGGCGGTGTACGCCGCACCGGTGGAGCAGTTCGGTGATGCGGCGCTGCAGGTGCTGGAGCGCGACCCCGCGCTGCGCGAGCAGCTCGCCGCACTGCGCGCCGCACCCCTGATCGATTGGCCGGCGGCGGCGATGGCCAAATGGGCATGGCTGGGTGCGGTGCGCGGTGCGGTGAAAGATGACGCAGATGCGACCCGCGACCTGCAGCGTTTCGTCAGCGACGGTGGCCCGGCGCTGGCGCGGCATGTGGCGTTCATGCATCCGCGCCTGGGACTGTCGTCGTCGCTGTACCTGTTCGGACAATGGATGGTGAGCCGCGGCTGGCAGCGTGCACAGGCGCAGGCGCGCGCGAGCGGCATGGGGCTGGGCCTGATCGCCGACCTCGCGGTGGGCTTCGATCCCGCCGGCGCTGAAGCCGATGCCGCCGGCGGCGCACTGCTGCGCGGGCTGGTGCTCGGCGCGCCGCCCGATAGATTCTGCGCCGCTGGCCAGGTCTGGGGCGTAACCAGCTATTCGCCGCACGGGCTGGCCGAGCAGGGCTTCGCACCGTTCATCGCGCTGCTGCGTGCGGTAATGCGCGACCGTGGCGGGATCCGGATCGACCACATCCTGGGCTGGCAGCGGTTGTGGGTGGTGCCCGATGGCGCCGGGGCAGGACAGGGCGCCTACCTGCGGTATCCGCTGCAGGACCTGCTCAACATCGCCGCGATCGAATCGTGGCGCAGCCGCTGCATCGTGATCGGCGAGGATCTCGGCGTGGTGCCCCCGGGCATCCGCCAGACGCTGGCCGCACGCGGCGTGCTGGGCATGGATGTGCTGCCCTTCGCCCGCGATGAAGACGGCGGTTTCCTGTCGCCCGGGGCATGGCGGGCGGATGCCGTGGCGATGACCGGCACCCACGACCTGCCGACCCTGGTCGGCTGGCGACGGGGGCTGGATCTTGGCTGGCGGCACCGGCTCGGCGAGCTGGACGAGGAGGGACTGCGGCAACAGGCCGCCGAGCGCAGCGCCGATATCGCGCGCCTCGATGAAGCCATGAAAGGGCGTGCCCTGGATGAAATATCCGGCCGCCGCGCGGCACTGGAATACGTCGGCGCCAGTCCATCGGCGCTGGCGCTGCTGCCGGTGGAAGACGCGCTGGGCATGGCCGAGCAGGTCAACCTGCCGGGGACGGTAGGGGTCCACCCGAACTGGCGCCAGCGCCTGCCCACCGAAGGGGTCGAGCACACCTTGGAGGACGCCATGCAACGTTTCGCTACCGCCCGCGCGCAGGTGGGCCCATGAGCCGGGTGCGCGCCACCGCGCGTCTGCAGCTGCATGCAGGATTCACCCTGGACGATGCCGCGCGCCAGGTGGATTACTACGCCGCGCTGGGGATCAGTCACCTGTACCTGTCGCCGATCTGGCGCGCCGTGCCCGGGTCGACCCATGGCTACGACGTGGTGGACCCGACCGAAGTGAACCCCGAGCTGGGAGGCGAACGTGCCCTGCGCGCGCTTGCCAACCGGGCGCGGGCGAGTGGCATGGGGCTGGTGCTGGACATCGTGCCCAACCACATGGCCGCGCACGCAGACAACCGCTGGTGGTGGGACGTGCTTCAACACGGCCGCGGCAGCGCGTATGCCCACTGGTTCGATATCAACTGGAAGGCGCCGCTGGCAGGCGGCGCGCTGCAGCTGCCGATCCTGGATCGACCGCTGGACGCGGCCATCGAGGACGGCGTGCTGCGCGTGGAGCAGGAGGCTGGCGTTGCGGTGCTGCGCCACCACGAGGCGCGGTTGCCGCTGGCGCCCGGCACGGTGCCCGATGCCGCCCCTGCCGGGCTGCGCGGCGTCATCGGGTCCCAGGCCTACCGCCCGATCTGGTGGCGGCTGGGCGACGACCGCTTGAACTACCGGCGCTTCTTCACCATTTCCAGCCTGGTCGCCCTGCAGGTGCACCACGACGCGGTGTTCGACACCGTGCACCGCCTGCCGCTGGCGTTCCTGGCCGAGGGGCTGGTGGACGGCCTGCGCGTGGACCACGTGGACGGCATTGCCGACCCGCAGGCCTACCTGCAGCGACTGCGCACCGCCATGGACAGCGCCTGCGCCACGCACGGCGTTGCGCCCCTGCTGTGGGTGGAAAAGATCCTGGCGCCGGACGAGGAACTGCCGGCGTCGTGGGCCTGCGACGGGACCACCGGCTACGATTTCATGGACCAGGTCTCGGCCTGGCTGCACGACGCGTCGGGCGAGGCACCGCTGGCCCGGCAGTGGCAGCAGGCCACGGGGCGCACCACGTCGTTCGGCGAGGAAGAACGGCGGGCGCGCGATGAAATGCTGGCGCGTGGCCTGCGCAGCGAGTTCGACACACTGCTGCGACACCTGCTGCGCATGGAGCGCGCCGCGTTGCCGGCCAGCGCCCGGTTCGGGCGTGCGCTGCTGTCGCGTGCGTTGACCGCGCTGCTGGTGCGGTTCCCGGTTTATCGGACGTATGCCACGCCAACCTGTTTCGACGAACCCGACCAGCGTCGCTGGGACGCGGTGCTGGACAGCGTGGCGCGCGAGGAACCGGCGGATACAGTGCTGGCGGCGGGCTGGATCGCCGCCTGCTTCCGCGACGACGGCGGTGATGCGCGCGCACGCGCCACGCTGCGGCGGCGCTTCCAGCAGCTCAGCGCGCCGCTCAACGCCAAGGCGGTGGAGGACCGCGCGTTCTACCGCTACGGCGTGCTGCTCTCGCGCAACGAGGTGGGCAGCCGTCCCGACCATTTCGCCCTGTCCACGCGTGCCCTGCATACGCGCACGCTGATGCGCGCCCATCGCCACCCGCAGGCCATGCTGGCCACGGCCACCCATGACCACAAGCGCGGTGAAGACAGCCGTGCGCGGTTGGCGGTGCTGTCCGAGCAGCCGCAGTGGTGGGGCAGGCTGGTGCGGACATTGGATCGTCGCGCTGCACGCGTCGGGATGGCCCTGCCGCCGCCGGCGGTGCGCCACATGCTGTGGCAGACCCTGCTCGGCGCGTGGCCGATGCAGGGCCTGCACGATCCGCGCAGTTTCGCGGAAAGGGTCGTGCAGTGGCAGCTGAAGGCGTTGCGTGAGGCCGATCTGTTTTCCTCCTGGACAGACCCGGATACCGCCTTCGAGGCGCGCACGCAGGCCTTCATCGAACAGCTGCTGCTGCATCCGGCCACGGTCTCGCTGCGCGGCACCCTCCAGCAGGCGGCCGAGCATGTCGGTGCCGCCGGCGCCCGCAACGGGCTGGCCCAGCTGGCGCTGCGGCTGACCCTGCCGGGCGTGCCTGACCTGTACCAGGGCACCGAGGGCTGGGACCTGTCGCTGGTGGATCCGGACAATCGCCGCGAGGTGGACTACGCGCGCCGCCGCGCCTGGCTCGACGATGCACGCCGCTGGCCGCAGCTGCTGGCGCAGTGGCAGGACGGCGCGGTCAAGGCGCGCCTGCTGCGGCACGTGCTGGCCCTGCGACGCGAACAGCCGGCGCTGTTTGCCGAAGGCACCTACCAACCCCTGCATGCGGACCGCGAGGTGGCGATGCTGGCGTTCCAGCGCGAACACGCCGGCCAGCGGCTGCTGGTGGCGGTTGCGCGCCACACCGCGGCGCAGCCTGCCCGGCAGGGCGCCGCGCTGTCCGCTTCGCATTGGGGCGGGGCAACCCTGACGGTCCCGCCCGGGCATTACCGCAACCTCCTGACCGGCGCGGCGCTGGTCAGTGATGGCACTCCCCTGCGCCTGCGGCAGCTGTTCGACGGCAGCCCGGTCGCGATTCATTCAACCTGCTGAGATACGACGATGGACGAGCAACAGAAAGCCGAACGCACCCGGGAACTGGCCCGGCAGATCTGGGAGGCGGAAGGCCGCCCGGAAGGACAGTCGGCACGTCATTGGCAGATGGCCGAGCGGCTGGTCGCCGCCGAGATCGAAGCGCTCTTGCACGACCAAGAGGTGCCGCGATGAGTACCGGCAACGGCGCAGGACATACCCGGGTCAGGGCAGGGCGGCCGTACCCGCTGGGCGCCACCTGGGATGGGCTGGGCGTCAACTTCTCGCTGTACAGCCGGCACGCCACGCAGGTGGAGCTGTGCCTGTTCAATGAACGCGGGCGCGAGGTAGAGCGGATCCGCCTGCCCGAATACACCGATGAGATCTGGCACGGTTACCTGCCGGACGCGCGGCCCGGCCAACGCTACGGTTACCGCGTCCACGGCCCGTACGCGCCGGAGGCCGGCCATCGTTTCAACCCGAACAAGCTGGTGATGGACCCGTACGCCAAGCAGCTGGTCGGGCAGATCAAATGGGCGCCGCACCTGTTCGGCTACACCCTGGGCCACAAGGACAAGGACCTGAGCTTCGACCGGCGCGACAGCGCGGCCTACGTGCCGCGCTGCGTGGTGGTCGATCCGGCGTTCACCTGGGGCGCCGACCGCAGCCCGGCCACGCCGTGGGACCGGACGGTCATCTATGAGGCGCACCTGCGCGGGTTGTCGATGCAGCACCCGGCCGTGCCCGAGGCCATGCGCGGCACCTTCTCGGCGCTGCGTTCCGACGCGCTGTCCGACCACCTGCGCCAGCTCGGCGTGACCGCGCTGGAGCTGCTGCCGGTGCATGCGCACGTGGACGACCAGTACCTGGTCGAGCGCGGACTGAAGAACTACTGGGGTTACAACACGCTGGGCTTCTTCGCGCCAGATCCGTCCTTCCTCTCCACCAGCACCATCGCCGAGTTCAAGCAGATGGTGGCCAGCCTGCACGACGCCGGACTGGAGTTGATCCTGGACGTGGTCTACAACCACACCGCCGAGGGCAACGAACTGGGTCCGACGCTGTCGTTCAAGGGCATCGACAACGCCAGTTACTACCGCCTTGCCGACGACCGCCGTTACTACATCAACGACACCGGCACCGGCAACACGTTCGACCTGACCAACGCCGGCGCACTGCGCATGGTGATGGACTCGCTGCGCTACTGGGTGCAGGACATGCACGTGGACGGCTTCCGTTTCGACCTGGCCACGATCCTCGGGCGCGAACGCGCCGGCTTCGATCCGTCCGGCAGCTTCCTCGACGCGGTGCGCCAGGACCCGGTGCTGAGCCAGGTGAAGCTGATCGCCGAACCCTGGGATATCGGGCCCGGCGGGTACCAGCTCGGCAATTTCGCACCGGGTTGGGCCGAGTGGAACGACCGCTTCCGCGACAACCTGCGCGCGTTCTGGAAGGGCGACGAAGGCCAGCTCTCCGAGTTCGCCACGCGCCTGATGGGCTCGGCGGACCTGTTCGACCACAACGGGCGCCGGCCGTCGGCGTCGGTCAATTTCGTGACCGCGCACGACGGCTTCACCCTGCACGACCTGGTGAGCTACAACGACAAGCACAACCTGGAAAACGGCGAGGAAGGCCGCGACGGGACCGACCACAACATTTCCTGGAACCACGGCGCGGAGGGGGCGACCGACGACCCCGGCATCCTGGCGCTGCGTCGCCGGCAGATGCGCAACCTGCTGGCCAGCCTGCTGCTCGCGCAGGGCACGCCGATGCTGCTGGCCGGGGACGAGTTCGGCCGCACCCAGAATGGCAACAACAACGCGTACTGCCAGGACAACCCGATCAACTGGATCGACTGGGAGCGCGCGGCGAGCGAAGAAGGCCAGCAGCAGTCGCTGTTCGTACGCCGCCTGCTGGCATTGCGCCGACGCTACCCGCAGCTGCGTCGCAGCCGCTTCCTCGACGCCCGCGACGGCCACGGCACCGACGCCGCGCACTGGATCCGGCCGGACGGCCAGCCGATGCAGGAAGGCGACTGGCACGCACCGCAGCAGCGGGCCTTGATGCTGCAGCTGCCGGCGATGCCCGCCGACGGCGACGGCAACGGCAACGGGGTGGAGGGCATCCAGCTGTTGCTGCTGGTCAATGCTGCGGCGGAGCCACAGGCCTTCGTGCCGCCGCCGCTGGACAACACGCCCTGGCGGCTGTTGATCACCTCCGTCGACGACGCGCCGGTGCAGGCCGACGAGCAGGGGCACTGGCACCTGCCGGACCGCGCCATCGCGTTGCTGGCCAGCCGGGGCAGCAGCACGCACTAACCGCGTTGCACCGCCAGTAGAAGTACTGAGGCCCGCGCTGCGCCGCAGCGCGCATGATGGGAATGAACGGGGGCGGCCGCTTGGCGGTGCGCCCTGCGTTCAGACAACAGACTTCCCAACGCCAGGGTGGCGCCATGCAGTGCCTGCGGTGCGCGCGACGCTGTCTCCCGGCTGCAGGGGTGCTGCTGCCCGCCTTGTTGCTCGCCGGCTGCGTGCAGGGGCCGGCGTATGTACGACCCACGGTGCAGGTACCGTCGCACTATCGTTTTGCTTCCACGCCACTCCGACCGGATCCGGTCGCAACGCTGGCGGAGGTGCCGCGCTGGTGGCGCCACTTTGGTGATGCGCAGCTCGACGCGCTGGTCGACGAGGCATTACGCGCCAACCATGATCTCGGCATCGCCACGGCGCGGGTGGACGAATTCGCCGCGCGCGCGGCGGCTGTCCGCGCCGAGGCGCTGCCGGTGCTCGGTTATGGCGCGGCTGCCGGACGCCAGCGCACCCCGGGCGTCGGCACCGGTGGCAATTACGCAGGCCTGCTGTCGGCCAGCTGGGAGCTCGATCTCTGGGGGCGCCTGCGACGCGAGCGCGAGGCCGCACGTGCCGAGCTGATGGCCACCGAGGAGGCGCGACGTGGCGTCGCGTTGACCCTGGTGGCGGCGGTGGTGACCGGCTACATCACGCTGCTGGACCTCGACCGCCAGTTGGAGATCGCACGCGCAACGCTGGCAGGCCGAGGCCAGAATGTAGCGGTGTTCCAGCAGCGGCTGGACGGCGGGGCGTTGTCGGAACTGGAAATGCTGCAGGTGACCGCCGAATACGAAAGCGCGGCGGCGGCCATTCCAGAGCTGGAGCAGGCACTGGCGATGCAGGAGCACGCGCTGTCGGTGCTGGTTGGCCGCAACCCCGGCGCCATCGCACGTGCGGGCACGCTGCAGGCCCTGCATGCGCCGTCCGTTCCGCCCGGGCTTCCCTCCGACCTGCTGGCGCGGCGCCCGGACATCCTGCAGTCCGAACAGGCCCTCGTGGCGGCCAACGCGCGCGTGGGCGTGGCCCGCACGCTCTACTTTCCGCGTCTGTCGTTGAGCGGGGACGCCGGCTCGGCCAGCGCTGAGCTGGACCGGCTGTTCACCGGGCCGGCGCGGACGTGGTCGTTTGCCGGGCAGCTGTTGGGGCCAATATTCGCCGGCGGCAGCATCGCCGCCGCCAACCAGCAGGCCGAGGCACGCAACCAGCAGGCCGTGCTGGCCTACCAGGGTGCGATCCAGGATGCGTTCCGTGACGTGGATGACGCCCTGGTGGCCATCCAGTCGAACACCACGCTGGTGGCGTCGCTGGAGCGGCGCGTGGCAGCGCTGCGGCGTGCGGTCGGCCTGGCGGTGGAACGTTACGACAACGGTTACTCGGACCACCTGGAAGTACTGGATACCGAACGTGGCCTGTTCTCGGCCGAACTTGCGTTGAGCAGCGCACGGGGCAACCGCTATCGGGCACTGGTCGCGTTGTACCAGGCGCTGGGTGGCGACTGGGCCACGGAGGCCGCGCAATGACCCTGCCGCCCACCCAGGAGCCGCCGATGCAGACCGCAGCAGCGCCCGCCGGACCTGCGCCCGTGCGCCGGATCGTGCGCGTCACGCTGGCGGCACTGTTGTTGGTCTTCGTGTACCACCTCATCGCCGACCGCTTCACCCCGTACACCTCGCAGGCGACAGTGCAGACCTTCCTTGTCCAGATCGCGCCGGAAGTAAGCGGCCCGGTCGTCGCCGTGGACGTCCGCGACAACCAGCCGGTGAAGGCCGGGCAGCCGCTGTTCCGGATTGACCCACGGCCCTTCGACATCGCGCTGCGCGCGGCGCAGGCCAGCCTGGCCGTGGCGCAGCAGGGCGTGGATTCGAGCGCGGCCGACGTGCGGGTGGCTGCCGCGCAGCTGCAGCGGCAGCAGGTGGAGCTTGCCACCAGCCAGCAGTTGGGGAAGATCGTGCTGGACCTGTCGGCAAAACGCGCCTTGTCGGAGACCTCGGCGATTCGTGCGCGCAGCGACATCGCCCGTACCCGTGCCGAGATCGAGCGCGCCCGCGCCGAGTCCGAGCGTGCGCGGATCCGGCTGGGCGATGGCGCGGGTGGGCATCCGCAGGTGCTGCAGGCGATGACGGCGGTGGAGCAGGCCACGCTCGAACTCCGCCACACCACCGTGCTGGCCCCCGGTGCCGGCGCGATCACCAACCTGCGGCTGGCCCCGGGGCAATTCGTCAGCCGCGGCCAGCCGGTACTCGGTTTCATGGCCGACGGTCCGCGCTGGGTGACCGCTGCGATGCGCGAGAACCAGCTGGGCCGGATCCGCCCCGGTGCGCGTGCGTACGTCACCTTCGACGACCAGCCCGGTGACGTGTTCCCCGCGCGCGTGGACAGCGTCGGCTGGGGCATCGCCAACGGCGGGGAATCACCCACCGGCCAGCTGCCGACGGTCGACGCGCCGACCGGCTGGCTGCGCGAACCGCAGCGCTTCCCGGTCCGCATCGCGCTGGAGGGTGCGGCCGGCAATTCAGCCGCGTTGTCGCCGGGGCGCAGTGGCGCGCAGGCCAGCGTGGTGGTGCTGACCGCGGACCGCTCGCTGCTCAATCCGTTGGCGCGGGCCTGGATCTGGGTCGTCGCGCAGCTGAGCTACCTGCAATGAACGCGCCGGTCCCCGGTGTGCAGCGCGCAGCCACCCATGCGGTGCTGCGCTTCGCGGTCGCGGTGACGGCGGCATTCGTGATGGGTGAGGTGCTGGGCTGGTGGCCCAGCTTCCTCGCCGCCGTGCTGGCAGCGGTACTGCTGGCGAGCCTGCCGGTACGCCCGACGCTGCGCATGGCGGTTGGGCTGGTAGCGGTGATGGCGGTCGTTGCGTGGTTGCCGTACCTGCTGGCGTCGTTGCTGCGCGGGGTGCCGGTGGTGCTGTTCGGGCTCGTCGCGCTGGGCATGTTGCTGGGGTTCCATGCACTGCTGCTGGGGCGTCCCAAGCTGCCGGCCATGCTGCTGCTGATCTGCCTGGCGGTGATACCGGTGGTGGTGCTGACCGCACCGGCGCAGGCGGCCGCGTTGCCGTGGGCCCTGGTCCGCGGCATGGCACTGGCACTGGGGCTGATCCTGGTGACCTGGGCGGCATGGCCTGCGCTGCCACCACCGCGCGCCACGCCTGCACACGCGCCACCGGGCGCGGCGCCCTGGCGCCTCGCGCTGCTCGCCACGGGAGTGATGCTGCCGATCCTGCTGGTGTACCTGCTGTTCGGTCTGGTGGATGCGTTGCCGGTGATCGTGACCACGGTGATGCTGGTCATCAATTTCGACCCAGCGCAGAGCGCACGTCACGCGCTCGCCCTGATCCTGGGCAATCTTGCCGGTGGCCTGCTCGGCTGGTGCATGCACCTGGCGCTACTGACCACGCCGACGCTGCCGTTCCTGGCGCTGCTGCTGTTCCTGGTCTCGATCGGATTCGCCCAGCGCATCGCGGCCGGCGGCGCGGTCGGTGCGGTGGCGCTGGTCGCCTGCAACGCAGCGTTGATCATCTTCGGCACCGCGCTCGCCACCGGCCCGGCGTCGGTGATGGTGTGGCTGACCCGGTTGACCCAGTTCGCGTTGGCCGGTGCATTTGCGCTCGGCATGATGCACCTGCTCTGGCAGCGCTTTGCCACCGTCGCCGCACGCCCGGCGGCGTCACCTTCGCCTTCAACCCACGCGCCCTGAGTGCCAGGAGACCTGCCATGACCACGCTTCGTTCCGCAGACGCACCCGAATTGAACCCCGCGGCCAACGATCCGCGACAGAAGAAGCGGCTGGTGCTGGGCGTCGCGGTCTGGGTCGTCGGCTGGATTCTCGGGCTGGGCCTGATGCCGGTGGTCGAAGCCTCGTCGCTGTCCGAAGGCCTGAAGACCACGCTCAACGGCGTGCTGCTGCTCGGTTTCCCCAAGCTGTTCCTGGTACTGGCGGTGGCGATCATGGGCAAGCCCGGCTTCGCCTATCTGAAGTCGCTGATTGGCGCGCTTCTGCGTCGGTTCGCGCCGCCGGCCTCGGTCAGTCCGCTGCGTTACCGGATCGGGCTGATCCTGTTCATCGCGGTCATCGTGCTCAGCTCGATAGGCCCGTACGTCGTGCCGGAGTCGGGGTCGCTGCGCATGCAGCACCCGCACCTGATGGCGATGAGCGGCGACCTGCTGCTGATCGTCAGTCTGTTCATCCTGGGCGGCGACTTCTGGGACAAGCTGCGCGCCCTGTTCGTGCGCGACGCCAAGGCGGTGTTCCCGCCGGCGTGATCCGCACGGAAAAGTTCAGGGCTCGTCGGCGGGCGACATTCCGGGCGGGCGCGACAGCCACACCGGGCCTTCGCGGGCCCGGTCGTAGCCGACCTGGTAGAGCACGGTCATGCGCGCTGGATCGAAGCTGGCGGCGTCGGCCAGCGCAAGCCGCGAATCGATGGTGACCCAGGCAAAACGCGCACCGTCGCGCCGGGCGTAGGCGTACTCGCGGAACAGGTCGCCGATCATCCCGGCGCGGCCGGCGACGTCGATGGAACGGAAGGCAATGCCGCGCAGCGAACGCTCCGCCGGGTCCGACGCCGCGGCCAGCTGGCCGTTGTGGATCATGAAAGTATCGTAGGTGGCGGGTGCGCGCGACAGCCGGTTGTAGAGGCGCTGCGGATCGATGATGCCCGCGTGCAGGAAGATGTTGGCGGCAACGAAGCCGTCCACATGCATTTCGTCGTAGCGCTTGCCCAGCACGTCGACCTCGATCAGCACCGGCGGAAAGGCGATCGGGATCGAGGCCGATGCCAGCATCACCCGTCGGAACAGCGCAAGCGCCTCGGGCGATCCGCGCGTGGCGATCAGGCCCATGTTCCAGACCACGAACTGGCGCGAATCCAGGTCTGCCGTCCCCATGTAGAGACGACGCCCGGCGCGGTGTTCGGCGGCGATCCTGGCCAACAACGGCGCGTCGATGGCGCGTGCGATCAGTGCCTCCAGCGGCGCGGTGTTCGCCAGTGCATCGCGGCGAAGCAGCGCCATCAGCGGGTTTCCGGCGGCGAACACGTCGGCGTCGGAGGTGGTGGTGTAGAAGCGTCGCAGGGCCTGGTCGTGGTCCGGGCCGAGAAACGCATAGGGCGCCATCAAGGCGCCGGTGGATACGCCGGTGACGATCTTGAAGGTGGGGCGGGTGCCGGTCGCGGTCCAACCGTTGAGGAAGCCCGCGCCAAAGGCACCATTCGCGCCTCCGCCGGACAGGGCCAGATGTGGATAGTGGATGCGCCCGTCGGCGGCCACTGGAAACTGATCCGCGCGCTCATCGCGGATGGACTGCTCGAAGTCGAGCTCCATGTCGCGGTTCGGCCGGCCGGCCCAGGCACGCACGTCCGGCATGCCGGGTACCACGGCCCAGGCGATCTGGTCGGCGGGCACCGGGGTGCGGGGCAGGGTGGCGCAGCCGCCGAGCAGCAGGCACACCGCCAGGACAGCGGCCAGAAGCGGGAGGCGGCGGTAGGCATGGATCGCATCCATGCGCCCAGCGTGGCATCCACCCGGACCCGGTTCCACAGTAATTCCCGCAGCGTCTCTACAGATCCCAGGCGGGTGGGGTGCCGAAGCCTTCCAGCAGGAAAGCGGTCACCTCGCGCACCTTGCGCGAGCGCAGCTTGTTCTCAGGTGACAGCAGCTGGATGTAGGAGGTCTCGGTCGCGACCGAGCCTTCCCACGCCCCGAGCAGCGGCACCAGCTGCTGCTTCGCAAAGCTTTCGCGGTGGTACAGCCAGCTGGGGAAGAGCACTACGCCGTGGCCTTCCAGGGCCGCGGCAAGCAGCACTTCGGCGTTGTTGCTGCAGAGCGGACCGCTTACGTTGATGCCTTCGAACGGCTGTGAAGGTGACTCGCGGAAGTACCAGCGTTGCCTGCCGAACTGTCCCTTGTAGAGCAGGCAGCGGTGGTCGAGCAGGTCGGCCGGTGTTTCGGGCGTGCCGTGCTCGGCCAGATAGGCGGGGCTGGCTGCGACGATCTGCTGCTGCGCGGCGAGGGTCCGGCCGATCAACCCGGAATCGACCCGCGGCCCTATCCGGACCGTGATATCCACGCCTTCCTGCACCGGGTCGATGTACGCATCGGTGAGCTGCAGCTCGACCTCCAGCGCCGGATGCGCCGCTTGCAACTGGTTGACCAGCGGCGCCACGTGCAGTCGACCGAATGCCTCCGGGGCATTGATCCGCAGGCGACCATGCAGCGCGCCGTCGTCGCGGCCCAGGTCGTCCACGGCCGCATCCAGCAGTTCAACCGCTTCGCGGGCCTGCTGGTAAAAGCGTTCGCCTTCCTCGGTCAGCCGCACCGCACGGGTGCTCCGGTAGAACAGCTGCCGGCCCAGATCCTTTTCAAGCGTGGCGATGAAACGGGACACCGACGATGCCGGTACCTGGAAATGCCGGGCGGTCGCGAGAAAGCTGCGTGTGGTGGCCACCATCAGGAAGTAGCGCAGGGCCTTGAGCTGCATGGGAATGCTCCGCTAATGCTGTTTCAGCAATTGTGATTTGCCGTGTGGCGGGATTGTAGCTGTATCGGCATCTACCTACGATGGCCGCCTGCCCGCACTGGCGGGCCCCTCCCCAGGAACACCGCAATGACGTCCTTGTTCACCCCGTTCGATCTCGCCGGCACGCCGCTCCGCAACCGCGTGGTGATGGCCCCGCTGACCCGCGCCCGCGCGCCCAACGACATCGCCGACGAGCGCATCGCGCTCTACTATGCCCAGCGCGCCACCGCCGGCCTGATCGTCAGCGAAGGCACCCCCATCTCGCAGGAAGGGCAGGGTTACCTGTTCAACCCGGGCATCTTCCGCCCGGAACAGATCGAGGGCTGGCGCCTGGTGACCAACTCGGTACATGCCGTGGGCGGCCGCATCGTGGCCCAGCTCTGGCACGTGGGCCGGGTTTCGCACCCGACCATCCAGGCCGACGGCCGCCTGCCGGTGAGCGCCAGCTCCAAGCAGCCGGTGGGCGCGCAGGCGTTCGGCCTTGACGATGCCGGCAACCCCGCGCTGATCGCGCCGCCGGCGCCGCGCCAGCTGGCCACCGACGAGATCGCACGCATCGTGGGTGAGTTCGCGCAGGCGGCGGCCAATGCGATCGACGCCGGCTTCGACGGCGTGGAAATCCACGGCGCGAACGGCTACCTGTTCGAGCAGTTCATGAACCCGCTGGTCAACGACCGCACCGACCAGTACGCGGCAGACACCATGGAAAACCGCCTGCGCTTCACCCTGGAGGTGATCGACGCGGTGGTGGCCCGCATCGGTGCGGCGCGCACCGGCATCCGCCTGTCGCCCTACGGGCAGCTGTTCGACATGCCGTTGCACGACGCCATCGACGAAACCTACGGCGTGCTGAGCAAGGCCATCGGCGAGCGTGGGCTGGCCTTCGTCCACCTGATGGACCAGTCCGGGTTCAAGGTGGGCGATGTGGTGGTCGACCCCGGCGCCGAAGGTGGCTTCCAGGGCCTGCTGCGCACCATCAAGGGCAACCTGCCCAACACCGCGTTGATCCTTGCCGGTGGGCTGGACCGTGCACGCGCCGAGCAGTTGATCGACGCCGGCCTGATCGACCTCGCGGCCTTCGGCACGCCGTTCATCGCCAACCCGGACCTGGTGGCACGCCTGCAGAACGGCTGGCCGCTCAACACCCCGGACCGCGCCACGTTCTATGGCGGTGGCGCAAAGGGCTACACCGATTACCCTGCGTACGCCGCGGCCTGATCGGCGAACGCATCGGTGGCGCGCACCAGCGCGTCCACCGTGGCCGGCTCGGTCGCGCTGTGGCCGGAGAGCACCATCTCCAGCTTCGCTTCCGGCCATGCCTGGGACAGGTCCCAGGCACTGCGCGGTGGGCAGATGATGTCGTAGCGCCCCTGCACGATCACTCCGGGCAGGTGGCGGATGCGGTCGATGTCGCGCAGCAGCTGGCCGTGTTCGAGAAAGGCGTTGTGGCGGAAGTAGTGCGCCTCGATCCGCGCCTTGGCCAGGGTCTCCAGCGGGTCGGCGTCGGACACGGCATGCACCTCGTGCACCAGCGTGGCGGCAAAGTCCTCCCAGCCCAGCCAGGCCTGCGCGGCCGCGATGCGGGTGGCGCTGTCGTCGCTGTCCATGCGCTGCCAATAGGCTTCAATCATGTTGCCGTGCTCTTCTTCCGGCAGATGGGCGGCATAGCGCGCCCAGCGCTCGGGAAACACCCAGCGCGCACCGCCATCGGCTTCATTGAACCAGCGGTTCTCTTCGGCACGGCCCAGGTAGACGCCTCGTACGATCACGCCGGTGGCACGGTCGGGGTGCGCCTGCGCATACGCCAGTGCCAGCGTGGAACCCCACGAACCACCGAACACCAGCCAGCGTTCGATCCCCAGGCTGGCACGCACGGTTTCGATATCGGCCACCAGATGCGCGGTGGTGTTGTCGCGCAGTTCGCCGAACGGAGTGGACCGGCCGCTGCCGCGCTGGTCGATCAGCACGATCCGGTAACGCGCCGGATCGAAGAAGCGCCGGTGCGTCGGCGATACGCCTGCGCCGGGGCCGCCATGCAGGAACACCACCGGGATGCCGCCTGCGGTTCCGCACTCCTCCACATACAGCGTATGCAGGTCATCGACCGGGAGGTGGTGCTCCCGGAACGGGGTGGTCGGCGGATAGAGCGTGCGCATGGCGAAAAACCTTGGGACGGGTGCCCGCCAAGGATAGCCCAGGCATCAGTCAGTCGCGGTCCACGTCGACATCGACATCCCGTGCGGTATCGCGCAGCAGTTCCACGGTAAAGCGCGGTGAGCCGCGCTGCGCCGTGATGACGACATCCTCACCGTCCACGACGACGGCCGCATAGCGTTCGCCAAGCCGGTTCGCCAGTGCATCGCGGGCGGCACGCGCGATCTCGCGGTCTGACTCGCCCTTGCGGATGGGAACATCGACGTGCATCGGCGATTCTTCCTGGACCCACAGGCGGAAGCTGATGATGCCGTCTGAATCGGCTGCGTCGTGGAACTCCAGCCGCCAGCGCTCGGCCGGCTCCGGCCGCGGTGCCTGGTTCGCGTTCGGCATGAGGAGCGGAGCAAACTGCGCATACGCAGGCGCATCCGGGGCAGGCAGCGCGCACAGGGCGATCAACACCACCGCCAGGGTGCTTCTGATCGCCTGCGGATTCATGCTGGACGCTCCGCTGTTGGCCGAGGGAACAACCCAGCGTGAGCCTTGCATGAAAAACGGTCGGCCGCATCGGAAAATCTGCGCGGCCGTGATCGGTATTTCTACGCAGCGGCAGGTAAGGTGGGCAGCCATGACGCCTTCGCCCGCTGCCGCCCTGACGTTGTTCGAACCCGCCACCCGCGCCTGGTTCGCCTCGGCGTTTCCCACGCCCACCCCGGTACAGACCGCGGCGTGGCGCGCCATCGGTGCGGGCGAGCACACGCTGGTGATCGCGCCGACCGGATCGGGCAAGACCCTGGCGGCGTTCCTGCACGCCATCGACCAGCTATACCGCGCACGGCAGCAGGAGGCCGCGCGCGCCGGCGCGTCGAAGCCGCCGCGCTGCACCCGTGTGCTCTACCTGTCGCCGATCAAGGCGCTTGGCGCCGATGTCCAGCGCAACCTGCAGGTGCCGTTGCAGGGCGTGGACGCCGAGCGGGAACGGCGGGGCGATCCCGCGGTCGCGCTGACGGTCGGCATCCGCACCGGCGACACACCCGTGGCTGAACGTGCGCGACTGCTGCGGAGGCCGCCGGACATCCTGATCACCACGCCCGAATCGCTGTTCCTGATGCTGACCTCGAAGGCGCGCGAGACCCTGCGCGAAGTCGATACCGTGATCGTGGATGAGATCCATGCGGTGGCCGGCAGCAAACGCGGCACCCATCTGGCGCTCAGCCTGGAGCGGCTGGACGCATTGCTGCAGGTGCCCGCGCAGCGCATCGGCCTGTCGGCCACGGTGCGCCCGGTGGAGCAGGTGGCGGGGTTCCTGGGTGGCGACCGGCCGGTCACCGTGGTCGACCCGGCCAGTCCGCGCAAGCTGGACGTCAGCATCGTGGTGCCGGTGGAGGACATGGCCGACCTGCCACCGCACGCGGGACCCGGCGCGGAACGGGAGCCGAGCGGACGGGTGGGCTCGATCTGGCCGCACGTGGAAGCAAGCATCCTCGACCAGGTGCTGGCGCGGCGCTCCACCATCGTGTTCGCCAACTCACGCGGGGTGGCCGAGAAGCTGACCGCGCGGCTCAACGAACTGCATGCCGAACGCACCGCACGCGCGGCCGGCCAGCCGCCTGTCGCGCCCGTACCCGAGCAGTACGGCTCGTTCACCGGCAGCACGGTGTCGCGGGTGGTGGCCAGCCCAGAGCTGATCGCGCGCTCCCACCACGGCTCGGTCTCCAAGGAACAGCGGCGCGACATCGAGCAGTCGCTCAAGGACGGTTCGCTGCGCTGCGTGGTGGCGACCTCCAGCCTGGAGCTGGGCATCGACATGGGGCTGGTGGACCTGGTCATCCAGGTCGCGGCGCCGCCGTCGGTGGCCAGTGCGCTGCAGCGGATCGGCCGGGCCAGCCACCAGGTCGGCGGCACCTCCACCGGGCTGGTCTACCCGCGCACGCGACGTGACCTGATCGACGCCACCGTGGCGATCGAGCGGATGCTGGAAGGGCGCATCGAAGCGGTGGATCCGCCGCGCAACCCGCTGGACGTGCTGGCCCAGCAGACCGTGGCGGCGGCCTCGATGGAGCCGCTGGATGTCGACGCCTGGTATGCGCGCGTGCGTCGCGCGGCGCCGTACCGCAGCCTGCCGCGCAGTGCGTTCGATGCCACCCTGGACATGCTGGCCGGGCGCTACCCGTCCGACGACTTCGCCGGCTTCCGCCCGCGCCTGGTGTGGAACCGGCAGAGCGGTGAACTGAGCGCACGGCCGGGGGCCAAGCAGCTGGCGGTGACCAGCGCCGGGACCATTCCCGACCGTGGCATGTACAGCGTGATGCTGCCCGAAGGCGAAGAACGTGCCGGCTCGCGCCGGGTCGGCGAGCTGGACGAGGAAATGGTCCACGAATCACGGGTCAATGACGTGATCACGCTGGGCGCCACTTCCTGGCGGATCGAGCGGATCACCCATGACCAGGTCGTGGTCACGCCCGCGCCCGGGCGCTCGGCACGGCTGCCGTTCTGGCGGGGCGAAGGCGTGGGCCGCCCGGCGGAACTGGGTGAGGCGGTGGGCGCGTTCCTGGCCGCGCTGGACGCCGAAGCGGGGAACGACACGCTTGCGCCGGCGTTGCTCACGCGGCTGCAGGGTGCGGGTCTGCAGCCCAATGCGATCGCCAACATCATTGGCCTGCTGGATGAGCAGCGCGCGGCAACCGGCGTGCTGCCGACCGACCGCCGGCTGGTGGTGGAACGGTGCCGTGACGAATCCGGCGATTGGCGGGTGATGCTGCATTCGCCCTATGGACGGCGCATCCACGATCCCTGGGCGCTGGCACTGGCAGGGCGCATCCAGGAGCGCTGGGGCGTGGACCCGGCGGTGGTGGCCAGCGATGACGGCATCATCGTGCGCATTCCCGATTCGTCTGGGCGGCTGCCCGGCGCCGAGCTGTTCCTGTTCGAGCCCGAACGGCTGCGCCGTGAGGTGACGCTGGCCGTGGGCGGTTCAGCGCTGTTTGCCGCACGGTTCCGCGAGTGCGCGGCGCGGGCCCTGTTGCTGCCGCGAAGCAAGCCGGGAAAGCGCTCACCGCTGTGGCAGCAGCGCCTGCGCGCCGCCGAGCTGCTCGCCATCGCGCAGCGCTATCCGGAATTCCCGATCCTGATCGAGGCGGCGCGCGAGTGCCTGCAGGATGTCTACGACCTGGATGCGCTGGACACGCTGATGCAGCGTCTGGCCGATGGCCGCATCGAGATTGCCGAGGTCACCACCGAGGTGCCGTCTCCGTTTGCCGCCAACCTGCTGTTCGGCTACGTGGCCGAGTTCATGTATGGCACCGATGTGCCGCTGGCCGAGCGCCGCGCGTCGGTGCTGTCGCTGGATGCCGGGCTGCTGGGTGACCTGCTCGGCCAGGTGGATCTGGGTGAACTGCTTGATCCCGCCGTTGTGGAACAGGTGACGCTGGAGTTGCAGCGGTTGGCACCGGGGCGGCAGGCGAACGGCAGGGAAGGGCTTGCCGACCTGCTGCGCGAGCTGGGCCCGCTGAGCGCGACGGACATCGCAGCGCGCCTCATCGATGCAGACAGCGTCGGCACGCATGTGCGTTCGCTCCAGGGCGAGCAGCGCATCGTTTCCGTCCAGGTGGCCGGGCGGCCGGTCTGGGCCGCCGTGGAGGACGCCGCCCGCTTGCGGGATGCGCTCGCCGTTGAACTGCCAGGCGGCATACCCGCCGTGTTCCTGCAGCCTTCCAGCGACCCGTTGGGCGAGCTGCTTGGACGCTACGCGCGCACCCATGCGGCGTTCACCACGGGCGATGCAGCCCGCCACTGGGGGCTGGGCGTGGCCGTGGTGGATGCGGCGCTGGAGCATCTGGCCGGACAGGGCAAGGTGCTCAGTGGTCATTTCGGCGCGGGGAACGCGCGCGACGACGGCGCCGATGCTGCAACGGTTCCGTTGGCGCGCCGCGAATGGGTGGGCGAAGCGGTGTTCCAGCGCCTGCGCCTGCGCTCGCTGCAGGCCGCGCGTGAAGCGACCCGTCCGGCCAGCCGTGAGGCGTATGCAGCGCTGCTGCTGGAGCGGCATGGGCTGGTGGCCGACGCGACGGTGGCATCGCGCTCCAGCGCGGTACCTGCGCACGGCGCACTGGAAGGTGGCGATGGCGTCCTGCGCGTGATCGAGCTGCTGGCCGGCGTTCCGATGCCGGTGTCGGCGTGGGAGCACCAGATTCTGTCGGCACGGGTAGCCGACTACACCCCGACGATGCTGGACGAGCTGCTGGCGACCGGCACGGTGGCGTGGGTGGGTCATGGCCGCCTGGGCGAGGATGACGGTCTGGTGTCGCTTCACGTGCAGGAGGGCATGGGCGAAACGCTGCCTGTCGTGCAGGCGATCGAACCTTCGCCCCTGCAGGCCGCGCTGTTGACGGTAATGTCCGATGGCGGTGCGTTCTTTGCACGCCAACTGGCCACTGCGGTGCAGGCGCGCCTGGCTGCTGCCGGCGTGGACGATGTCGTGGTCGATGCCGAGACGCTGCACACCGCGCTGTGGGAACTGGCATGGGCCGGTCGGGTGACCACCGATCTGTGGACGCCGCTGCGGCACCTGTCGGCCTCGCGACCCGCGCGCCCGCGGGCGACGACCTCTGCGCGACAGAACCGCTACGCGCGGGGCAGGGCGATGATGGATCCGCTCGGCGCTGCGGGCGGCCTGCAGCCGATGGCGACCACGTTGGCCACGCCTACGCTCGCGGGTCGATGGTCGCTGCTGCAGCGGCCGTTGGTCAGCGATACGGTGCGTGCGGTCGCGCTGGCGAACGGGCTGCTGGAGCGCCACGGTATCGTGACGCGCGGCGCGGCCATTGCCGAAGGCATCGCCGGGGGTTTCCCCGCGCTGGTGCAGGTCTATCGCGGCATGGAGGATGCCGGCCGGGTGCTGCGCGGGCGGTTCGTGGACGGGATGGGCGGCGCACAGTTCGCTGAGCGTGGCATGGTCGATGCCCTGCGTGAGGTAGCCGAGGCGCAGCAGCCCGGGCGGGTCGGGTTCAGCGTGGGACTGTCCGCGGCGGACCCTGCCAATCCGTTCGGTCCGGTGCTGCCATGGCCGGCGCACCGCGTGTCACAGCGGCCGGTACGACGGCCCGGTGCACTGGTGGTGATCGGCGGCGGGCGCCTGCGCATGTACCTGGCCCAGGGCGGGCGGCAACTGCTGACGTGGTTCGAGCCGGGCGCGCCTGGCGAAGACGCGGCGCTGACCGCGGCCGCCCAGGCGCTGGTCATCGCACTGCGACGCGGGCGGCGCATGACGTTCACCCTGGAATTGATCGACGATGCGCCCATCCAGCGCGATGCGGTGACCGAGGCACTGCGTGCGGCGGGTTTCTCCAGCGCGCCACGCGGCCTCGACTGGCAACCCTGAAGCCACCGGCGTCAGTCGTCGATCAGGCCGAGTTCGTGCGCGGCGCGCAGATCGTCCGGGGTATCGATATCCAGCGCGAGGGCAGGGGCGTGCAGCACGCCGACCGTTCCGGGTTCGAGCGCGCGCAGCCGTGCGCGGAAGCCGCTGTCACCCTGGCCGTCGGCGAGATCGGCGAACCATGCGCCGGGCACCACCGCCGGCACGCCGAGCGTGCCCAGCAACAGGGTGCCCGCGCAGCCTGAGGTTGACTGGCTGGCACTGTCCAGCAACGCCTGCAGATGCGCAGCGTCCAGCGCGGGCTGGTCGCAGGCGAGCACAAGCACCCGTGCGGAGGCCTGGACCATCGGCGCGGCGACCACCAGGCTGCTGCCCATGCCGCGCTGCGGCTGTGGATTGAGCGCCTGCACGCATTCGAGGTCGGCCACCGCATCGGTGAGCGGTCCAGACGCCTCGGGCAGCACCACCACCAGCACCGAAGGTACGGTGCCGGCTGCCAACCGGACCATCCGGTGCAGCAGGGTCTCGCCCTCGCGGCGCAGCAGCTGTTTGGGGCGGCCCAGCCGCGTGCTTGCGCCGGCGGCGAGCACCACGGCGGCATGGGCGTTGATCACGGCACTTCCGGCACGCCGTGCCGCCATGCCTGCAGCTGGGCGGCAATGCTCAGTGCAATGGCCTCCGGTCCCCGGCCACCCAGCCCCAGCCCGATCGGCGATCGCAGGCGAGGGGACAGCGCTGCCCGTGCTTGCGGGGGCAGCAGTTTGAACAGGTCGTCGCGCCTTCGCCCCGGCCCCAGCAATCCGATGAAGGGAATCGAGGTAGCCGCCAGCGCGTCCAACGCTTCCCGGTCCAGCTCGAAATTGTGGTGCATCACCAGCACCGCATCCGGAAACGGCCCGTTGGTCCACCGCGTGCTGCAATCGGTAAACGAACCCGCGGCAGCACCCGACCGTTGGTCGGGTGGCACGACAGCAGCAAGCCGCCCCTGCCACCGCGGGCGCGGCTCACGCACCTCAACCCGCCATCCCAGGCCCACCAGCAGGGGCAGCAACGGCGCGGCCTCGGGGCCCGCGCCCAACACGACCACGCTCGGCGCACGCCGCCATTGCAGCTGCCACTCCCGGCGAGGCGCTTCCCAGTCGACCGGCGGACTGGCGAGGTCATGGGAAAGGCCCATGTCGCCACAACGCCATTGCAGCGCACCCGTGGCCTGGAGCGTCAGGTCCAGCGTCCCCTCTCCCCGCAGCCACGGGTCAAGCACGCTGTCGATGCCGGCAAGCGACGCCAGCGGAATCAACACCACCCGTTGCCGCCCGCGGCATCCCACCGCGTTGCCGGCAAACAACGCGTCATCGTCGCGGGTATCGATCTCCATCCATGCCAAGGTGTTCTCGTCCACGGCCTGCATGGCGCGGCGTTCAATCTCCGGCTCCAGGCAGCCACCGCTGAGCCAGCCGACGTGACCGTGATCGGAAAACAGCACCACCGTGCCGGCGCGCGTATAGGTGGAACCTTCGGTTTCCAGCACCACCGCCAGCGCCGCGCGGCGACCCTCGCGCAGGGCATCGAGGGTCGCCTCGAACACGAGGCCGGGGTTACCGTCCTCGGCATCCAGGGGCGTACTGGCCAGGCCGGCACTCATCCCAGCGCGGGCAGCCCGGCCAGCAGTTTGTCCAGCGTGATCGGATATTCGCGCACGCGGGTGCCGGTGGCGTTGTAGATCGCATTGGCTACCGCCGCACTGACACCGCACAGGCCGAGCTCGCCCACGCCCTTGGCCTTCATCGGCGACGACACCGGGTCGGTCTCGTCCAGGAACACCACCTCCTGGTGGGGAATGTCGGCATGCACGGGCACTTCGTAGCCGGCCAGGTCGTGGTTGACGAAGAAGCCCAGCCGCGTGTCCACCGCCAGCTCTTCCGACAAGGCCGCGCCCACGCCCATGGTCATCGCGCCGATCACCTGGCTGCGCGCGGTTTTGGGGTTGAGGATGCGCCCGGCGGCGCACACCGCCAGCATGCGGCGGATGCGGCTTTCGCCGGTGGCGACATCCACGCCCACTTCGACGAAATGCGCGGCGAAGGTGGACTGCTGGAACTTCTCTTCCAGCTCGGCGAACTCGATGGTGTCTTCCGCCACCAGCTCGCCGTCGGCTGCGGCCTTGCCCAGCGCGAAGCGCTTGCCGCCGGCGCTGACCTGGCCGTCGGCAAAGGTCGCGGTGGCCGGGTCCAATCCCAGTTTCGTCGCTACCGCCCCGCGCAGCTTGGTGCACGCCGCGAACACGCCGGCAGTGGAACTGTTGGCGCCCCATTGGCCGCCGGAACCCGCCGAGGCCGGGAAGCTGGAATCGCCCAGCTTCACCGTCACCTTCTCAAGGGGCACGCCCAGCATCTCTGCGGCGGTCTGGCCCAGGATGGTGTAGCTGCCGGTGCCGATGTCGGTCATGTCGGTTTCCACCGTGACCTGGCCCGTGGCATCCAGGCGCACGCGCGCACCCGACTTCATCACCAGGTTGTTGCGGAAGCCGGCGGCAACGCCCATGCCCACCAGCCAGCGGCCATCGCGCTGCTGGCCGGGGCGCGCATTGCGCTTGTCCCATCCAAAGCGCTGCGCACCGTCACGCAGGCACTGCACCAGCTGGCGCTTGGAGAAGGGTCGTTCCGGATTGGCCGGGTCCACCTGGGTGTCATTGCGGATGCGGAACTCGACCGGATCCAGGCCGAGCTTCTCGGCCATTTCATCCATCGCGATTTCCAGCGCCATCAGCCCCGGGGTTTCGCCCGGCGCGCGCATGGCGTTGCCTTCCGGCAGGTCCAGGTGCGCCAAGCGCAACCCGGCCAGCCGGTTTGCGCCTGCATACATCAGCTTGGTCTGCTGGATCGCTTCTTCGGGGGAGCCGCCGGGCAGGTTGCCCGACCACGATTCGTGACCGATCGCGGTGAGCGTCCCCTGCGCGGTGGCACCCAGCCGGATGCGCTGCAGCGTGGCCGGACGATGGGTGGTGTTGTTGGCGATCTGCGGGCGCGACAGCGCGACCTTGACCGGGCGCTTCGCTGCGCGCGCACCCAATGCCGCCAGCAGCACGTCCGAACGGACGAACAGTTTTCCGCCAAAGCCGCCGCCGATGTACGGCGAAACCAGGCGCACGTTCTCCTTCGGCAGTCCCAAGGTCTTGGCCAGGTCGGTCTTGCCCCAGTCGATCATCTGGTTGGAGGTCCACACCGTGAGCTTGTCGCCTTCCCACGCGGCAAGGGTGGCGTGCGGCTCCATCATCGCGTGCGACTGGTCGGGGGTGTGGTAGAGCGCGTCCAAGGTGACCGGTGCCTCGCCGAAGGCCTTCTCGAAATCGCCCACGCGGGCGTCCGGGTCGGTCTTCTGGAAGTTGGTGCCGGCCTTCTTCGCCGCGGCCAGGTCGTAAGCGCCTTTTTGCGTGGTGTAGCGAACCTTGACCAGGCCGGCCGCGGCACGCGCCTGTTCAAAGGTCTCGGCCACCACCAGCGCCAGCGCCTGGTGGTAATGCGAGATCTCCGGCCCGCCCAGCAGCGCAGCGGTATTGCGTTGCGATTTCTGCAATGGCCCGGCGTTGTCGGCGGTGACGATGGCCAGCACCCCCGGGGAGCGGCGTGCGGCATCCAGTTCCATGCTGCTGACCCGGCCCTTGGCGATGCCGGCGGTGACCACGTAGCCGTATGCCGGCGCGGCCACCGCGTCGTGGCGTTCGTAGGCATACGGGGCATGACCGGTGGTCTTGAGCGGACCGTCGATACGATTCAACGGCTGGCCGACCACCTTGAGCTGGTCGATCGGATTCTTTCCTGCAGGCGTGTCGAATTTCATGGCTTATCCCTTCGCCTCCAGCAGCACGGCGGCGAGCGTGCGTTCGGCCAGCTGCACCTTGAAGGCGTTCTGTGACGAGGGCGTCGCGCCTTTCAGCAGCGAGGCCATGACGGCAGCCGCACCCTGCGGCAACAGCGCGTCGGCTTCCAGCGTGCGCCAGGGCTTGTACGCCACACCGCCCAGGGCGACCCGACCACTGCCGTCGCGCTGGACCACCGCGGCCACCGACACCAGCGCAAACGCGTACGAGGCGCGGTCGCGCACCTTGCGGTAGATGTGGGTCCCGCCAAGCGGAGCAGGCAGCACCGCAGCGGCGATCAATTCGCCCTTGTCGAGCACGGTTTCCACCTGCGGCGTGGTGCCGGGCGCGCGGTACAGGTCATTGAGCGGGATGCGCCGGCTGGAGCCGTCCGGGCGGATGGTTTCCACCACCGCGTCCAGCGCCATCATCGCCACCGCCATGTCGCTGGGATGGGTGGCGATGCAGGCCGGGCTGGCGCCAACCACTGCCAGCTGCCGGCTGATCCCGCCGATGGCCCCGCAGCCACTGCCCGGCAGGCGCTTGTTGCACGGCTGCGCGGTGTCGTAGAAATACGGGCAACGGGTGCGCTGCAGCAGGTTGCCGGCGGTGGTGGCCTTGTTGCGCAGCTGGCCGGAGGCCCCGGCGACCAGCGCGCGGGTGAGCAGGGTGTAGTCGCGACGGATGCGCGGGTCGGCCGCCAGGTCGGTATTGCGTACAAGCGCACCGACGCGCAGGCCGCCTTCGGCGGTGGCTTCGATGGTGTCCAGCGACAACCCGTTGACGTCGATCAGGTGCGCCGGCGTTTCGATCTCCAGCTTCATCAGGTCCAGCAGGTTGGTGCCGCCGGCAATGAAGCGCGCGCCCTGGGTGCGGGCCGCCGCAGCGGCCGCTTCGGCCGGCGTAGTGGCACGTTCGTAAGTGAAGGCCCTCATGCGCGCGTTCCTCCGACGTCTTCGATCGCTTCGACGATGTTGGAATAGGCGCCGCAGCGGCAGATGTTGCCGCTCATGCGTTCGCGTATCTCATCGGCGCTGAGCGTGGCGCGGGCGCCGAGGTCATCGGTGACGTGGCTGGGAATGTTGTCGCGCACTTCCTGCAGCACCGCCACCGCCGAGCAGATTTGCCCGGGGGTGCAGTAGCCGCACTGGTAGCCATCATGTTTGACGAACGCAGCCTGCATCGGGTGCAGTTTGTCCGGGGCGCCCAGCCCTTCGATGGTGGTGATCTTCGCGCCCGGGTGCATCACCGCCAGGGTCAGGCAGGCATTGATGCGGCGGCCGTCCACCAGCACCGTGCAGGCACCGCATTGGCCGTGGTCGCAGCCTTTCTTGGTGCCGGTCAGGTGCAGGTGCTCGCGCAGTGCATCGAGCAGGGTGACGCGGGTGTCCAGCTGCAGCGTGCGCGGCTTGCCGTTGACCTCGAAGGCCACCTCGGCGGTCACCGGTGCGCGTGCGCCGGCGGTGTTTCCCTGGGCTTCTGCGACCACGGTGGGGATGACCATGCTGGTGGCCGAGCCGGCGCCGAGTTTCAGCACGTCGCGGCGGGAAAGGGAAAGCTGGGGGGGCGTGCTCATGGGGTGGCTCCTCGTTGGCTGCTGCAGCCTGGCTCACGGGATCGGTACGACGATGATGATTCAGGGGCGGTCGGCATGCGGTGAAGCGCCATGTGAATGGGGGTCGCCGCCGTGCGAGCAGACCACCCACTCGGTGTCGCCTTCCACGTACAGCTCTTTCTTCCAGACCGGAAGCCGGTGCTTGATCGCATCGATGATGTAGCGGCATGCACCGAAGGCGGCGTCGCGGTGGGGCGAGGAAACGCCGACCCACACGGCCAGCTCGCCTACCGCCAGGCGTCCGCTGCGGTGGACCCCGATCGCATCGATATCGCCGAAGCGCTCGCGGGCTTCGGCCAGGATGGTCTCGCCCTCGCTCTGCGCCAGGGCGGCGTACACCTCGTATTCCAGGCCTTCCACATCGCGGCCGTCGTTGCGGTTGCGCACCCAGCCTTCGAACGCACAGAACGCGCCGTGCGCGGGATTCTGCAGGGCCGAGCGCAGCGCCGGCACATCCAGCCCCACCGCGCTTACCGAGAACCCGCTCATCCGCCGTTGACCGGTGGGATGAACACCACGGTGTCGCCGTCCTGCAGCGGGTGGTCCCATCCACAGAAGCGCTCGTTCACGGCTACCCTGAGCGTGGACGCCGGCAGGGTGAAGCCATGCCTGGCCTGCAGCTGCGCGTAGAGCGTGCCCAGCGAATCGGCGTCGGTCTCCACGCGTTCGGCGCCCCTGTTGGCCTGTTCGCGCAGTTGCGCGAAGTAATTGAGTTCGACCTGGGGCATCAGCTGGTTTCCAGTTGTTGGCGTGCCTGCAGCAGCTCGCCGGGGGTGTTGACGTTGTCCAGGGCACTGCCAGGCGAGGGCAGCGCGTGGATCTGCAACTGCAGCAGCGCTTTGCGCGGGCAGTAGTTCCCCGCGTCGAAGCGCTCGCGCAGCAGCGGCGCGGAGGAGGGTTCCCAGATCGCACAGAGCGGCTCGGGGAGGTCGTCGTGGCGGCTGACGAACGCCGTGGCGTCCTTCGCGGGTTGCCGGGCCGCCACCAGCGCGCGCAGCGTGCGCGCATCCAGCAGGGGCAGGTCGCAGGCGATCACCAGCCATGCATGACCGGGGAACGCCTGCTGCGCGGAGAGGATGCCGGCGACGGGACCCACGCTGTCGACGCTGTCCAACAGGCTGGGCAGGCTGCCGCGCAGCGTTTCGCCGCACTGGTCCGGGCGAAGCGAGACGAAGGCCTGCACCACCTCGACATGCCTGAGCAGGGCCCAGGCACGCAGCAGCTGTGGCTGTCCGGCGTAGTCGAGCAGTGCCTTGTCGGCCTGCATGCGGCGGCTGGCACCGCCGGTCAGCAGCAGGGCAGACAGCGGTGCGCTCATGACGGGTACGCCAGGTCGGACTTGCCGCCGCGTTTGGCCACCAGCCGCACCTGCTCGATCACAATGGCGTGCGACAGCGCCTTGCACATGTCATACAGCGTGAGCGCAGCAATGCTGGCCCCGGTCAGGGCCTCCATCTCGACGCCGGTGGTGCCGTGGCAGGCAACCGTGCAGTCGATCACCGCGCTGTCGCCCTCCATGTCGATGGTGATATCACAGCGCTGCAGGGCAAGCGGGTGGCACAGCGGAATCAACTGCGAGGTGACCTTGGCGCCCATCACCCCGGCAATGTGGGCCACGGTCAGCACCGCGCCCTTGGGCAGCACGAAGCCGGCCTCGCGCAGCTGGGTGGCGACCTCGGGCGGGAAGCGCACCCGGGCCTGGGCGTGTGCCACGCGGTCGGTGGCGGTCTTGCCGCCCACATCGACCATGCGCGGCCGTGCATCGGCGTCCAGGTGCGAGAGCAGGGGAGGGTTGGGTTCCATCATCCACCTATGTAGTGCATTTCGATGCGGCGTCCTGGCGTTGACGCCGGGCGGCCGCGCAGTTCGCTGTAGCGGTCGTTGCGGGCCGACCACACCCCCGCCAGCACCGCGCGCAGGGTGGCGTCGTCCGCGCTGGCGCGCAGCAGGCCGCGCAGGTCGGTACCACGGGTGGCGAACAGGCAGGTGTAGAGCTGACCTTCGGAGGAAAGGCGCGCCCGCGTGCAGTCGCCGCAGAAGGGCGTGGAGATGGACGAGATCAGGCCGATTTCACCGCCCCCATCAACGAAACGGTAGCGGGAGGCGACTTCGCCCGGATGGCGGGGCGGCAACGCCAGCAGCGGCCAGCGGGCGTGGATGCGCGCGTGCAGTTCCTGCGAGCTGACCACGCTGTCCACTGACCAGGCGGTGCGGTTGCCCACGTCCATGAACTCGATGAAGCGCAGCACCACGCTGCTGCCGCGGAAGCGTTCGACCAGCGCCAGCGCGCCGGCGTCGTTGAGCCCGCGCTGCAGCACGGCATTGATCTTGACCCCGTCACGGAAGCCAGCGGCGCAGGCCGCGTCGATCCCGCGCAGCACGGCGTCCACGTCGCCACGCCCGCCGCTGATCTGGCGGAACAGCGCGGGATCCAGCGTGTCCAGGCTGACCGTGACCCGGTCCAGGCCCGCATCCGCCAATGCCTGCGATTGCCGATCGAGCAGCACGCCGTTGGTGGTCAGGGCGATATCGTCGATGCCGTCGATGCGACGCAGGCGCCGGATCAGGTCGGGCAGCTTCGGGCGAAGCAGCGGTTCGCCGCCGGTCAGGCGCAGCTTGCTCACCCCCAGCGAGGCGGCCTGGCGGCACACGCGCTCGATCTCATCAAAGCTCAGCCGCGCCGCCGGCGGCAGGAAGGCATAGTCCTCGCCATAGGTCGCCGCCGGCATGCAGTAAGTGCAGCGGAAATTGCAGCGGTCCATGACCGAGATGCGCAGGTCGCGCAGGGGGCGGTTGCGGCGATCCAGGAGGGGTGCGTGGACGCTCATCTCACCACCGGTGCAGCCGCAATGGCTGGCCTGCTTTACCCGCGCTGCCGGCAGCAAGCTCCAGCACGCCGGCGGTGCCGGCCAATGCCGTGAAGTCACCGGAGTTGCGCGAGGCCACGGGCTCGGCCACCGCATTGCCGGCGCCATCGTCACGCAGATGGACCGGAATGAACTGGGCCAGGGCAAAGGCGGGCAGGGCGGTAGCGAGGGACGCCTGCTCCGGTGCAGCGGGCGCAGCGCCCATGCCCGCCAGCAGCGCCGGGCGCACGTAGCGGATCAGGCAGACCAGCGACGAAACCGGATTGCCCGGCAGCGCGAAGACCCGCTGCCCTTGCGGCCCCACGCCAAACCACATGGGCTTGCCCGGCCGTTGTGCGATGCCGTGGAAGTGGCAACGCACGCCCAGCGCCTCCAGCGTGCCGGGCAGGTAGTCGCGCTGTCCCATGGAAACGCCGCCGGACAGCACCAGCGTGTCGTGCGACGCCAGCAGCCGGCCCAGCGCCTCGGCAAGCAGGGCGGGATCGTCTGCGAGGTGGTGCAGGGAGGCGCGGCCCAGGCCGGCCGCCTGCAGCGCGGCCATCAAGGCCAGGTCGTTGGAACGACGGATGCGTCCGGGCGGCAGCGCTGCGTCCACGTCCACCAGTTCATCGCCAGTCGCGACGATGGCCACCTTCGGCAACCGCGCCACGGTGACCCGGGCCACGCCGTTGGCAGCCAGCAGTGCCATCTGTGGGGGCCCTATGTGGATGCCCGGCGCCAGCACCGGCGTGCCGGCAGCGCAATCGCTGCCACGGCGGTGGATGAACTGGCCGGCGACCGGCACGGCGGTGGCGCGCAGCGCATAGCCGCCAGCGGTGCGCTCCAGCTGTTCGATCGGCACGATGCAGTCGCACCCCTCGGGCAGGACGGCGCCGGTGGAAACCTCGATGCAGCTGCCGGCGTCTTCCAGCATCTGGCCGTGCATGCCGGCCATCTGCGCACCGGCAACCTGGAGCATGGCGGGCATCACCGGCTGCCAGCGCGTGGCCACGCCATCCATCATGACCCGGTCGAACGGCGGCTGCGCGCCTTCAGCTACCACCGGCTGTGCCAGCACGCGGCCGACCGCATCCGGCAGGGCGATCTGTTCGGTGACAACGTCGGGGGTGCTGGAACGAAGCACGGCATCGGCTTCCTCTACGCTGATCAACGGCCTCATCAGTGCGTGTGGGTGGCGGGGGATGGTCCAGTCTGGCGATTCCGGCGTGATCGCCATTTCACGTCAGCGCATCACTTTGTCCGGGGTGATCGGGGTGCTGCGGATGCGCTTGCCGGTGGCGTGGAAAATCGCATTGCTGATCGCGGCGGAGACCCCCACCAGGCCGATTTCGCCCACGCCCTTTGCGCCAAGGCTGCTGACCACGCGGTCATCCTCCTCGACGAACAGCACCTCCACCTCGTGGATGTCGGCGTTGACCGACACGTGGTACTGGGCGAAATCGCGGTTCATGAAGCGGCCGAACCGATGGTCGGCCTCGGTGTGCTCGTGCAGGGCCGCGCCGATGCCCCAGACCACGCCGCCGATGATCTGGCTGCGTGCCGTGGTCGGGTTGAGGATGCGCCCGGCGGCAATGGCACTGACCACCCGCATCACCCGTACGGTGCCCAGGTCTTCGTCGACCCGCACTTCCACAAACACCGCACTGTGGGTGGCGCGGGTGAACTTCCGTTGTTCCAGCAGGTTGGGCAGCAGCAGGTAGCTGGCCTCGACGCTGGCGCGCTCAGCGCCGGCCAGCAGCGCGGTCAGCGGAACCGCGCTGGCGGGGTCGTCGCGCAGCGCCAGGGTGCCATCGCGGAACACCACATCCTCCAGGCGGGCGCGCGCGAACGCGGTTCCCGGCGCCAGCCGCGCCAGTGCCAGCAACCGGCGACGCAGTTTGGTGCAGGCGCCTTCCACCGCCGAGCCGACGGTGCTTACGTGTGACGAGCCCCCTTCGATGGGCGCCACCGGCAGCGTCGAATCGCCCAGCTGGAAACTCACCTGCTCCAGCGGCAGTCCCAGCGCCTCGGCGGCGATCATGCTCATCACGGTGTAGGTACCGGTGCCGATGTCGCTGGCGGCGCTGCTTACCACCAGCCGTCCGTCGGCGTGCAGCACGGCGCGCGCGCGGGCGAACATCTGCATGGCATCCCATTGGCCGGTGGCCATGCCCCAGCCGACCCACTCATTGCCTTCGCGGCGGGAACGCGGCTGCTGCGGGCGGTCGGCCCAGCCGAAGCGGGCTGCACCCTGCTCATAGCATTCACGCAGCGCCTTGCTCGAATAGGGCTTGCCGTCGGCCGGGTTGACCTCGGCATAGTTCTTCAGGCGCAGTGCCAGCGGGTCCATGCCGAGGCCTGCAGCAAGCTCGTCCATCGCCACTTCCAGCGCATGCACGCCGTGTGCGGCACCGGGTGCGCGCATGTCGATCGGGGTGTACTGGTCCAGGTCGACCACTTTGTAGCCCAGGTGCACGTTGTCGCAGGTGTACAACTGCCCGCTCCAGTTCACCACCACTTCCACGTAATCCTCGATGCGCGAGGTTTCGCCCACGGCTTCGTGCCAGATCGAGTGCAGGGTGCCGTCGGCGTCCGCGCCCAGCTTCACCCGTTGCACGGTCTCGGCGCGGTGGCCGAAGGTGAACATCTGCTGCCGGGTCAGCACCACCCGCACCGATCTCTCCAGCGCCAGCGAGCCCATCACGGCCAGCGGCAGCTGATACTGCGGGCGCAGCCCCGCCCCGAAAGCGCCACCCACATACGGGTTGCGCACTGTCACTTTCCGCTTGGGCAGGCCGAACACATGCGATACGTACCACCGGCTGTTCTGCGACCCCTGGGTCTTGTCGTAGATGGTCAAGTGCCCGTCGTCGCCGCGGATCACCGTGCTGGCGAACAGCTCCATCGGGTTGTGGTGTTCCACGCCGTGGTAGAAATCGGCGGTGACCTGGAAGGGCGCCTGCGTGAATGCGTCGTCGGGCTGGCCCTTGTCCTTGGGCGGGGCCGAAAAGCCTGCCTTCAGCTTCTTCGGTGGGCGTGCCCGGGCCATGGCGGCCACCAGGTTGGTGTCGTGCTCGTCGACCTCGTAGTGCACTTCCACGCGTTCGGCAGCCTCGCGGGCGGCTTCAAACGTCTCGGCCAGTACCAGCGCGACCGGCTGGCCGCTGTACAGCACGGTGGCGTCGTACAGGGGGCGGAACGGGCTGCCAGCGGGCGCCGTCATGTCCTTGTAGAACAGACCTGCGCTGCGCATCCGCGGGCGGTTGTCGTGGGTGAGAATGCGCAGCACGCCGGGGACCGCCTCGGCGGCATCCAGGCTGAAGCCCAGGATGCGCCCCTTCGCGATGGTGCTGTTGACCGCCACGCCGTATACCAGGTCCGGTGCAGGCCACTCGGCGGCATAGCGCGCCTGGCCGGTGACTTTCGCACGCCCGTCGATGCGCGGCGTACCGGTGCCGGTGGGCACGTGTCCGGTGCCTGCCGGGGCCACCGGCGGATGGAGCGGGTTGGGAAGATTCATGCCGGCGTCTCCGGTTGGGGGCGCGAGCTGCCCTGGTTGTCGACGGTGCCGTGTGCGGCGGTTTCGAGCGCGCGGATCACCGTGCGCCGGGCCAGCGGGATCTTGAAGGCGTTCTGGCCCTGCGACACCGCGCCCTCCACAAGTGCCTCGGCGGCGGCAGCGAAGGGCTCGGGTCCAGGTCTCGCGCCTTCCAGTACCGCTTCGGCGGCAGCCACGCGCCACGGCTTGTGCGCCACGCTGCCCAAGGCCAGGCGCGCCGCGCGGATGGTGCCATCCGGCGCGATATCCAGTGCGGCCGCGACCGAGACCAGCGCGAATGCGTAGGACAGGCGCTCGCGAACCTTGAGATACGCGCTGTGGGCGGCAAAGCGGGTGGCCGGTGGCAGCTCGATGCGCAGGATCAGTTCATCAGCGGCGAGCGAGGTGTCGACGTCGGGCGTGTCCCCCGGCAGGCGATGGAAATCGGCGAACGCAATCTCGCGCTCACCGCGCACGCTGGCAACGTGCACCACTGCGTCCAGGGCGGCCAGCGCCACGCACATGTCAGACGGATGGGTGGCGATGCAGTGCTCGCTCGCGCCCAGGATGGCGTGGTGGCGGGTCAACCCGCCGATGGCGGAGCAGCCGCTGCCCGGCTCACGCTTGTTGCAGGGCGTGGCCCGGTCATAGAAGTACGTGCAGCGTGTGCGCTGCAGCAGGTTGCCACCGTTGCTGGCCATGTTGCGGATCTGCGGCGACGCCGCTGCGAGCATGGCGGCCGACAGCAACGGGTAGTCGCGCTCGACCAGCGGGTGCCAGGCGGTGTCAGCGTTGCGCGCCGTGGCGCCCAGGCGCAGGCCGCCGTCATCGCGTGCTTCGATGCGATCCAGCGGCAGCCGGTTCACGTCGACCAGAGCGCCCGGGGTGACCAGCTGCAGCTTCATCAGATCCAGCAGGTTGGTGCCGCCTGCGATGGGCCGGGTATCGTTGCTTCCGAGGGAGCCGGCCAAGGCCTGCAGGGCGTAGGCGATCGAATCGGGTCGCTGGTAGGTGGCGGGAATCATGCGGGCACCGTGCCCGGAACCCATTCAGACGCCGGGGATTCGACCGCCAGTGGTTGTTCGGTCTCCAGCACGGACATCACCGCGTCGGTGATCTGCGGGTAGGCGCCGCAGCGGCAGACGTTGCCGCTCATCAGCTCGCGCACCTGGTCGCGGCTGCACGCCTTGCCCTCGTTGATCAAGCCCTGCGCCGAGCAGATCTGCCCCGGCGTGCAGTAGCCGCATTGCAGCGCGTCGCAGGCGATGAAGGCCTGCTGTAGCGGATGCAGGTCGTCGCCGTCGGCGAGACCTTCGATGGTCTGCACCTGTGCGCCATCCTGCATCACCGCCAGGGTCAGGCAGCTGTTGATTCGTCGCCCATCCACCAGCACGGTGCACGCGCCGCACTGCCCGTGGTCACAGCCCTTCTTGGTGCCGGTCAGCTGAAGGCGTTCACGCAACAGGTCAAGCAGGCTTATCGAGGATTCGACCTGAAGCGCATGCGGGGCCCCATTGACGGTCAGGCTGAGCGGGTACAGCACGCGCGTTCGGGGGGCAGGGCGTGGGGGAGTGGCGGCAAGCAGGGGGGCGACAGACTCGCTCATGGCAGTTCCGGCTGGGGCGATGCGTCCCACCGTGCGCCATGCCGCGTCCAACGGGGGTGGAGGCGCAGTGCAGTACACGCGAAGATGCAGTTGGCTGCCCTCACGTAGATTTACTGAGCCTTCCACTGGGCTGAACGATCGGCATTGGGCAAACAAGCGTTCTCAAGTGCACGTGCGTGCAGCAGGATCGAGCAGGATGGACACCATGGTACGGGTCTTGTCGGGGTTGAATCGAAGGTCGATCTGGTGGCGTTCGCACAGCCGATGGACGATCGACAGCCCCAGACCGTAACCGCTGCTCGCCGCGCCTTTGGTGAAGGGCTGCAGGGCGTCCGCATCGATGCCGGCACCCGGGTTGGTGATCTGCAACCAGCCCGCTTCCACCGTAATGCTTACCTCTCCCTTCAGCGTGTGCGCGAAGGCATTGCCTATCAGGTTGGACAGGATGACACGAAGTGCGGTGGGCGGCAGGCAGGCCTTTGCATCGCCCGCCACGTCCAGCGCCAGGTGCACCGGGCGATCGCCAAGAAGGCCGGTCTGGTCCACGATCACCCGCTCGATCAGTGGCAGCAGGGTGATAGATTCGGCGGCTTCCTGCAGATGCTGTTCGCGGGCCAGCATCAGCAGTGCGCTGATGGTGTGTTCCAGTTGCAGCACCGATTGGTTCATGTGGCCGAGCTGCAGGTGGAGCGCAGGGTCCAGATCGGCACGGGCCTGCATGCGCTCGCACGCACTGCGGATGACAGCCAGCGGCGTGCGCAGTTCATGACTGGCATCCCGCGTGAACTCGCGTTCGCGGTCCACGAAGGCCTCGATGCGTACCAGCAGCCCCTGCAGTGTGCGAGCCAGTGCGCCGACTTCATCGTCGGGAAGGCTCTCGGCGAACCCGGTCGGCAGATGCGTGGGACTGGCGCCGGCGACCACGTCGGAAAGCCGTGACAGCGGCGCGGTCATCCGTCGAGCCAGCCATGCGCCCAGCAGCAGGGCGATCCCTAGCACGCCAAGGCTCGACCAGCCCAACCATTGCAGGATGCCGCCCCGCATCGGCCGCACCACCAACTGCTGGCTGACCTCCGCCACCAGCCACGCATCCGTTGGCTCCAGCCGCCGCAGATGGTAGTGGCGACCTTGGTCACCGGCGAACTCCCGGCGCCAGGGTTCCTCAACCAACCGCGCGCCGAGCCCTTCGGGCAGGCTTGCAGCAGTCTCATGCACCGACATGCCCGGCAATGCCGGTCGCGCCCATCCCCCCTGGCTGGCGTGATGATGCAGCTGCACCTTGGCTTCCTGCTCCAGGAGCCCATTGAACATCTCGTCCTCGACCAGATAGACGAACAGCACCACGTAGAAGCCGTACAGCACCGCCACCAGCAGCGCGAAGCCGGAGAAGGCCAGCATCAGGCGGCGGCGCAGGCGACGACGCGGACGCGGTGCGGCGCTCACGTGTCCGCCTCCAGGCGGAAGCCCACGCCATGCACGGTCTTGAGCAGGGGCACCGGGAACGGTTTGTCGAGTACCTGCCGCAGGGTGTACAGGTGCGTGCGCAGCGGATCGGACTCGGGCGGGCTGGCGCCCCACAACCGCTCGACCAGCTCGCTTCGGGTCAGCGTTCGTGGCCATGCTTCGGCCAGGAGCAGCAGGAGCTGCAGGGCGGTGTGGTGGAGCACCAGTGTCTGCCCGTGTCGCTGCACCAGGTTGCTGCGCCGGTCAATGCTGAGGCTGCCAACCGTCAGCAGGTGCGGGGTGCCTGCGCGGTGGCGCTGCGACAGGGCCACACACCGCGCCACCAGTTCGGCACCGGCAAACGGCTTGACCAGGTAGTCATCGGCACCACTTCGGAACCCGGCCAGCTTGTCCTCCAACGCATCACGCGCGGTCAGCATCAACACCGGCACGTGCCGGTCGCTGCGCGCGCGCAGCTGCTCGCACACGCGCATGCCATCCAGGCCGGGAAGGCCCAGGTCCAGCACCAGCACATCGGGCGGCTCTGCCAGTGCCTCCTGCAGCCCGGAAAGGCCATCGGCGGCGAAGCGGCTGTCGATGCCCTGGCCGGCGAACAGCAGCTCGAGGTTGGCGCGCAGCACCGGGTTGTCCTCGATCACCAGTACGCGCAGGGCAGGGCAGGTTGTCATGTCAGCTGTCGATCCGTTTCAGCAGGTCACCAGCCTGTTGCATGCCGGGCGAGGCGTCCAGTACCTCCAGCACCAGTGTCCGTGCCCGGCTGCGGTCGCCCAACCGCAGGTGCGCCTCGGCGATGCCCAGTTTCAGCTGCGGCTCGGCCATGTAAGGCATGGCCAGCTCCATGGTCTGCAATGCAGGGCGCAGTGCCGCGAGGTCTACATCCGCCGCCTTCGCCTGGTAGAAGCCCAGCATGCCGATCAGCTCGACGTGGTAGGACGCAGGATCCTGCTTCAGCGTGCGGGCCGCACCGGCCGCATCACCGCCGCGCAGGCGCTCGACCAGCGCCATGGAACGCTCGTCGCGCCCGGGCGTACGTGCCACCGGGGTCCGCCCCAGCCCGCGTACTATCGCCTCGGCCACGCCGACGGTGGAGTAGGGGTTCTGGCCCGTGACCAGGCGCCCATCGACGACCACGTGCGGCATCATCAGCGGCGCTTCGCTCCACTCACCGCCGCGTTGGCGAAGCGCGTCCTCCAGCAGCCACGGGAATTCCTTCGCCCATTTCTTGCCGAACAGAGCTTCCTCCTCGTTGGTGAAGCCGGTCAGCTGCCGGCCTGCGACCAACGGGCTGCCGTCCGCAAGCCGCACCTCGGCCAGTGCGGCAGGCCCGTGGCACACCGCCGCGATCACCGCGCCGTTGGCCCATGCGGCGCCGATCAACTGCTGCAGTGGCTGCGAGCGGGGCAGGTCGAACATGGCACCTTTGCCGCCCACCACATAGACCGCGCGGTAATCGCTGGCACGCAGCCCGGCGATGGGCCGGGTGGCGGCAAGCTGCGCCATGGCAGCGCCATCGGCCAGCAGCTGTGCGTTGAACGGTTCGTCGGGATTGTATTTGTCGGGCTCGACCGGGCCACCCTGGGGGCTGGCCACCTCGACCGCCAGCCCGTTGGCCTTGAAGACCAGCCAGGCCTGCGAGAGCTCGTCGAATTCATACCCGGGCCGGGTCTTGCCGGCATCGCGGCCCTCGCCGCTGAGGACGATCAGGACCTTGTCGGCCGCCAGTGCGGCGGGCGGGAACAGCAGGGCAGCGCCCAGCAGCAGGGCAGGAAGGAAGCGGTGCATGGCAACTCCAGATCGGATGGTGATCTAGAGCATGCACCGCGCCCTTCAAGCAGACTTCAAGTCACGCTTGTCGCGTCAGTTGGCGCTGTCGCCATGGCGCACGGCAAAGATGATTTCCTTGCGGTGCATCTCCGCCAGCTCCGAGCGGGCCACCACGATCTCGTCGTCCATATCCCACACGACCTCCTTGAGGTCGCCACGCAGTTCGCGCTTGGCCGACATTTCGTCATCCCAGGCGCTGCTGTCGGTGACCACGGTGACGGCGTCCGGCTCGACCTTGATGACCTTCAGCAGGCCGTAGGCCTTCTCGCCCGGCTGCTGGAACTCGGCAAACTCCGAAAGCACCGCTGCATACAGGTCACCGACCTTCGGGTCGTTCGTCTCCGCGGCCTTGTCGCCGCCACGGGCGCAGGCGGTGAGAAGGCTCAGCGAGGTGAGCAGCAGGGCAAGGAAGACAAGCTTCTTCATGGCTATCCATAATCTGAAGGGTAGAAAGTGGCGGCATTCTACCTCACCCGCTGTTGCGCACGACCCGCTTGCGGTACTCGCGCACGTTGTCGCCACGGATCCGCGTTTCCTGCGTGCCCGTGATGGTATCCACCTGCCGGTCCGAGCCGGTCACCGGCTTGGCCTCCACCGTGGTCTCACGCTCGAACGCATGCGACTTGTCGGTGTTGCGGTAGTACCGGTACAGGCCCCAGTACAAGGCGGTTGCGCTGGCGGGACCCGCCAACAGCAACCAGAGACCACTTTCATCGCTCATGAGGCAGCTACCAGGAACCAGAGGGTGATGGCTTCAACGATGGTGCCGGTGGTGAGCGCGGCCAGCAGCAGCTTCCACTGCTGCACCGGCACGCTGCCCATGGTTTCACCGGTACGCCCGTTGACCGCGATGTAATGCAGCATGCCGCCGTTGCGGCCAGGCTGGTGGTACGAATACAGCCACACCGGCAGGTACATGGAGACCCAGCGCGAGCCGTGCAGGTCCACGCGTTCCTGCTCCCAACGCACGCCGCGGTCGTAGCGGCGCACCGAACCTTCCACCTGCGCGCGGGCGATGGAGAGCAGCTGGTCTTCCAGCCGTGGCTTCATCTTTTCCACGTCCAGGTTGCGCTTCTCGGACGAGAAGCCCAGCAGGTACGACGCGTTCCACTTCAGCGCATTCTTGGTATCGAACGGCAGGATCGCATTGATGATGTTGTTCGTGTTGGCTTTGGTATCCAGGTTGCCGCGCTCGGCCGACGATTCCAGCGGCAGGTCATCCACGGTGAAGTCCACCGCACGGTCCACCTGGTACACATCGGCGTCGTAGTAGGTCTTCTTCTTGTCACCTTCGCCGCGGGTGTACTGGCGGGTCTTGATTTCACCCTTGCCGGACACGCTGGCGCTGACGTTGCTGTCCACGATCATGTAGGGCATGTACACGCCCACCACGTTCTCGGGCGTGAACTGGTCCTTGAAGGCCTTCAGCGCGAACAGCCGGCGCTTGTCCACGAACTGGCGGATGCGCGCCACTGCATCGTCTTTCGTGATGCGGAACGGCAGCACTGCATCGGGCACCGCACCGTTGGCGACCTGCTCATTGACCCCGAACACATGGCGGCACCAGTGGCAGCGCGCGGTCATGGTGGTTTCGGTGTTGATGGTCACTTCGGCGCCGCAGCCGGTGCACTTGAAGCTCATCAGGCTGGCGGTGCCGGCCTCGATGTCGCGCGCGCCCGACGCGATGATGGTGCCGCGCAGCTGGTCCAGGCCTTCGCCCAGCCCGAACTCCTGCTCGACCAGCGCGCCATGCCATTCGTTCCGGCAGAACTGGCAGACCAGCACATCGGTGCCCAGCTTCAGGCGCACATCGGTGGAGCCGCACTTGGGACAGCGGTTCAGGCCGTCCTTCAGCTCCTCTGCACGGGTATCGAGCGCGACCGGATCGGGCGCCTCGATCTCGGCGCGGATCGGGTCGGGCAGGGTAGCTGGGTCAAGCGGGAAGCTGCCCGGCAGCGGCGGCACATCGCGCGGCGAGCCGGGGCCGGTCACGGCGTCCGGCAACGGCGGGGGGCCCCCGGGTAGCGGGGGCGGGGTTCGGGGGTCGGACATGGTTATCGTGTGTCCGCCTTACAGACCCAGTGCCTTGGCCTTGAGCGCGTTGTAGTCGTCCTGGGTGATCAGGCCGAGGTCCAGCATCTCCTTGGCCTTCTGCAGCTTGGCCACCGGGTCATCGGCCGCAGGGGCCGCCGGGGCGACCGGCTGCTGCATCGCGCCGGCGCCGAACATGCCGGTCGCCATGCCCACACCGACCAGGCCTGCCGCGCCGCCATTCTCACCGGCCGACTGGATGCCTTGGGCCACGCTGGCCTGCAGGTTGGAATTGCCACGCCCACCCGACAGCGCATCGGCGCGCTGCACCGTCTTGAGCAGCTCGCGGGTGTTGGCGTCGTATTCAATGGAAACGATGGCGGTCTTGACGATGGCCAGGCCACGGTCGGACTTCCACTGGTAGCCCTGCTCAACCGCCGCCGACAGGCTCTGGGCAAAACCCAGCGAATCCTGCTGCAGCTTGGTGATGCGGTTGCCCTTGCCGGGATCGTTGGTGTACAGGCTGAAGGCCGGCGCGAGCGAGCCAACGACTTCGTTGAACAGCTGGCTGGCCGCGGCGTTGTCCAGGTCGGTGAAGTCGAACACCTTGCCCGGCTGCAGGTAGCTGGCCGGCACGAAGTTCTTCACGAACAGGATCGGGTCGACGATCTTCAGCGTGTACGAGCCACGCGTGACCGCGCCCACCTGGGTGTTGAGGAAGCCGTCGTCCCAATAGATTTCCGACTGGGTGCCGAAGCGGTTGTCGGGCAGCTCCTTCAGCGAGACAAAGAACGCCGCCTGCTGGCCGCCCGGCTGGCCGCCGAACTTGAAGCGCTCCCAGCTCTGCTTGATCAGCGGGGTGACGATGCCGTCGCCGGCGAAGATCGACTGCGAGTTGAGGTCATCCGACCGCCACTCATAGCCACCCGGTTCGGCGACGAAGCCGGTGATGGCGCCATCCTGGAACAGCAGCAGGCCGTAGCCTTCCGGCACCACGATCTTCGAGCCATTGGTGATGATGTTGGACGAGCCGCTGGTATTGGAGCCGCGCCCGGCGTTGGTGCCCTGCGGCACGGCGGCGAACAGCGCCGCAGTGGCCGGCAGGCCTGCCGGGACGGTGTAGAAGTCCTTCCACTGGTCGGCCAGCACGCCGCCCACTGCACCTTTCACTGCCTGGATGAGACCCATGACCCGCTCCCTGAGATCCAACGACGGGCGGGGTGCCCGTCACGATGGAGGGACTATAGCAGCGGGGCATGGTCCGGGGATGGGCGTTTCCGGCAGGGGCGGCCTTACGGCAGGTCTCGCCTCAGCTTGGTAAGGCCTAAACCTTCAGCCGGAACCTGGGATATCCCGCAAAGGGGACTGTCCACGGCTCAACTGCTGCCGGCATGCCCGCTACCCACCACTGGATTTCTCCAAGGACAAGCGCTATGCCCGATCCAAACGTCGTCTACGGCACAGAACAGAATGAAACCCTGTACGGCTCTCTCGGTGAGGACATCATCTACGGCGGTGACGGCGATGACTCGATCAACGCAGGTGGCGGCAACGACATCCTGATTGGCGGCGCTGGCAATGATGTGCTGAATGGAAGTAGCGGTGCCGATGTGTATCGCTTCAGCGCAGGCTTTGGGAATGACAGTATCTATGGCTACGACGAAGGCGTGGTCGCGGGTGACATCATCGAGTTCGATGGCAGCATCTCGAAATCCGATGTGCGGATGGAGAAGAGCGGTTGGGACTTGATCATCACCATTGAAGGCATGCCCGGCAACTCAATTCGGGTTGAAAACTGGCAGCGCTGGAACTTCGATGGCGAGCGCGCGGGAATAAGATTCGGAGATGGCACCTTCTGGGGTCGGATGGCCATGATCGACCAGATGAACCAGCCCAGCACGGGAGCGGATGCCATTAATGGAGGTGGCGGTGATGACTATCGATGGATGGACCGGCGACGACGTTGGGGATGGTGGCGAAGGAGATGACCAGGTCTACGGCGGGGAAGGCAACGATCCGGTAATAGGCGGGGTGGGCGATGATCGGATCGGCGGTGGCGCGGCAGTCCGGACGTTCGGTCAACCGACCACATCACCAACCTTCCCGCAGTTCAAGTGGGCGTGTCCGACGCGGAGTGGATGGCGCAGGGCCTGACCATGCAGAAGATTGCAGAGCTGAGATGGGCAATCGCCAGCCATGCGATGGCCGCACAGGATCGCGGGCGCGGGAACGAGATTGATGTGAGCGCATTTGATGTTGGCGGCGACATCCCAAGTCACCATGCGACGTACACCCAAAGACCCAGCCAGGGACCCAGCCGCGTAGTTTCTGGGCCGATCGAGCCCTCGATCGCATCCAAAATTGGCGGCGTTGCTCGAGAGGCGATCTCTGGCTACTTCCGACCGCTCACCAGCATCATCGGCTTCAATATGCAGGGTCAAGACTTCGCCTTGGTGGCGATCAAGAACGGTATGAACTCCATACGGAAAGTTCTCGAGACGCAGTAGCGAACTCAAGCTCAGGCTTTGAGGCCGGATTCGCTTCTGGTATCTATGCAGTGAATAGCCTGACTGATGCGGTTGTGTCGGATGCGGTTGACGGTTTGCGTATTGTCACCAACGGCGAGGAGAGGCGGGAGTTTGCTCTAGGCATGGACACGCTTCTAACCACCAACCCCTTGACCACCATGGGCGCAGCGTGTGATCAGTTGAGCGCACTGTCCTATGAAGATCGGCTCCGATACGGTGGCTCGGCTATCCTCTCTTTTCCGAAGGGTGTGACGAAGCTCAGTAGCGTAATGCCTGTTAGCTCGTCCGGTGGTTTCAAAGCAGGCGCCTCCAGCTCGAGGAGGCGTTGGAGACCTGGAGAGGACTCGCCGTCCGCTTATCGCTGGTTCGTACGTAGACCCGAGCGTCGCCCCGGGCTTTGCTCCGGACCTGTATCGGGGAAACTCCAGGCATATCCGCTTCGGGCAGCCGACGATCAGTCCAAACTTCTCTACTGGACAGACTTTGCGGAAAACCATTGCCGAACTGGTGGGCGGGAAGTCACCCGACTCCATTGGCAAGCCCATCCGCCTAGTATATCTTGATGACAAGTATTTCACCTTGGATAACCGGCGTCTTTACGCACTCCAGCAAGCCAACCTCAACGATGTCCCGGTAGAGATCGTAGACCGAGACGCGTTGGTTATGCAGATGCTGGCAAAAGATGGACGAATGAATCCGATCGGTGGATAACGCCGAACGATTGAGATTGCGACGAAGGCGGAACGAAATGGCGTTCTAGCGCGACTGCGAGACGCTGGATTGATAAGGTGAGATGAACGATGAAAGTGTCAAAGTCAATTATTGAGCATGGCGATTTTCTGGCGTTCCCCGTCTGGATGCAGGACCCAGATACGGAACAGTTTTCGCCTATTATCCACCTGAATGAACAGATCGAGAGTATCGATGATCTTGTCTTCAGAGTTAAGGTAACAACACCTCAAGGCTTTTCTTTCGACGGCTATGTTTCGGGGCTGGGTCGAGTTGGAATGGGGATTTTCGCGAATGGGAAGATGTATGCCGTTAACGCAAATTTCCCAAAGTTCTCGATTGAAAGTATGGCGAGACTTTCTTCTGATAATCCAGAGCTCGGTCTTCCTGAAGCCTCTTCCCTCTTCCCGCTTAGATTTGAAACGATAATCGATAGGGAGCCGTTTAGGGAGTTTTCAGGTGAAATCGACGCGCGGATCCCGTAGCGTATTGCGCAACGCGTTGGGGTTGCACTGAAGGCATCTGACCTTGGGGTCAAGGAGATTGGCGGACTACGTCGCGTCCGAGGCAGCGTGGCGCAATGCTGGCTGCGAGGAAATGACCAGGCTGTACGAAGGCATCGGCGAGCTGATGCTGGGTGCGATTCCGCTCGAATGGCGGGCTGCGCCCCTCTTCAAGCCTGTCTTAAGAGTCGGTGTGAGCGTATTGCCCAGGCACGGCAACAATTCGGTGACCGGCCGAGTGATGAGGGCTTCGGCGGGTTCGACGACAACGCATGCAATGACACAAAGGCCGCTTACGACGCAGGTCGATTCACCATTTCACCCAAGTTAAATGTGGACGCAGCCATCGGCAACCGCGCGGACAGCATTGCAACCCGCAGTTTGATGAAGTGAGTGGAGCAGGAGGGGGCTGGCCGCGGATGTCAGGCTCAATCGCCGTTTGAGAGATCCGTCTGTCAGTGGTAAGTACCGCCGGACTGACATTGAGATTCGTTCAGAGAGGATTATTATCAATGGGGCGAGAGGGAGCAAGACAATGAGCACGCCCCAGATTAGCGACTTCATCTCTTACCCGAACGGTAATGCAATCGTCATTGTGCAACCCAACAAAATTCCAATCCTGCTATGCCGAGATCACTTATGAGTTACAAGTGTAAGGGTAAGCGCGACGTCCTACGTTTGCTCTCCTACATGATTGTGTACGCCCCGGACTTCCGTGATGACGCTGCCATGACGCTTGATATTGCGTTCAGTGATCTTGAAGACGGGTTTCAACTCTTGGAGCAGGGTGACGGTCGCCCGGCGCTTATAGAGGCGCTGGTGCACATGCGAGAGCTGGCGCGGGAGTCCCGTGCGCTTTTTGATCTAGGTGAGACAAATCCGGCTTGCCACAAGCTTCAGGCGCTTGAGGAGGTGTTGAAGCCGGTACGCGTAAAGGGTGCAGTCGCATAAGTGGTAGTTGCAGTTCCTGCGCCTGGATCGTGATTTGTAAATGCTTCCGGCGCCTGCCTTAACAGCGCCTCGCTTCCCATGCAGTAAGGAGCAGGTCTATCTTTTGCAAAAAATTGTGGAGTGACTCATTCTTACCGACTGCGCGGACAGGATGCGTGCGATTCAACCGGGTTGCACCAATCCCTGCAGCGATAAAAACTCAAAGTAATGCTGAGATGGACTACCAACTTCCTGATGTGGATGAACTGCTGGTGCTCTCGGTTGATGCAATTGGGAAGGGTCTCCAAGCTGACGCAGTGGTACTCCTCAAGTCATTGCTGGCGCGCGACGCGACGAACACGTACGCCATCTATCTGTTGGCAGCCCAACACGCCCAGCTGGGTATGGCCGATCGCGCCGAACAGGGATTCCGAAAGGTGGTCGAAAGCGCCCCAGGGCTTTCTATTGCCCGCTTCCAATACAGCCAGTTGCTGATGGGTCAAGGTCGTAACGAAGAGGCAACTGACATGCTTGCACCGATCCTTGAGCAGGTCGATGACTTGGGAGCCTATGCCCGTGCACTGAGTGCCGCAGGCCAGGATCGGATCCAGGACAGCCTGCGTGAACTGGACAAAGGGTTGGAACTGCCTCAGTCGATCCCCGCGCTTACCATTGACATGCGTCGGCTCAGGGAACAGCTCGGCGCCGTCACCTCGCAGGTAGCCAGTGAAGTTGTCGCGATCAACGAAACCCCGGCAGCGATGTTCCTGATCGGCTATGGTCGAACCAACTAGCCCTCGATATTGAGCTTTCTGTGCCGATCGACCGCACCCACCTCTCATCACCGCTGATCGCCGCCGCGCGGGCCGAGACCGCCGCTTTCCGCGTCTGGCGGCTGACCGCGATGACTTCATCCAGAACGCCAACATTGGGTTGCTGGAGCCATCGACCAGAACGCCAACATGGGGTTGCTGGAGCCATCGACCGCTATGACCCCGGCCGTGGCATAGCGTTCCAGGCCTATGCCATGGCGCGAGTGCGCGGCTCTGTGTTCAACGGGTTGCGGGCCATCCTGAGGGGGCAGGCGAGCGAGCGCTACCAGGAGCGGCTGGACACGCTGCAGGACCAGGAGGCATTCGGCTCGCACGCTAAAGTGCTAAAAGCCACTCGCTCCGGAATTTGCGATTGAAAGCGTAACGATGCCCTCGGCTGACATGACGGCCTTGGAAGCCCACTCTCTGGGCGCGTGATGGACAGGATGGAGAATCAATAAGATGACTGACGTGGTCGTTCCTGCGTTCCAGACGTTTGAATCCGCGCTCGCTGAATTTATGAAGGATGGCTCTGTTTCTACGGTTCGTTGCGAGCGATGCGATGGGTTGATTGAGATCACTGCGCCGAATCAGTCCGCAATGTTCATGAGATGCAGTTGCGGTGCCTACAACGATACCTTGCGCGGACTTTGAGGTAATCCAGAATGTGGCTAGGGGTTGCTGCCGACGCAATCCATGAACTGCGGGAATGGCCGTCAGCCGCTGCCCGGAAGGTAAGGCGCGCGGCGCTGGCGGGACTAAAGATGGCGTTGTCGCAGTGCTGAATGGCTTATGGCAAATCGCACTTCATCTTACCGTCGACGTAATACGGCTTGGGCACGTTCGGGTTCTCGCTGGTCTTCTCGAAGACCACCTCAAAGGAGGTTGCATCCGGCGTGCCCTTGCGCTCGGTGCAGGCGTCCTGCAGCTTCTTCTTGACCGCGGCGATGCCCGCGTCGCGATTGGCGCCGTCGGCGCTGTTGGTCAGGTTGGCGACTTCCGCGAAGGCGAGGGAACTCATGCCCAGCAGGCATCCGGCAAGAACGGCAGCGTACAGCTTCTTCATTGCGACTCCTTTGCAGTGTTCGATTGCTTCCCTCGATCAAGCCGAGCGGAATGATTGATGCGCCGGGCGTTGTTCCTGCAGCGCGCTGATAGGATAAGCAAGGCAGGTTAAGGCTTCGTGGTCGGTATGGGACGGAAGGAGTGATGCAGGATGCTTATCAAGGCGATGGCGTGGTTGCTGGTGCTGGCGGCGGCATTCTTCGCGATGGTTGGAGCCGCGCCGTTCGGTGGCGGCGTGTTCTTCCCGATCGTTTCACTGCCAGCCGCTGCGTTCATGGCGTGGCGGGGTCAGGTCGTGGCGCCGTTGCTGGTGGTTTGCTGGGCCGTTATCGGTTTCTGGATTTCGGTATTCCCGATGGAGCAGATATTTGATGGGTGGGGGATCGTGGGCTGGCTTGGGACCTGGACTGCGGTATTGTTCGTCGGGGTTGTTTGGGGTCGGCCGGCGGATCACGACCAACGGTCGTGATCTACCGGGCGATGTGCGCGGAAGCGGGGCGGCGCCATCATAAAATTTCCGGAATCGTGCGCCCATCAAGGCAGGGGTACTGGTATGGAGAAGGGCGTGGAGTTCTTCGTTGACACCATTACGTCGGGGCGCAATGGTGAGAGAAATTTCGTCGGCTACGTCAACGCGGGCGGATCCGTTTCGCTTGGGGACATGTTCCGCGTTGCTTACTTCATACCGCGGACAGTGGAGGACGTACGTATGGGCCGTCCGCTCTCAGCGCCCATCAATGTGAGGTCCGTCTCCCTGGAAGTAGCAAGCATTGAGGTGATGAGGCGTAGTCTCCAGCAGCTTAATCACGGTATTACGGCGATAGTGAGGCTTGTTGGTGAAGGCGGCGACCTCATCGTCGAGGGTGATCGCTTAGGCACTGGTGAGCCGTGACGAAGATTAGTTTCAGTAAGCTCACTGCTGGTCACGACCTGAAGTCGTGACCAGCGGGCGTCGGTCGGCGGTAGGTTTTCGGCCTCGATTCACTCCGGTCGTTCGCGGCGGCGGCGCTCGTAAAGCTTCATGTCTGCGCGGTTGATGGTGTCGGCGACGGTCTCGGAGGGGCGGCTGATGGCACAGCCGCCTGAGAAGCGGACCGGTGCGAGGTGGGCGCGCGCCTGGTAGGTCTCTTCCAGTACCTGCAGCCGCTCCATCCTGGCGCCGGGTACGAACACCAGGAACTCATCGCCGCCCAGTCGTACCACCACCTCGTTCTCTTCCAGCGGGCTGGAAAGGAACGCCACGAACTCGACCAGCACCGAGTCGCCGTGCGCATGCCCCTGGGTGTCGTTGATTTCCTTGAAGTGGTCCAGGTCGAACACCAGGCAGCCCCACGCTTCCAGTTGCTGCTGCGCGAGTTCGGCCAGGTAGCGCCGGTTGAACGAGCGGGTCAGCGGATCGCGGATCGCCATTTCCAGCAGCTGGCGCTCCTGCAGGTGCTGGGTGGTGATGTCCTGCGCGTGGCCCAGCACGTACGGCGGGTCAGCTTCGGTGTCGAGTACGTTGTGATACGCCCAATAGCGGCGTGAGCCATCGTCTGCCACCAGCTCCATCAGGCCGGAGTCGCTCTGGTTCTCCGCGACGCGTTGCAGGTAGTACTGGAGCTGATCCTGGCGTTCCAGCGGAATGATCTCTGCCAGCGAACGACCCAACAGCTCGGCTTCGGGGCGGCCCAGTGACAGCGAGGCTGCAGGATTCACGGACGTGATCTCCCCGGACAGCGTGTGGGTGCAGATCAGGCCCAGGCTGTGCTGGAACAGGCGGCGGTAACGCGCTTCGCTCTGCGCCAGTGCATCGACGGCGGAGCGTTGTTCCGTAACGTCCTGGATGGCGCCGATCAAGCGTGCGCCGGTCGCGTCCTCAACGCGCTTTCCTACGATATGCAACCAGCTGCGTTCGCCAGCAGCGGTGATTGCGCGAAGCGTCAGGTCGATGGGCGAGCCATCGGCGGCACATGCGGCGATCGCTGCCTCCAGCTGCTCTTGGCCCGGTTGCGGGTAGAAAGACAGGGCGGCACCCACATTCGGATCGAAGTCCTCGGGTACGCCATGGATCAAATGGGTCTCACGGGTCCAGGACAGCGTATTGGTGTCCAGCGCCAGCTCCCAGCCGCCCACCTTGGCCAGTGTATTGGTCTGCTCCAGGAAGGCTTGGCTTCTCAGCAACTCCTGGTGCAGGCGTGCACGTTCGGTCATGGGTTCCTCCGCAGCATCTGCCGCCATCGTAGGCATCGGGCCGGAAGCGGTTGGTGAAGCTGCTGCAGAATTACGAGGATGTAATGTTATAGTGTCACATTACGCGCCCAGGCCGGCATCAGGCCTCCCCTCCAGATTTGTGACGCTTTCCTCTAAATGAAACGCCTTGCCTTGGTGACGGCCGTCGCTGCCGTCGTTTTTGCCCCCGAATCCCGCGCCCAGTCGTCCGATTCCGCACTCACCCTCGGCAAGGTCGATGTGCACCAGCACACCGAAGGCCAGCTCACCGCCCACCAGGTGCTGACCTCCGTGGACGTGCTTGGCGCCGACCAGATCGAAGACAAGAACGTCTCGCACAGCTGGGAACTGCTCGGCCAGATGCCCGGCATCCAGCTCACGGAAACCCGCCAGGGTGCCGAATCGGGCAAGGTCAGCTTCCGCGCCTTCAATGGCGAGGGCTATCTCAATGCGATCAAGACGCTGATCGACGGCGTGCCCAGCAACGTCAACAGCGGCAACCAGCGTTTCATCGACATGCTCTTTCCGCTCGAAATCAGTTTCATCGAAGTGGTGCGTGGCACCAACGACCCGCGTTATGGCCTGCACAACATTGGCGGCAACGTGAACTTCGGCACGCGCCAAGGCGGCAACTACATCGACGGACGGTTCGGCTACGGCAGCTACAAGACCCGCGATGCGCAGTTGGCCGTTGGCCGTGAGAGCAACGGGTTTGCGCAGAACTACTTCATCGGCACCCAGGCTTCGGATGGGTACCGTGACCATGACAGCTCACGCAAGTACGCCATCGGCGGCAAGTGGTTCTACGGAAACCTCGACGACGGCATGCGCATCGGCCTCACCGCACGCGCCTACCACCACGAAGCCGAGGAGCCGGGCTTCATGACGGCTGAAGAACTCCGTACCGACCGCCGTGGCTCGCAGCTGCGCAACGCCAGCGATGGCGACGACCGCGACATGCGCCAGATCGGCGTGCACATGGACCTCAAGCTGGCCGACACCCTGTTCCTGGGCAGCAGGCTCTACTACAACCGCTACGAAGATGACCGCCGGGTAACCTTCAGCGACCTGCGCACCGGCAATGCGCCGCGCCAGCGCCGTGTGTGGGACGAAAAGCAGACGGGCATGCTCACCACGCTGACCTGGCAGCCCGGCGCCACGCTTACGCTGGAAGGCGGGGTGAATGTCGAGCGCCAGGACAACGGTTACGTCCGCGAGCGATTCAGCTACGCCGAGCCCACCGACTTCAGCGCTACCCCGGCACGCGTGCAGAACAACGACCGCCACACCTTCGACAACTACGGCGCGTATGTGCAGGGGATCTACCAGCCCATCGAGGCGCTGAAGATCGTGCCGGCCTACCGGGTGGACCGTTTTGATGGAGATACCCGGTTGCCGGGCGGCATCACCGGCCCGCTGCAGCGCTACGGCACCATCGAGCAGCCCAAGCTGAGCGTGGTTTATGCCTTCACCGACAGCACCAACGTCTACGCCAACTGGGGCCGCACCTTCCAGGTGCTGACCGGCTCCACGGCGCCGGCTTACCTCACGCCGGGGCAGGGCGCCATGAGCCCGTCCACCAACACCGGCATGGAGCTGGGCATGAAGTTCAGCCCGTTCGCCGGCAGCCAGGCACGCATCGCGGTATGGCAGCAGGATGCGGCCAACGAGGTCTCCAACATGCCCGCCACCGGCACCACCGTGACCCTGGGCAAGACCCGCCGCCGTGGCGTGGATGCGCAGATCAGCGCGCAGGTGGGCGAGAAGTGGACGGTATGGGCGTCCCACGCGTACCAGGAGGCGAAGATCGAGCGCGATGGTCGCGATGCCAGCGTGTCGCTGGAGGGCCGCGAAGTCGCCGCCACCCCACGTTACATCAGCAACATCGGCCTGGATTACCAGGCTACCGAAGCACTGCAGTTCGGGCTGCAGGGCAGGGCGCAGGGAGACTACTACCTGGAAGAGCGCAATGTGGCCGGCAAGTACGGCGGTTTCGCCGTGCTCGACCTGAGTGCCCGCTATGACATCAACCCTCGTTGGAGCGTGGATGTGCAGATGAAGAACGCCACCGACCGGAAGTACGACTATGCGTGGTACGACAGCTTCTTCTGGGAGCAGCCGCAGCCGATGTTCTCACCGGCTGCGGGGCGTTCGTTGTACCTTGGATTCAACATGAAGCTCTGACGATTTACTCCCCATTCGGCGTGGTACGCTCCGCCAAACAGGGGAGGGACTCCATGAGCAATCCGTATCAGGTGCCGGGCACCGAGCAGGTCGTGCGGGCATCACCGTGGCCGGGCAGGGCACACCTGACCATCGCCATCCTCATCGCGCTGTTCTGCGCGATGCAGTTCCTGGCGGTGTGGTTGGCGGTGCTGGAGATGGTGAAGAACGTTGGTATTGCGAATTCGCCCCTGGTGGAACTTGGCGGAAAGCTGGTGATGCCATTCTCACTGGCGCTCGGCGGCATCTTCCTGGCGTTCGGGCGCAAGCTTTCGGCCGTATTCTTCGCCGCCTACCTGATCCAGTACCTGGTCACGTACGGAACCAGTGGCCGGATGGACCTGGTGAGCGTAGCAGTGGTATTTGCCTTCCTGGCCTATGCCCTGTGGCGATGGAAGACGGGCCACCTCAGCGGGTGGCCTCGGCCCCGGAGCGGGATCGGGACTGCGCAGTAGCGCCCCAAAGAAGGAGAGCTCCGATCAAGCCCATTCATGTCGACGAGTTGCGAGAGATCGCGCGACGCCTGACGCAGAAGGAGCTTGAGGCGTACGTGATTCCGGATGAAATGCGGAATTCGCTGGCCTTGACCACGCTCTTCGAAGGCGATGATCGTGTTTTTGTACTCTATGTTCCTGGCGAGCAAAGAGAGAATGCACGCGTGATTGCGCGAACTACTGTCAACGCCGTGACTGGCGTTGCTTCCGTGGACATCTGCGGACTCGACAGGCAGTAGCCCGGCACTGATGAATGGGACGGACGGGCCACCTCGGGGTGGCCGCGTCCTCGGCGCGGGATCAGAACCGCGCAGTAGCGCCCACGAAGAAGGTGCGCGCACCGCCGTCGTAGTTGTTGCCTTCGTCGATGGTGGAGACGTCGCCGGCGTTCAGCACGCCTGCGCGGAGGGTCAGGTTCTCGTTGACGTTTAACCCGGTCACCAGGTCCCACGTGGTGTACGCCTTGGCGAACGTGGAGCTGGTGCTGGAGACCAGCTGTTCGCCGATGTGCTGCGCGCTCAGGTTCAACGACCACGCCTCGGTCACCTGCCAGTCCAGTGAGGTGTTGGCGGTGATCTTCGGCACCACCAGCAGGTTCGCGCCGGTGGTGCGGTTCTTCGATTCCAGCATGCGGGTGGCGTTGGTGGTCCAGCTCAGGCGCTCGTGCAGGGGCACGGTGAGGCTGGCTTCCACGCCGCGGGTGCGCGCCTTCTGGATGTTCTGCGCAACGGTCCACCAGAAACCGTTGACGAAGCTGGAGTCGTAGCCGGCAATCTCACGCAGCGGCACCTGCTCGATCTTGTCGTCGAAATCGGTGAGGAAGTAAGTGGCCGAGGCCGACCAGCCGCCGCGGTCGAAGCCGACGCCCAGCTCGTAGTTGGTGCTGGTTTCCGGTTCCAGGTTCGGGTTGCCGGCCATGTAGCAGCCGGTGGTGCCATCGGCGCTGACCGAGCGGTTGGTCCAGCCTTCCACGGTGAGGCTGCGGCAGCCGTTGCCGCCGGACTGGGTGGCGGCACCCGCGCTGCCCTGCTTCAGGTTCGGCGCACGGAAGCCCTGCGATACGCCACCGCGCACGGTCCAGTCATCGGACGGGTGCCACACGCCGTAGATGCGCGGGCTCAGGTTGTCGTCGTAGTTTTCGGTGTTGTCCCAGCGCAGGCCCAGGGTGAGCGTGAAGCGCTCATGCAGGGTGATGTGGTCTTCGGCGAACAGCGCCCACGAATCGGCCTCGTTGGTCGGGCTGATCCGGCCGCTGCCGCTCCAGGTCACCGGCACGGTGCCGATGGTGTCGGTGTTCTGCAGTTCTTCGCGCTTCCACTGGCCACCCACGTTCAAGCGGTGCTCGAAGCCCAGGTGGAAACCGGTGGCGAACGCGGTATCGAACACGGTTTCCTTGGCGTGGTTGCCGACCTGGCTGCCCTTGTCCTCGTAATCGTTCTGGGTCAGGGTGGATTTCGAAGTGCTGGCATCGCCATAGCGGCCGTCATGGGTTACCGCGTAACCGGTGTGCACCAGCTTGGACAGGCCCCATGCGCCGACATCGCCGCCCCCACTGTTGCGCTGCACGCCATGGATGGCTTCGAAGCCCATGGTGTGGTCGCCGTTGATCGCCCAGTTGAGCAGTGCGTTGGCGTTCTCGGCCTTGGTGCCCGGGGTCTGGCCACGACCACGATCGGATTCGCGATCGGTCACGTTTGCGCCGATGCGCAGGCCCAGGTTTTCCGTGAGCGGGCCGCTGAACAGCGCGCCCATCTGGGTGGTGTTGCCGCGCGTGGACGAATCGGGCTTGCTGTAGTTGAAGGTGACCGAGCCACCCCATTCCGGGGCGATCTTGCGGGTGATGATGTTGATCACCCCGCCCATGGCGTCGGAGCCGTACAGCGACGACATCGGGCCACGCACCACTTCGATGCGTTCGATCATGTCCGGCGACAGCCAGTTCAGATCCTGCGGGCCCAGGTCATCGCGGTAGTTCACGCCGGAGGAATTGCCCTGGCGGCGGCCGTCGATCAGGATCAGGGTGTACTGCTCGGGCAGGCCACGCAGGCGGATCTTCGACTGCGCACCAGACAGCGCGTAGCCACCGGTCACGCCCGGCACCGTGCTGAGCAGTTGGCCGATGCTGGTCACCGGCTTGCGCTCGATTTCCTGGCGGGTGATCACGCTGATGCTGGCCGGGGCGTCCTTGATCCACTGCTGGGCACCGGTGGCGGTGACCACTACCGTGTCCATGTTTTTGGCGTCGCCCGCGGCATCAGCGGCCGCATGGGCCTGGGGGGAGAGGGCGAGGGTGATCGCGGCGGCCAGAACGGCGGCGGCGTGAGCAGAACGGGGGGAGGAAACGTGCATCGAGCAAACTCCTGAGTAAGAGGGTCCGCTGGCGATGGCTGGGACGTCCGTGTGCGTTGTTCAAACAACTTTAACAATCGTATCACGAATCATTCGCATCAGATACATTGCGACATGAAGACGCCAGCATCCTGCCGGCGCCTTTGCGCGCCTCACCAATCGGTGGGCGCGTAGTCCTTCAGGAACTGGCCCCACACGTGCTCACCCGTGTTGAAGCCGTGGATGATCGGGTCGACGATGCGCGCGGCGCCATCAACGATGTCCAGCGGCGGGTGGAAGCGTTCTTCCTCCACCTTGCGCGCGGCGATCTCTGCCGGATCCTCGTCGGTGACCCAGCCGGTATCCACGGAATTCATGTGGATGCCGTCGTTCTGGTAATCGGCCGCCGAGGTGCGCGTCATCATGTTCAACGCGGCCTTGGCCATGTTGGTGTGCGGGTGGCGGGTGGTCTTGAAGTTGCGGTAGAACTGCCCCTCCATCGCCGACACGTTGACGATGTGCTTGTCGCGCTCGGGCGAACGCAGCATCAGCGGCTTCAGGCGCGCGTTGATGATGAAGGGGGCGATGGCGTTGACCAGCTGCGTTTCCAGCAGTTCCACCGACGGCACTTCGGCCATCAGCAGGCGCCAAGAATTGCGCCCGCGCAGGTCCACCTGCTGCAGGTCCTGGTCCAGCCGGCCTTCGGGGAACAGGTGCTGCTGGCCCAGCAGTTCGTCGGCCAGCAACGGCACCTGCGAGAGTTCGGCGGCGCGGGTCAGGCCATCGGCCCCCACCAGCGCCTGCTCCTGCAGCGACGGCACGTTGGCATCCGAACCCAGGCCCAGCATCTCGGGGCTGCGCAGCCCTTCGTACTGGCCCACCAGCTTGCGGATCGTTTCCGGCAGGTCGTGCAGGGCGGCGGTTTCGCCGGCCATCATGTGCGCGTAGAACTGCGGCGGGCGGCGCACGGTCTGGCAGGCGTTGTTGATGATGAAGTCCAGCCGCGTGCGGGTGGCCAGCAGCTCGTTGCAGAACGCTTCCACACTGGGGGTGTGGCGCAGGTCCAGGCCGTACACCTGCAGGCGGTGGCCCCATTCGGCGAAGTCCGGCTCTTCGGCATAGCGTGCGGCCGAATCGCGCGGGAAGCGCGTGGTCACGATCAGTTCGGCGCCGGCGCGCAGCAGCTTCAGGCCCGCCTGGTAGCCGATCTTGACCCGGCCGCCGGTGAGCAGCGCAACGCGGCCGCGCAGGTCGGCGGTTTCGGTGCGCTTGATGAAGTTCAGCTCGGCGCAGGCCGGGCACATCTGGTCGTAGAAGTGGTGCAGCTGGGTGAACTTCTGCTTGCACACATAGCAGTGGCGCAGTTCCGGCGAATGCACCGGCTCGGGCGTGGCTTCTGCGTTCTCACCGTTGTGCGCGTCGTGCAGGCCGGCCTTGTGCGGCGGGAAGTAGTTCGGCGTGCTGAACACCGGCTTGCGGCGCAGGGCGCGGATGCCGGTCTGTTCCAGCAGCGCTTCGGCCTTGCGGACCTTTTCCTGGTGGCGAACCTTGGCCTGCTGCTTGAGCATCGCCCGGCGTGCCTTGGGTTCGGGGTGGTAGACCTTCGCCACGACCTGGTGGAAACGCACGCGGTCGTCTTCCGGCAGCGTATCCAGCACGGCGCGGTCGGCCTCGATCGCCTCCAGCAGGTCCAGCGCGGCGCGCAGGCGGTCGGTCAGGGGCGGCTCGTCCTGGGGCAGGGCGTCGGCGGGAGAAGAAGCGATGGCGTTCACGTTGGATCCGGAGGTAGCGGCGGGAGGGCGGCCGGCAAGGCCGTCAACCGCGGGGGAGCGGCCCCTGCCGTTGCAGGGCAGGGGCGCTCGGAGGGCCGCTATTCTCCCCGATCCGGGGGATTCGTGCAGGCGGGGCCTGAACCGCCGGGTTATTCCGCGTCTTCGCCGCCACGGGCCGCAGTGGGATCGTGCGCGTCCTTGGCCGCCTTGGCTTCGTCCTGCAGGTGCTGGCGGACCTTTTTGGCCTGGTCAGCGGTCACCGCGCCGGCCTTGTTGCCGAAGTCCTGGCGGATGAAGGTCGCCAGCTGCGCGATCTCGGTGTCCGACAGGCGCTCGGCGAACCCGGGCATGCCCAGGTTGGACGGACGCACGGCGGTGGAGGGCAGTTCGCTGCCGGCCAGCAGCAGGCGGATCACCGAGGTCGGGTCATCGGCCAGCACGGTCGGGTTGCCGGCGATGGCCGGGAACACATCCGTGTAGCCCTTGGCATCGGTCCGGTGGCACGCCGCGCAGTTGTCGACGAAAAGCTCGGCGCCGCGGCTGTCGTTGATGCCGGTCTGCAGCTTGCGCGCGGTGGCATCGCTGGCGGTGTACGCAGAAGGATCATGCGCACGGGCCGGCAACTGCTTCAGGTACACGGCGATCGCCTTCAGGTCCTCGTCGGTGAGTTTCTGCGTGCTGTGCCGGACCACGTCGGCCATCGGCGTGCCCACCACCGCGCTGTGCGCATTGCGGGCGGTGCGCAGGGTGTCCACGATGTCCTGCTCGGACCAGCGGCCCAGGCCATCGGCCGCGTTGCCGCGCAGGTTCACCGCGTTCCAGCCGTCAATCACCTGGCCGCCGGAGAGATACGCCGTGCCCGATTCGTCCAGTGCCTTTTCCTGCAGCGCGAAGCCACGCGGCGTGTGGCAGCTGCCGCAGTGGCCCAGGCCCTGTACCAGGTAGGCACCGCGTGCCAGCTGCGGGTCGCTGTAGTGGCTCGGATCAAATGCCACCGCTTCCGCGTCGGGGGCGAAGGTCTTGCGCCAGATCGCCAGCGGCCAGCGCATCGACAGCGGCCAGGTGATGTCCACGCCCCGGTTTTCCTGATGCACCGGCGCGATATCGCCGTGCAGGAAGTAGGCGTGCAGCGCCCGTACATCGTCATCGGTGATACGCGCGTAGGAGGGGTACGGCATGGCCGGGTACAGCGTGCGGCCGTCGGGGGCGATGCCGTGCCGCACCGCGCGGTCGAAGTCGTCCAGCGAGTACGCGCCGATGCCGGTTTCCTTGTCCGGGGTGATGTTGGTGCTGTAGATGTTGCCCAGCGGCGAGGCCACCGGCAGCCCGCCGGCAAACGGCTTGCCGCCCGGCTTGGTGTGGCAGGCGGTGCAGTCACCGGCCGCTGCCAGGTAGCGCCCGCGCTCGATCAGGGCAGCATCGGCCGCAGGCCCATCGGCCAGCACGCGGGTTTTGGTGGGAATGAAGGCATAGGCCAGGGCCGCAAGCAGGACCACCAGGCCGATCACCACGATCCAGAGAAGAAGCTTTTTCATGCGCGCCTCCTCAGGCCTGGACCAGGGGGCCCGGATCGGGCAGGTACTTCTCGCGGATGGCCTTGGCCGCCCAGTACGCCAGCCCGCCCACCAGTCCGGTGGGGTTGTAGCCGTTGTTCTGCGGGAAGGCGTTGGCGCCGATCACGAACACATTCGGCACGTCCCAGCTCTGCAGGTAGCGGTTCAACGCCGAGGTCTTCGGGTCTGCGCCCATGATCGCGCCGCCGCAGGTGTGCGTGCTCTGGTACTTGGTGATGTTGTAGTGCTCGCCGTTCTTCTTGGCGTCACCACTCATCGACAGCGGATTGAGCGTGCGGCTCATCTGCATGGCCTGGTCCACGAAGAACTGCGATGCCTTGATCTCGTTGGGGTGCCAATCGAAGGTCATGCGCAGCAGCGGGCGGCCGAAGGAGTCCTTGTAGTTCGGGTCCAGGCTCAGGTAGTGCTGCCGGTAGGACATGCACGCACCCTGTACCTCGTAATAGAAGTTGTGACGGAAGTTGTCGGCCGCCGCCTTCTTCCACGCCGCACCCCAGTTCGGCGTGCCGGAGGGCACGTTGATGCCGCGCACCGGGCCGGCGCCGGGCTGCCGCGCCCAGACCAGGCCGCCACCGACGAAGCCGGCCTTGGCGTTGTCCAGCTGGTTGCCGTTGAGGTCGTCCATGGTGGTACCCGCGCCCCCGATGCCGATGAAGCCGTTGGCCTGCACGTCCTTGTCGAAGAACAGCACCACCCGGTTGAGGTTCTGGTAGGAGTAGTTGCGCCCCACGGTGCCGGTGTTGGTCTGCGGGTCGTAGGCTTCACCGATGCCGGAGACCAGCATCAGGTGCACGTTGTAGAGCTGGAACGCGCACAGCAGCACCATATCGGCCGGCTGCTCCACTTCACGGCCCTGCGCATCCAGGTAGGTCACGCCGGTGGCCTTGGCCTTGGTGCTGTCCAGGTTCACCCGCAGCACCTGCGAATGCGTGCGCAGCTCGAACTTCGGGCGCTGGCGCAGTACCGGCAGGATGCAGGCGTTCGGGCTGGCCTTGGAGTAGTTGAGGCAGCCGTAGTCGCTGCAGAAACCACACGCATTGCACGGGCCCAGCTGGCAGCCGTACGGGTTCACATACGGGCCGGAGGCATTGGAGGCCGGAATCGGGTAAGGGTGCCAGCCCATTTCCTTGGCCGCCTTGTAGAACTGCTCGCCGCCCAGGTAGTTCGGGTTCGGGCCGAGCGGATACTCGCCCGAGCGTGAGCCTTCGAACGGATTGCCGCCTTCCTGCACCACGCCGTTGATCACGCCGGCCTTGCCGGAGGTGCCGCACACCAGCTCGAACATGTTCAGATGCGGCTCCAGTTCGGCGTAGGTGACCGGGAAATCCTGGATGGTCATGTCCGCCGGGATGAAGTTCTTGCCGTAGCGCTCTTCCACGTTGGTGCGCAGGATCAGGTCTTCCGGCAGCGGCCGGAAGTGCGCGCCGGACCAGTGGCTGCCCGCGCCGCCCACGCCGGTGCCGGGCTTGAACGAGCCCATCTGCCGGTAGGGCACGGCGGTATCGGCCAGGGTGTGCCGCACCGTCACCGTTTCCTGGTTCAGGCTCTGCAGGTACTTGCGGTGCACCGAGCCTTCGAGCTCGTCCACCACCTTCGGGTAGGCGAAATCAGGCTGGGTATCGCGGTCGCCGCCACGTTCCAGCGCCACCACGTGCAGGCCGGCATCGGTAAGTTCCTTGGCCAGGATCGCCCCGGTCCAGCCCATGCCGACGATGACCGCATCCACTTTCGGTTTCGTGATTGCCATGCCTCAGCCCCTCCGCCCGGACAGATCCACCGGCGGCAGGGGGTAGGCCTTGTCGCGGACGCTGATCCAGTCTATGTAGTCCGCGCGCATGCCTGGGTAACCGATCATCTTCCAGGCGGCCATATCCTTGTTGGCGCCGTACTTGGGATCAGCGAAGTAGCCGTTCTTCACTTCGCCCAGCAGGTTGGAGAAGAACAGCTTGCTGGAGATCGCCTCCAGCTCCAGCTTGCCGCCCTCGGCCGCCTTGAGCAGGGCTTCCTGCTGTTCGTGGCTCAGCTGGGCGAAGGTCTTGCCATCGAACTGGCTGCGGCAGTGCGCATCGAAGGCATCGATGCCGACCTTCAGGATGTCACGCAGGGCCAGCTTGCCCTGGTAGCCGAACTCGCTGGGAGCCTCCAGGAAGGGACCCTGCATGTACCAGATCGCGCCGGCCGCGTAGGGGGTCTGCATGTGGCGGTCGAGGAACTCGGGCACGCCCGATTCCACCGCGCCGGGGCCGGTTTCATCGGAGGGGATCAAGCGGTCGCAGGCGGCGGTGATGAACGCCCACTCGGCCGCGTTGAAGAATTCGGGGGTGTAGTCCTTGGCGGCCGGGGTAGCCGGGGTGCCGCTCCCGGTGCCGGTCCCGGTGGGGGTGCCGGGGGCGCAGCCGGGCAGGGCGGCGGCGACGGGGAGCAGGGTAAGGCCCTGGAAGAAGCGGCGACGGGTCAGCGTCGGCCGGTTCTGGTCGGCATCATCTTTCATTGTGTGGCTACCTGGCGGGTGGCTGTGGCTGAGCATGGCGCGGGTCCTGTCGCGGCAGCGTGCTCGCCGAATGCGGCCGGCCCTTCCGCGGCTGGCATGAATGCGACCATTGTGTGGATGTGCGACTGTTTCCGTAATGGCAATATGGGAAAGGAACTCTTGCCAAACTGGAAACATCGGCGTGATCGACGACCTCAACGAGCTGCGCACCTTCGACCGCATCGTGCATGGCGGCAGCCTGTCCGCCGCCGCGCGCGACCTGGGCATCTCGCTCGCCGTGGTCAGCAAGCGGCTCACCGCACTGGAGCGTCGCGTGCAGGTGCGGCTGTTAAATCGCAGCACGCGACGCGCCTCGCTCACCGATGAGGGCAGCCTGTTCCACCTGCACTGCCGCCGCGTGCTGGATGCGGTGGAAGCGGCCGAGGCGGCGCTGGAACAGCGCCAGGACGTGGTGGCCGGCGTGCTCAAGCTCACCGCGCCCAATGGATTCGGACGCCGTCATGTGGTGCCGGCGGTGCGCAGCTTCCAGCAGGCGCATCCCGGGGTGCGCGTGCACCTGTCGCTGCGCGATGAGCTGGTGGACCTGGTCGGCGAAGGCGTGGAGCTGGCGCTGCGCTATGGCGCGCTGGACGATTCCCGTCTGGTGGCGCGCGAACTTGCGCCGAACCGGCGCATCCTCTGCGCCTCACCGGACTACCTGCAACGGCGTGGCACGCCGTCGAGCATCGACGACCTGCACGGCCACGATCTGATCGCCTCGGGCAGCCCGCCGGTATCGCAATGGGTGTTCGCGCAGCCCGGCGGCACCATCGCGTTTCCATTGGACGCTAGTACGCTCTGCGACGATGGCGAGGCGGCGCAGATCCTGGCGGTGCAGGGCGCCGGCATCGCCCGCAAGTCGATCTGGGACGTGGCCGATGACCTCGACGCAGGGCGCCTGAAAGAAGTGCTGCCCAACTGCGCGCTGGCGACTTCGCCGCTGAGTGCCGTGTACGCCCCCGGGAAGCAGGTCGCACCCCGGGTCCGTGCGTTCCTTGGCCACATGGTGCAGCAGCTGCAGCAGTCGGCCGGCTGGCGGCATGCCAACCGGACGATGCCCGCCATTGCACTGACCGGGACTTAATCGGCCTTGCGCTCAACCGGCGTCAATGCCGGTTTCTGCCAGCTGCGGTCCAGCACGGTCTGGCCAGGGCTGTAGTTGCGCAGGATGACGTAGAACGGTCCGGCCGGCGCCGGCAGCCAGTTGGATTCCTTGTCCTTGCCGGGCGACGCCTGCTGGATGTACAGGGTCAGGCCGCCATCGGCATCCCGCTTGAACGTGGGCAGCATGGCCGAGTTGATCAGGTAGCGGTCCAGCGGGTTGTCCACCAGCAGCTTGCTCTTGCCGTCATACAGGGTGACCGACCAGAACGCGTTGGTCGGCGGAAGCTGGTCCTTGGCGAAGCGCAGCACGTAGTCGTGCTGGCTTCCATCGGCGGGCCTGCCCTGCGCATCCACGAAGTAACTCTGGTAGTCGGCCTCTGAAGCGGAGTTGCCGTAGATGCCCAGCTTGGCGCCGGCAAAACGGTACAGGTAGTTGTCCTTCAGCGCCGCGCGGGTGCCGAACATATCCGCACTCGAGACCTTCTCGGTGTTTATTTCAGTGGCGATGAACTGTTCCAGTGCCTGGTTGGCATCTGCGATGCCTGCGGTGATGGCCTCGCGGTCGGCCGGCGGCAGCGCGGCTGCATCGAAGGGCTTGCCGGCCTCAATGCCGATTCCCGCGAACCGTTGGCGAAGCGCGGCTTCGCTGTCCACGGTGGGCGCGAACTGCAGCAGGAAGTTGAGGTAGGAGAAGAAGCCCAGGCCATTGGCCTGTTCCGGGTCATACGGCGGGAAGGTGATCGGCGGGGCCGGCGGCGGTGCCGGCGTGCCCAGGAACGCGCTCAGCGGCTGCACCTTGTACTGCGCCTGCAGGCGCTTGACGTTGTCCAGGTCCGACGGCGAAAACAACTGGGTGCGGAACAGGCCATAGGCCAGCTGGGTTTCGGCGCGGAACACCTCGCGCACGCCCTTGGGTGTCTCGCCCTTCCAGTCCGGCCCGGCGACCATGAACACGCTGGCCTTGCCGTCGGTCGCGGCGCGGTTGATGTAGGCGAAGTTATAGGTATACAGGTCGATCAGCTGCACGGAGAAGTAGCGCTTGGCATCGATCGCTGGCACGCTGATGACCAGCGGTTCGGCGCGCAGGTCCATCCACAGGAACGAATAAGGCGTGTCCGAGTTGGGCGTGATGATCGAGGTGTCCTTCGGGGTGGCCACCTGCGCGACGTTGCCGATCTGGTTGAAGCCGGCGTGGAAGTTCGCACCCTTGGCATCCACGGCCTGCTGGTACATGGATTTGTAGCCTTCCACGATCGGGTAGCCCCAGATGTAGGCATCCTTGGCGGTCGCGCGCAGCTCGCTGACGCGGGTGGCATCAGCCGCGGCCGGGGCGGCGGGCTGCGCTGTCGAGGCAGGGTCGGGCGCTGGGGCGGCGCTTTCCGGTTCGCGCTTGCCGCAGGCGACCAGCGCGCAGAAGCTGATCAACAGGGCAGCCAGGTGGAGGCCGGCAAGGAACGGTGATCGCGTCTGGTTACGGGGCATGGCCATATTGTTCGCCTCCTGCGGCAAGGGATGCGGAGAGCATGACGGCGCGCTCATCCGCACTCCACCGAAATAGGTGCAGGCAGGCTGGGTAAAACTACTTAGCCCGGATCAGACCCGGGCAAGGCTGGCAATGGCGAGAATGACGGTCGCGGTGGTGACCACGGTGAAGTACAGCCATCCCAGCGCGACGAACTTGAGCGTGGTCACCAGCCGGGATTGTGCGTACACCCGCCGTTGCATCAGCCAGAGATACAGCGGCATCCACAGCAGCAGTGCCGTGATCAGCAGGCCGATGACACCCCCCGCGCCAGGCACGGCGGCAAGCTGCCCACCCAGCATCGACAGCAGCAGGATGCCCAGCAGCGCCACGCACAGGAACGCGTGGCTGTACAACGCCACCACCAGGTGCTCCAGGTACAGCCTTCCACTGCCCAGGTAGAACACCTTCAGCAGCACGGCAAACAACGGCACCAGCACGAACAACGCCGAAGGCACCGAGCCGAAGAACGCGTTGACCAGCAGCTGCGGCCGTTCGCTGATGCGGGGCAGGTTGTTGCGGATGATCTCGGCCTGGCCGGTCAGCCAGCGGTTGGCGAACCCGGGCAGGAAACCGATCTCGACCGGGTCTGACTTCTGTGTCGCCATGTCCTGCACGGTGAACGGTTTGGCCGCGGCGGGCTTGCGCGCGGACGCGACCGGTGGATGCTCCTTCAGTTCGCGCTCGCGTTTTGCGGCCTGCCTGTCCACCTTGGCAATGGCACTGTCGATCGGCGCGCGAAGGGACTCGGGCATTGCCTCACGCGATTGCTGCAACGGCGCCAGCAGCGCGCGGCGGACCTGCTGGACCTCGTCGTGGGTGGTGGCATCACGGAACGCACCCGGCACTTCCGGCGGGCGGGGCGTCTGGCTTACCAGGGCACCTGCGTCCACGTGCACCGCCACCCGTGCCACGAAGAAAGTCAGCACGCTCAGGATCACGAACAGGCGGATCGGCGGGATGTAGCGGGTACGGTGCCCGGCCAGGTAGGCGGCCGCCAGCCGGCCGGGCAGCAGCAGCTGGTGCAGGGTGCGGAAGATGCGCCCATCCAAGTGCCAGAATGATTCGAACACCTCTTCCACCGCGTGCCCGAAACTGCGCACCGGGCTGTGGGCGGACTGGCCGCATTCATGGCAGAAATCGCCCTGCAGCGGGGTGCTGCAGTTCTCGCAGGCGGCAGGGTGGGCAAGGGCGGAGTGCATCAGTGCGCGGAGCCGGGCAGGAAAGGCGCCTACGATAGTGGGGGCGGGGTGCCGGTGCCAGTGCCGGCATGCATCAATCACTGGGCGGGGGTCGGTAGAAGTACCGAAGCAGATCCGGGGGCCATCGGCCATCCTCGAACGCACGTTCGCGCACTGCGGATGCTGTTCCCGTTCGCCCTGTTCGCGGCGGGGTTGCTCGTTTACGAGCAGGTGCGCCAGCGCACTTCCATCACCTTGTTGCTGTTGGGGGTTTGCCATGCCTGTTTCACCACGTTGCACCCGCCCGCTGCGCCGGCGCCATGGTTTTGTGTCGCTGTTCCTGGCGGCAGCGCTGGCAGGACTGTGCCAACCGGCGTGGGCGCAGGATGCCGATGCCCTGGCCAAGAAACTGTCCAACCCCGTCGCGGCACTGATCAGCGTCCCGTTTCAGTACAACTACGACGACGGCTACGCCAATGGCGGTTATCGGCATACGCTCAACATCCAGCCGGTGGCACCGTTTGCCATTTCCGAAGAATGGAATGTCATCTCGCGCACCATCCTGCCGGTGGCCTACCAGAAGGATGTGATTCCCGGCACCGACCAGGCCGGCCTGGGCGACGTGACCCAAAGCTTCTTCTTCTCGCCGAAGGAAACCGGCCCGTCCGGCGTGGTCTGGGGCATCGGGCCAGCGCTGCTGCTGCCAACCGGTACCGATGACCTGGGCGCCGATACCTGGGGTGCCGGTCCCACCTTCGTGCTGCTCAAGCAGGACAAGAGCTGGACCGTGGGCGCGCTGGTGAACCACATCTCGGACATCGCCGGCAGCGGCTCGCGCCGGCGCGACATCAGCAACACCTTTGTCCAGCCGTTCCTGGCCAAGGCCTTCCCGGGCGGCCGCACGCTGGCCTTCAACATCGAGTCCACCTACGACTGGAAGGCCAGCCAGTGGACCGTGCCGCTCAACATCCAGTACTCCAAGGTGAGCAAGCTGGGCAGCCAGATGATCAGCTACCAGGGCGGCGTGCGCGCCTACCTGGATGGCCCGCGTGGCGGGCCGGACTGGGGGGTCCGGTTCACGGTCACGTTGCTCTACCCGAAGTAGAGTCGGCTCACCCCCTTACGGAACGCCGACCATGCCACTGACCGACAAGCAACTTGCCATTCTTCGGGCCATCGAGGCGACCGACCCTGTGTCAGCCGACGATGCCACCTGGGCCGTCGCCGAAGGTCTGGCGGTGCAGGCCGAAGACAGCGATATCGACCTGACCCCTGCAGGCAAGGGCGCATTGGGAGAGGCGTAGTACCGGCACGCCTTTCGCGCGCACTGCATGCCGGCTGCACGCGCGCTCCACACCGCGCTGCCTACAGTGACTGCCATTCCCCGACGGCGCCCATAGCGTGAACCTGCAGACCTCCATGCCCCTCCCGCTTCCGCGCCGCCCGCTGCCGGACAGCTGCCAGTTCGAACTACTGGATGTGAACGCGTTGCAGGACCCGTGCAGTGGGCGCATCGTGCACTTGTACTCGATGGTGGCGCGCTGCCTGTCGTGCGAAGTGGTGTTCAAGGCGCAGGAAGGCGAGGGCTTCGTCAGCACCTCGGCCGCACGCGTGCTGCGCTGCCCCTCGGGTTGCGGCCAGCAGTCGCTCAGGGGCGCCGCGCTTCGCCAGTGGGGCGCGCAGGCAACGAGCGGCTTTGAATCGACACCGCTTCCACAATCTGTTCGGGCGTAAACGCGCAATGTCCTTCGCCGGTGGGCGGTAGCGTCCTCGGCTGGGGCGTCGCGCCAGCCTTGGCGGCAAGTGCCGGGTAGACCGGCTCGAAGCGGGGCGTCACGGACGGGTCGTTAAGGTTGTACTGCAGCAGCAGCGGCCGGCGCAGCGCACCGGTCAGGCGCAGGTCGCGGTCAAGCTTCGCGTTTGCCTCGGGATCCGCGGCAATGCGCCGGACGCCGGCGTTGAACGCTTTGTCGTCGCCAAAGCCGGCATATACCGTGTCCTTGTTGCTGACCGGAAGGCCGCCGCTGATCTTGACCAGCTGCTGGAACACCAGGGCATGCAGGCTGAGGGTGCCAGCCAGCTCATCCACCTTCAGCTCCAGGCGTTTTGCCAGTACTGCGGCTGCCTCCGGGCGGGACTGCACGGCAGCGGTGATGGCGTCGACCATCTCCCCCTGCGGCAACGTCGCAGCGGCAGCCGAGCTCAACCCATCCTCGGGCAGGCCGTTGGCGCCAGGGAAGAAGTACTCGAACGCCACCAGCGAGGTGAGCACTTCGGCGGCCAGCACATCGCCGGGCAGGTTGGCGCCGCACATCGAGATGCCACCGCTGTAGTGCTCCGGCATCCGTTCCAACGTTCCGATCGCCACCGCGCCCCCCATCGAAAAGCCCAGGATCCAGCTGCGTTTCGTGTCTGGATGGCGGGCCATGAACTGCGCGCGCAGCCGCTCAAGGTCATCGATGGCTTCGCGCACGGCCCAGCCCTGGTCGGCGTACCCACTCTGCGCCACTGCATAGCCGGCCTTGACCAGCGCCTCGCTCCACGGGTTGCCCGGCCAGGGGTCCGGGCGCGGCGTTCCGACCGGCTCGAAGCCATGGGCGTACATCACCAGTTCGCCGTTCCAGTGGGCCGGCACGTCGATGCGCCAGGGGGCGCCCTGCAGCGTGCCCGTTTCGCTGTGGGTTTGCGGCGTTACCGGGGCCTTGGCCCAGCTCGGCGGAAGCAGCAGGGCGGTGCACAGCCCCAGGCACAGCGAGACGGTCGCAGCAGTACGCATCCAGATCATCCTCGGTCAGGTGCCGGCGCAAGATCGACCAGCAGCGTGGGAATCAATTCGGAAACCGTGGGGTGGATCGGCACCGCCCAGCGCAGCTCATCCAGCGGCCGGTCGGCACTGATCATGTCGAGGATGCCGTGGATGGCCTCATCGCCGCCAGTGCCAAGGATCGCCGCGCCCAGGATCCGCCGGGTTTCGGCATCGGCCACCACCTTCATGAAGCCCTTGGACTCCCCTTTTTCCACCGCACGGCCGACGCGGGTCATGGGCCGCTTGGAGAACAGCAGGGGGCGGCCGGACTTCATCGCCTCGGCCTCGGACATGCCCGCACGGCCCAGCGGCGGGTCGATGTACAGCGCGTAGCCGGGCACCCGGCTGCTGACCCGGCGGTCCTCGCCATCCAGCAGGTTGGCGGCGACGATCTCGAAGTCGTTATAGGCGGTATGGGTGAACGCCCCACGGCCGTTGCAGTCACCCAGCGCCCAGACACCGGGCGCCGAGGTCTGCAGGTGGTCATCCACCGTGATGTACCCACGTTCGTCGCGCTCGATGCCGGCGGTGTCCAGGCCCAGGTCCTCCGTATTGGGCCGGCGCCCGATCGCCATCAGGACGTGGCTGCCGACCATGCGCGCGTCCTTGCCGCCGGCCTGGAAGGAAACGGCGATGTCATCGTCCACGCGCTCGAACGCGATCCTGTCCGCGCCGGTATGTATCTCGATGCCCTCATCCTCCAGGATGCCGCGTACCGCCTCCGATACATCGGCGTCCTCGCGCGCGATCAAGCGTTCACCCCGCTCGATGATCGTCACCTGCGCGCCGAAGCGCCGGTACATCTGTGCGAACTCCAGCCCGATGTAGCTTCCGCCCACCACCATCAGATGGGCGGGCAGGGCATCGAGCGCCACGATGCTGCTGTTGGTCAGGTAGGTAACGTCCGGCAGGCCGGGCATCTCCGGCACCGCTGCACGCCCGCCCACGTTGATGAAGATGCGCGGCGCGGTAAGCCGCTCGCCGTTGACCACGATGGCGCCGGGCCCATCGAAGCGGGCATGGCCGCGGATCAGCTCCACGTTGGCCATCCCGGCAAGCCAGTCTTCATTGCCCTTGCGCGAGTCCATGATCACTTTGCGGGCGCGGGCCTCGACCACGGTCATATCCACGCTGACCGGTCCGGCGCTGAAGCCGTACTCAGCACCACGCCGCGCCATCTGTGCGGCGTACGCGCTGGCCACCAGCGTCTTGGTCGGTTTGCAGCCGGTGTTGACGCAGGTGCCGCCCACCAGGTGACGCTCGATGATGGCCACGCGCATACCGGCCGCGTCCAGCCGCCCGGCCAGTGAGGGTCCCGCCTGGCCGGTGCCGATGATGATGGCATCGAAGGCGCGGGCGGCAGCGGCGGGACCCTGCGCGGAAGAGGGGTTGGACATGGCAAGACCCTTGTTGTGTGTACCAATGGCCATTCAATACACTCGTTGGCGTGAGCGCCACGCAGATCATCCGCCAGTACACCGAAGCAGAGGCCAAGGAACTGGCCCGGGACTGGCTTGCCGTCTTCGGACGCGACCGCCAGGGAATCAACAACAAGGCCTTCATGTGGCATGTCTTCAGTTCGGGACGCTATCCCAGCCTCGCTGATGCCGAGGCCAAGGCGGAGTACCAGCAACAGACCGGGGTGGCGTTCGTCGTGCTGTCCAACGACCGCAATGCCGCCTACCTGACCGGCGATCTTCCGGTGAAGCCAGCCTGGTCGGACTGTTATGTGTTCCCACCCAATCTTGCCTGGACCATGGCATTCACCCACGAAGCGGGTTGGCTGGGTCCGTACTTTGCCCGCCACCATGATTTCGTGAGGCTGGAAGCGGAGAACCAGGCCATGCTGCGCAAGGCGCAGGAACGCACGGCGGCGCGCGCGAAGGGATGGTGCGATTAGGTGCACGTTGTATGATTTTCGTTCGATCACCATGGAGAGGTAGCGTTGAACAAACTTGTTACAGGCGTGCTGCTTGCACTGATTCTCACCGGGTGTGCCAAGACGCCTGAGACCCCGGACTCCAAGCCGCTCGCCGAAGCGCCGTTGGCGGCCCCGACGATACCGACCAAGGCCTCGGCCCTGGGCGGCCAGCGTGGTGACGGCGCTCCCTATGAAGTGGTGGGAAGCGAAGTCTGGAATGTTCCCGACCCGGTTTCCGGGCGGACGTACCAGGTGTTCGTTGCGCTGCCGGCGTCCTACGCGGACAGTCCGGAGCGCAGATACCCGGTCCTCTATGTCACCGATGCCGACTACGCGTTTCCGTTGGCGCGGCAGATCGGCCGTCGATTGAACGTGGAAGGCCCCAAGCTGGAAGAGTTCATCCTGGTGGGCCTGTCCTATTCGGTGGGTGACGAAGGCATGCCCAGCCGCCGCCGCGACTACACCCCGACACCCAACGGCCCGAGCAGCGCACCGGCCGACGCGGTGCATGGGGGCGCTGCGCCTTACATCACGTACCTGCGGGAGCAGGCCCTGCCGTTCGTCGCCGGCCGCTACCGCACCGACGAAAGCCGGCGCCTGCTGCTGGGCCATTCCTACGGCGCGTTGCTGGGCAGCCAGATCCTGTTTACCGATCCGGGCATGTTTGCGGGCTACATCATGGGCAGCCCATCGTTCTGGTATGACCGCAATGTCATGTCGCGGTTCGAGAGGGACTACGCAGGCAGCCACAAGGATCTGAAGGCATCGGTGTACATGTATGTCGGCGAGCGTGAAACGCCGGCCTTCGGCAACGACGCGGACATGGTGGCCGATGCGAAGAACATGCAGGCCGCGCTGCGCGCGCACAACTACCCGTCACTGCGCCTGAAGCTGGATGTGCTCAACGACGAGGACCACCTGAGCGTGGCCCCGCGCGGGCTGACGCACGGGCTGAAGTATCTGCTTGGCAAGCAGCCGGGCGGCTGACGGGATCACGGCCTGTGGAGGGTCAGGTTTGATCATCCACAGGCGCCACAGGCGCGTTCTGTCTGACCCCCTGTACCTTGCGCCATAACAACCCCCCTGGCATGGACCGCACCGTCCTGCCAGCTGAGGCTGTCATTCAGATGGCCGTACACGGCCCCGGGCGTATAGTCGATCCACACTACGTTTCCCCATGGCACCGAGCTCTCCGGAGTTCATCACCGCAAGGATCGACGCAATGCCCAAGGGCTCAGACCTGCTGGTCGCCGCACTCGAAAACGAGGGCGTGGACCGCATCTTCGGCGTTCCGGGCGAGGAAAACCTCGACTTCCTGGAATCCCTTCGCAACTCCAGCATCGAGCTGGTCCTCACCCGCCACGAACAGGCGGCCGCGTTCATGGCCGCCACCCACGGCCGCCTCACTGGCAGACCGGGCGTCTGCCTGGCCACCCTCGGCCCCGGCGCGCTGAACTTCTCCACGGGCGCGGCCTACGCCCACCTGGGTGCCTGGCCGATGATCCTGATCACCGGCCAGAAGGCGGTCATGAGCGCCAAACAGGCCCGGTTCCAGATCGTGGACATCGTGGCCTCGATGAAGCCGCTCACGAAAATGACCCGGCAGATCGTCAGCGCAGCGGCCATCCCGGCCACCGTGCGGGATGCTTTCCGCGTGGCCATGGAAGAGCGGCCGGGCCCGGTCCATCTGGAGCTGCCAGAGGACATCGCCGGCGAGGAAGTGGACGACGTTCCAGTCATTCCGGTCCACCCGCTGGAGCGCCCCATCGCCCACGCCGCTGCGCTCGACCGCGCAGCAGAAGCGATCCTGGCCGCCAAGCGGCCGCTGGTGATGATCGGCGCGGCCTGCAGCCGGCCGTGGCTGACCGAATCGCTCTCCACGTTCGTGGCGCGCACCCGGCTGCCGTTCTTCAACACCCAGATGGGCAAGGGCGCGGTGACCGGCGGCTCCAACCTGTACATGGGTACCGCTGCGCTTTCCGAAGGCGACTACGTCCACGAGGCCGTGGCGCGCGCCGACCTGATCATCGCCATCGGCCACGATACCGTTGAGAAGCCGCCGTTCCTGATGAAGGGCAAGGGCGGGCCCAAGGTCATCCATGTCGGCTTCCAATCCGCCACGGTCGAGCAGGTCTACCACCCGGATATCGAGGTGATCGGGGACATCGGCGCCACCGTGGATGGCCTCGCCGAGCGGCTGGAAGGCAAGGTGTCCGAAGACCAGGGCATGGTCGACCTGCGCCAGAAGATCCTGTCGCGCCTCAACGACCGTGCCGAGGAGGACCGCTTCCCGGTCACCCCGCAGCGGTTGGTGCACGACGTGCGCGAGGCCATGCCGGAAGACGGCATCGTCTGTCTCGACAATGGCATGTACAAGATCTGGTTCGCCCGCAATTACCGCACCCATGTGGCCAACACGCTGCTGCTGGATAACGCCCTGGCGACCATGGGCGCGGGCCTGCCGTCGGCAATGATGGCCTCGATGCTGTACCCCAACCGGCGCGTGCTGGCCGTGTGCGGCGATGGCGGCTTCATGATGAACTCGCAGGAGATGGAAACCGCCGTGCGGCTGGGCCTGAACCTGGTGGTGATCATCCTCAATGACAGCGCCTACGGCATGATCCGCTGGAAGCAGGCGGTGGATGGCTTTGAAGATTTCGGCATGCGCTTTGGCAACCCGGATTTCGTGCGCTACGCCGAAGCCTACGGCGCCAAGGGCAGTCGGGTGACCTCGGTGGAAGCGCTGGTGCCCACGATCGAAGCCGCCTTTGCCGGCGGTGGCGTGCACCTGCTGGACGTGCCGATCGACTACTCCGAAAACACCCGCGTACTGGTCGACGAGCTGCGCAACCGCACCCCCGATGTGGGCTGTGCGTAACCGCCACCGTTGACCACTGAATACAAGGAACCCCACATGTTGACCGTAGTACAAGCCTTCGACCGCGCCCCCATCCAGGACGTTCCGTTCGATGACGCCGCCGCGCTGGAGCGCAAGCTCGGCAATGCCGAACGCGTGTTCAAGGACCGCGATGGCTGGCTCAAGCCGCATCAGCGCATTGCCATCCTGCGCAGGCTGGCGGCCCTGATGGAAGCCAAGCGTGACCACCTGGCCATGCAGATCGCGCGCGAAGGCGGCAAGCCGCTGCCCGATGCCATTGTCGAAACCAACCGCGCCATCGATGGCGTGCACAACGCCGCCGATGAACTGCGCAACTTCGCCGGCCGCGAAATCCCGATGGGTCTGTCGGCAGCGGCCGAGAACCGCTGGGCGTTCACGACCAAAGAGCCGCTCGGCATCGTCGCCGCCATCTCGGCGTTCAACCACCCGCTGAACCTCATCGTCCACCAGGTTGCCCCTGCCATCGCGGTGGGGTGCCCGGTCATCATCAAGCCGGCCTCGACCACGCCACTGTCCTGCCTGGAGTTCGTGGCGATGGTCCACGAGGCCGGCCTGCCCGAGCCGTGGTGCCAGAGCTTCATTCCGGAAGGCAACGAACTGGCCGAAGCACTGGCCACCGACAAGCGCGTGGCCTTCCTCAGTTTCATCGGCTCGGCGCGGGTGGGCTGGTCGCTGCACTCCAAGCTGGCCCATGGTGCGCGTTCGGCGCTGGAACATGGCGGGGTGGCACCTGCCATCGTGGACCGCAGCGCGGACCTAGCCAGGATCATCGAGCCCATCGTCAAGGGCGGCTACTACCACGCCGGGCAGGTGTGCGTGTCCACCCAGCGCATCTTCGTGCACAACGACATTGCCGAGGACTTCACCGAAGCCCTCATCGCACGTGTGGAGAAGCTGCGCACCGGCGACCCCACCCTGAAGGACACCGAAGTAGGCCCGCTGATCCAGCCGCGCGAAGCCGACCGGGTGGCCGAATGGATCGACGAGGCAGTGAAGGGTGGGGCCACGCTCGCCACCGGTGGCAAGCGCCTTTCCGAAACCACGCTACAACCCACCGTGCTGCTCAATCCCGCCGATGACGCCCGAGTCACCACGCAGGAGATCTTCGGGCCGGTGGTGGCGGTGTATCGCTACAGCGAGCTGGACGAGGCCATCTCACGCGCCAACTCGCTGCCCACCGCGTTCCAGGCCAGCATCTTCGCCCAGGATATCGACGTGGCCATGCGCGCGGCCAACCGCCTGGATGCCTCGGCCGTGATGATCAACGACCCCACCGCGTTCCGCACCGACTGGATGCCGTTTGCCGGCCGCCGGGAATCGGGCTATGGCACCGGCGGCATTCCGTACACCATGCGGGACATGTCGCAGGAGAAGATGATCCTGATGCGCAGGAGCTGAGCCCGCGCCCGGAAACGGTATGTTTTCTGGGTGGGGCACAGTAGTTGTACGGGGGCGCAGGGGTAGGGCAGCTGATGCAATAGCACTGCATCCGCCGCCCGCCCTGTCCTGGAGAGTCACATGCGCTTCCTGGCACGTTCGTCTTCCGTCACGCTCATCGTTGCAGCGCTCGCCACCAGCGGGTGCCAAAGCACTCCGCCGCCTGCTGAACCTTCAGCGCCTGCGCCCCGGGCGTTGCCGGGCCCCATGACAGCGGCTTCTGCCGGGGTGACGTTGCAGGGGCAGATCACCGCCATCGATACCCGCACCCGCGCGGTGACGGTCACCGGTGCCGACGGAGGCAGCCTGGACTTCATCGCCGGCGCCGACGTGCGCAACTTCAACCAGCTGAAGGTGGGCGACAAGGTCACCCTGGATTACCAGGCCGCCGTCGCCCTGGACCTGCAGCCGGCAGGCAGCGCGCCGGTCGGCGTGACCAGATCGCAGGCCGGTACCGTGCCGATCCGCGGCGCCACGCCGGGTGGGGCGCGTTCGAACACCATCGAGATCGTCACCGAGGTGGCGGCCGTGGACCCGGTGGCCAACACCATTGCGCTGCGAGGGCCGCGCGGCAACACCCAGATCATTGCGGTGGAGCGCGAAGACCTGCGAGCCAAGCTCCCCAGCGTAAAGCGCGGCGACCTGCTCAAGATTTCCTATACCGAAGCCGTCGCGCTGGGCATCCGCCGCGACAGCCCCTGACACAACGGCGGGGGAGGCCCGGGGCAGGTGGGTGTACGCCTGCCCCGGTGGGGCACTTGACGGGCCAGTGGGGCAGCCTTGAAGATCGGCGTATTCAGCCTGCCGTCCAAGGATTGACCATGTCTGGCTTCATCGGTGCCCTGTTGGAAGGCATTGTCGATTTCGTGACCGACATCTGGGTGCTTCGCCGGCAGCGCGCCGCGAATGGCCGGGCGGCGAACTCGTGGAGTGAGGATGCGGCGGATACGGCTGTGTTCAATGCCTGGGTGATCGGCTTGTCGATCCTGGCCCTGGCTGTCGGCAGCATCATGGTCTTCGTGCTCAAGCTGCCGCTGTGGATGAGCCTGGGGCCGGTCGTCGCGGTCGGCATCTACGTGGGCTACCGCTGGGTTGCGCTGACGCGCGCTTGATCGCGCACCGTGTGTCGAATGCGTCACGCGTTCGGATTCGCCGAGTCGAACACTTCTAGCGCGGCGAACACCTCACTCGTGACCGGGTGCCAACGAAAACACGCCACAACGCACGGAATTGCGTACCAACGGCCCGTTCCACACCACGCATAGATGGCGTCGATCAAACGCGGCCAATCGAAAGATCAAAACAACTTCCGCTATGCTCATGCCCGCGACATGGTTGAACCTCGGAGCGTAAGAACTCCTAAAGAGATGCAACACGTTGAACTCCCCGCGTCGGGAGGGTGACGAAATACAACACCCTTTGGAAATACGTCGCGCCGGTCTCTTTACGGTTCTTAACCTCCCGACTCCCTCGCCATCCCGGCGAGGGAAGTTCCCTAACGGAGGTTCCACCATGTCCAGCCATTCCACCGACGCATCCTCTAGCGCAGTCGCCAGCCAAAAGCTCTGGTGGCGCAAGCCCAAGAGCGTCATGACCAACGCGCTGCACCACGACGGCCTTGTTACGTTTCCCGGCTGTCCACCCATTCCTTGCCTGAAGCTGCGCGGGCTATGGATTCACGCTCTCGGCATCGAGCCGGGTACCCGGTTGTATGTTGAGACAAAGCCGGGCGTCATCATCCTCTCGGTTGAACAAGCTGGCGTAACCGACATGCCTTCAGTGGCGTATCGAAAGGCTGTGCGCACTCCAGTCCATCTTGATAGGCAATGAACACTACCAGCGTCGTTCATAGCTGAGACTAGCAGCACATTACAGCGATCTCGCGATCGGAATGCTACAGGTGAACGTACAATTCTCGGAACGAAGAACCTCGGCTTACACGCCGAAGCAGGGCGAACAATGACAAAGACATCAGGTAGTCCGACCACCCAATCCTCATCTGCGAGTGCAACTGCCCGCAAAGCAGAGCACGCTGCACGCGAAGCGACCGCAACACCTTCCACGGCTGGTGCCAAGGCTGGGGCGGAAGCGCCGGCGTCAAGGCGAAAGACCTCGGCGCCGAAATCCTCACTTGCACTGGCCGGGCCAGTGCGAGGACGCACCAGCACGTTCCCGCTGAGAAAATTCCGCGTCTATGGATGCAGCCTGACCAAAGCACAGCGAATCAGTGCTGTCTTCTCAGTCATGAAAAAGAGATAGCCGGAAGACTATAGCGGCGTGGAGGCGCCGGTGCGGTGAGCGGCCCCGCAAAGCGCGCGCAGACGCGAGCAGTCGCTCAGCCCCACACCGTTTGCTGTTTCGATCGAGTGACTGACGCCCATCAGGAACATCTCAGCCGGCTATCTCCCCAGCGCAATCGACCATGTGAGAAATGCGGCCCAGGCCGGAAGGACGAGCAGCATCCACCCTGCAAGCTCCCGGAACCTCAGGCGGCCGGACACAGCGATCAGGAGCGCGAATACTGGACCCAGCACGCCGATCTCGATCAACAGGTTCCGCCAGAGATAGAAGTTGTCGAACGCCAGCGATCCTGCACTTGGAAGAACGCCGGCCGGGATGCTGACTCCGCCATCGAGAGGCCAGAATAGCGGAACAGGGTGAGCACCCACCAGCAGGTCGAGCAGCGGGTGGGACATCCCGGCGGCCAGCAACCACCTGAGCTTGAGGTTCGCGGTGACAGATCGCGCCAGGGTGAGTTTGACGAAAAGCGCGGCACCTACCGCCAAGAGCAGGCTATGACTGAACCGGGGATCTGCCGCGTAGTCGAAAAACCAGACAGCGAAGTAGTCCAGATCTGGCCCCACAGCCAAGGCAACGAAAGGAACCGCCGCCCAGCGCGACGAACCGCGTTGCTGCGAGTTGCAGCACAGGTACATTGTGAGTCCTGCCGAGGCATGGGCGGCGATGGAAGACATCGATTCAGTTGTTGGTGATCAGCAGCGAGCTTGACCCGCCCGCATGGGCGGCTGATGGTGCCTGTGTGTGGCGGGGGTGAAGCCTGAGCCGAGCGGGGCAGGGGATCAGGAGGGCCTGTTGGCGGGGCCAGTTGTGGGGCCACTGGCGGCTGAACTAGGCTCGCAGCAAATGAGCTTTGCGGCTCGGCTTGAATCCGGAGTTGGGCAGGGGATGAGAATGTTTCGCCGTCAGTTGTTCTATGTCCAGGTGCACCAAGACCACTTCGTTGCTCGCGCAGTCGGTGGAGACAGAGCAATTCGTCGCCAGTGCTACGCCCTTGGCGACCGCTCGGGTCGGGCCAGGGAATTCTCCGCCATCCGAGTTGAGCTCAAAGCAATCTTCTCGGAGCTCAAGACCGGCTTCGCATTCGTCAGGCCGTGGGCGCTTCTCCACTTTGATCCGGTCGAGTACCCGATCACGAAGGAAGGGCTCGCTGCGTTCCAAACTGCCGCCATGCGCAGCGGGGTTAGCTTCTGCTGGCTGTCCACGTGGGCGCAGCCTCATGAAGACAAGGAATTGTTGGATATGTTGAAGTAGGATCCGGCCCAACGGGCGTTGAACCGGAGGATAGGTCCGGGAATGCGTTCAAGCTGATGCAGCTACGCGGAACTGGGTCAGCCAGATCTGTTGCAGTTAGGGACAGGGATGACAAACGGTGATGTCGCCTGAGTAACGGCTTGAGAATGTCGCTTGGAGCGGGCGATCTGCGCTCGCTTGTTGGCCGGTCGCAGCTGCTCTAAGATCGCGGAACGGCCGGGGGGGATCCTGCCGCAGCGTGTTTCCTTGGTAGTTCATGAGAGTCGAAGCCGCGTCGCGGCTCGTCCTGTTTCAGTAACTTGACCGCGCAGGGGAAGTCATGGAATTGATCGGTTTCGCTATCGTACTTTTCGTATGCCTGGGTATTGGCAAGGTCATCAACATGATGACGCGCCGATTGGTGTTCAACGGCGCAGGCCTCTACCTTGCACTGTTTGCAGCCTTCGCAATCTGGAGCATCTACACGTCGTGGAACTCCACCCTTGATTCATTCCAGATGGGATACGCCCTCGGTCGCAACATCACGCCACCGCTCATCATCGCCTTGGTTGCTGCTTACTTCTTCTTCAAGTTCAGGACAGACAAGGCGCATCAACTTCGTGTCCAGAAGCTGCGCCAGAGCAGGGCAGAGCTGAGTGTGACCCCTGACAACTGAGTCAGGCAGTCGTTGTCGCCAAGCATCCAAGGGCAAGGAAGAACATTGGCAAACCATACATACCGCTTGCTCCCCAGCGCCGCTCTCGGCCTGGCTGTCATCGCGGCCGCCGCGCACCTTGGCTGGGAATACACTCACGGCGGCATCCGCAGCCACCATTTACTTAACCGAGCGGACCTGCCGACGATTTCCAATGCATGGGGCCTGCTTGTGCTACCTGTGCTGGGCTGGCTCGCTGGCAGCGTCGTCGCGCGCAGGGCGTCGGCGGCACCCTCGGCGGCACGCAAGGCGCTGGCAGGCTTTCTTGGCGCGCTGGCTGCAGGTTCCGCATTGTCGGTGGCCTTCGTCGCCGGCAGCGAGTCGGCCGCGGGAGCGGTGTTCCTGGGCGTGCTGCTCTCTGGACTGGTGTTTCCCACTTATCGGGCCGAGTACCTGTTCGGCTTCGTGCTGGGTATGACCTTCGTCTTCGGTTCCATTCTGCCCACTCTGTTCGGGCTGTTGGCAGTTGCCATCTCCGCCGCTGCACACCTGCTGCTGTGGCCAGCGGGAATGTGGGTATTGCGCCGCGCCCGCAGTCAATGAAGTGAACGGCATTGCGGAGCGGCCAGTCAGGCCGCTCCCCCGTGATGCGCTACCGGTTCAGGCAGCCTGCGCGGCCTTGGCGTTGCCCCCGGACTTGGCGATCATCGTCAGCTTCTCGTCAGTTGCCTTTTCTTCTGCAAGGGTTTCCAGCAGCAGCGGCAGCGCGTCCTTGTACCCAAGCTGCTTGGCGAGCGCGGCGATCGTGCCATAGGACGCGATCTCGTAGTGCTCGACCTTCTGGGCGCCGCCGATCAGGGCGGCATCGCGCACGGGGCCTTCCTCGATGCTGTCGATGGCCTCCTTGCCTTCCTCCACCAGACCTTCCATGGCAGCGCACTTGATGCGCTTGAGCCGGATGCCGAGCAGTTCGACCACCTTATCGATGCGCTCGATCTGGCCCTGGGTTTCCTCCAGGTGGGTCTCGAACGCGGTTGCCAGGTCCGGGTTGGTCGCCGCACGGGCCAGGCGCGGCAATGCCTTGGTGAGCTGCTTTTCGGCGCTGTAGATGTCCGACAGCTCGTGGATGAACAGGTCTTCTGCGGTTTTGATCGCCATCATGGTTCTCCGGGTGGGTGCTGAGTGAAGCACCGAACCTATGCCCCTTTCCGTGAGCTCCGCGCGCAGGTCTGTGAAGTGTTCTACACAGCCCTCTGCGCGTCACTGTTCGGGCGGCGGGCCGTCGCCCCGTTCATACCACGGCGGAAGCTCCAACGCGTGGCCCTTGAGCATGGCTTTGATGCGCGCGTACATCTGGCTTCTTTCCGTGTCCGCACACTGGTCGAGAATCTCCGCTGCAAGCTGTTCAAACTGCGGCCAGAACTGCGCCGGATGGCGCGTGTGCGCCAACCACTGCGCCAGCATCTCATCCAGCGCATCCAGCCGTTCCTGGATCTCGGGTCGCAGGCTCATCCCGGCGGCGCCTCCAGATCAAGCGTCACACGGTAGTGGTGACCATCGTCGCGGAGCTGGACGGTCAGGTCCGGCTGCAGCACGTCATCCACATGCAGGGTGGGCTGCCCCCGCGCAGTGCGGGTCACCACGAACTCGTAGCGGCTGCGACCGAACCGGTAACTCAGCTCGAACGACGGCCAGTGGTCGGGGAGGCAGGGCGCCAGCGACAGCCGGTCGCCCTGGCGCCGGATGCCGAGCAGGGATTCGACCAGCAGGCGATACATCCAACCGGCCGAACCGGTGTACCAGGTCCATCCGCCTCGGCCGACGTGCGGCGATACCGCGTACACATCGGCGGCCAACACATAGGGTTCAACGCGGTAGGTCTGGACCGCCTCCGGGTCCAACGCGTGGTTCAGGGGGTTGATCATGCCAGCCAGCTCCCAAGCGCGTGCCGCATCGCCCTGGTGTGCAAAGGCCATCGCTGCCCACACGGCTGCGTGGGTGTACTGGCCGCCGTTCTCGCGCACGCCGGGTACGTAACCCCGAATGTAGCCCGGGTCTTCCGACGTCTTGTCGAAGGGCGGATCCAGCAGCTGGATCAGCTGGGCGTCCTTCTTCACCAGATGCGTATACAGCGAATCCAGCGCCTGCTCGGCACGCTCGGGCGCGGCAACGCCGGACAGCACCGACCAGCTTTGGGAGATCGAATCGATGCGGCATTCCTCGCTCTGTTTCGATCCCAACGGCGTGCCGTTGTCGAACCACGCACGGCGATACCATTCCCCGTCCCAGGCATGCTGTTCGAGGTTCTGGCGCAGGGTGTGAGCCTGCTCCTGGCACCAGTGCGCACGGTGTTCATCGCCACGCGCATTTGCCAGGGCGATGAAGCGGCGAAGCGTGTCATGCAGGAAGAAGCCCAACCACACGCTCTCGCCGCGCTGCTGGTCGCCGACGCGGTTCATGCCGTCATTCCAGTCTCCGCTGCCCATCAACGGAATGCCGCGTTCGCCGAGCAACCGGCAACCGCGCTCCAGCGCGAGCACGCAGTGCGCATACATCGTGCCACGCAGAGCCGAAGGGGTCGGCATGTCGTAATAGCTTTCCTCTTCCAGCGTGACTGCGCGGCCTTCGATGAAGCCGACCATTTCGTCCAGCACGGTGGCGTCGCCGGTGACCTCCAGGTAGCGGCATGCGCCCTGGGGTAGCCAGAGATAGTCGTCCGAGCACCGGGTGCGCACGCCACGCCCCTGCGGCGGGTGCCACCAGTGCATAACATCGCCTTCGGCGAACTGGTGGGCAGCGCACAGCAACAGGTGTTCGCGGGCCAGATCCGGCCGGGCGTGGATGAGTGCGAGCACATCCTGCAGCTGGTCACGGAAACCGAACGCGCCGCCGGACTGATAGTAGCCACTGCGCGCCAGGTAGCGGCTGCCCAGCGTCTGGTAGACCAGCCAGCCATTGGCCAACGCGTCCAGCGCCGGGTCCGGGGTGCGCACCTGCACGCTGGCCAGCACGTGGCGCCAGTGGATGCGCACGGCGTCCAGCGCATCGTTGGCCTCGTGGGCGCCCTGGCGGCCACGGACCAGCGCGAGCGTTTCGTCGCGGTCGCGGCCGGCGCCCAGGCGGAACGTGGTTTCACTGCGCTCGCCCGGCGCCAGTTCCAGCGGCACCTGCAGCGCCGCGCAGGGATCCAGGCCGGCGCCGGAACGCCCACCCAGGCGCTCGCGGCGCAACGCCGCCGGTGCATGCAGGCCGCCGTTGCGGCCGATGAACTCCAGGCGGTCGCAGGTCCAGCCACAGCCCTCGGCATCGGTATCGAAGAAGGCCATGCGGCCGCCGAAATCGGTGCTGTAGGTATTGCGCGCCAGCAGCGCGCCGGTCTGCGGGTCGCGTTCGGTGACCACGTGCATGCGCGACTTCGCGCGCAGGTCACCCATCACCCATTCCACATAACCGATGGCCGACAGCCGCCGCGGCCTGCCCGACAGGTTGTGCAGCCGCAGCACCGAGTACTTCAGCGGCGCGGCGACGTCGACGAACACCCACAGCTCGCTGACGATGCCGTCCTCGAAGTGTTCGTACACCGTGTAGCCGAATCCGTGACGCGTACGGTACGCCCCGGTACCCCGGCGTGGCAGCGGCATCGGCGACCAGACGCGGCCGGTATCCTCGTCGCGCACGTAGAAGGCTTCGCCGCCGGTGTCGGACACCGGGTCATTGAGCCAAGGCGTCAAACGGAATTCGTGCGCGTTCTCGAACCAGGTGTAGCCCGGCGCGCTCTCGCTGACCACCGTGCCCAGGCGGGCATTGGCGATCACGTTGGCCCAAGGTGCCGGGGTGGGGGCACCTTCGCGCAGCACCACCACGTATTCGCGGCCGTCCTCGCTGAAGCTGCCGGTGCCGTTGTCGAACTGGCCGGCGCCACGGTAGGGCAGGAACGGCCACGGGTCGTCCATGTCTTCGTCGTGCGCTGGGGGCGGGGGCAGGCCGGGCTCTGGACCCGGCTCGGCGATGATGGGCAACCCTGTCGTCTGCTCCATCGAGAGTGCCAGTTCCTCCTGCACAGCCTGCGGCACCAACGCCGGAATCCGTTTCGCGGGAGTGGCTTGGCGCCCCACCTGTGCCACCAGGGTGCCATCCTCGTCACTGATCACCGCACGCGCTACGGCCTGCAACAGGATGCGGTCCTCGTGGGTCATGTTCTGCACCGGCCGCACGAAAATGCCGCCGGGGCGATCGAGCAGGCCTGTCTCCGAACTGGCGGCCACCATGCCCAGGATCTGGTCCTGCAGCTCCTGCCGGTAGCCGGCCTTGCTGTCGTTCCAGATCACCAGATCGGTGTTGAGGCCCTTCTGGCGCCAATAGGCATGCGCCTGCACCAGCTGCCGGACCAGCTCCACGTTCTCTGCGTCGGTGACCTTGAGCAGCACGATGGGCAGGTCGCCCGAGATGGCATGGCCCCACAGCCCGGATTGTCCGCGCTGGTTCTGCTGGAGCACGCTTGCCCCCGCGCGCAGCAGCGGATTGGCATACAGCACGTGGCTGGCCAGTCGCTCATAGAGCTGCGCCTCGGCCTGGGTGGCATTGATCTGCCGGCGTACCACCTGGCTGTGCGTCCAGGCCAGGTCGAATACGCGGTCGGCCAAGCGGCGGTCACGGTATTTGTCCAGTAATGCCTCGCAACCGGGGCGGTCGGCACCGATGCCATAAACCATGTCCAGCTGCACGGTCTGCTCGGGCTCCAGCACCACGCGCACACGGATGGCCACGATCGGGTCGAGCACCGAACCGTCCGAACCGGAGAGGTCGGTGTCGGTGGTCAATGCCTGCGGCGTGCGCGGCGTGTTGCCGCGCCCGAGGAAGCGCGCCCGGTCGGTTTCGTAGGAGATCGACGCCACGTCGGCGTCATGCACGGCGACCAGATGGAACATCCACGGTGGCACTTCGTCGTGCGAGCGCGGCCGCCGGGTGCACAGCACGGCCTGCTTGGCGGCCACGATCTCGCTCTGCACGAACAGGTTGCTGAAGGCCGGGTGCGCATCGTCAGCCGCCGCCGGTGCCAGCACCACTTCGGCATAGGTGGTGATTTCCACGGTGCGCGTGCGACGGCTGCGGTTGGTCAGGCGCAGGCGCCGGAGTTCGATGTCGTCCTCGGCGGAGATGGCCACCTGCAGGTGGCTCTCGCAGCCATGCAGCGCGCCACGGAATTCGGCCTTGGCGTCGGTGAAGATGGCCTCGTAGTTGTCCAGCGGCACGCAGGTGGGCTGGTGGGCGGCCGACCAGAACTCGCCGCTGTCCACGTCGCGCAGGTAGCAGAACGTGCCCCAGGCATCGGTGGTACCGTCCTCGCGCCAGCGCGTGAGCGACAGGTCGCCGTGGCGGCTGTAGCCGCCGCCGGCGTGGGTGAGCATGCCGTGGTAGCGACCATTGGACAGCAGCTGCACTTCGGGGCGCGGTCCGCCAGGTTTGCGCAGCACGCGCAAGGCAGTCTCGTGATGCGCCATGTCGGCGTGCTCGCCCAGCGCTTCGACCTCATGCGGATGGAACACGCCGATGCGCGGGATGCGCTCCTGCAGCAGCAGCAATGTGGCCTGGAACTCGACATCGGCCACGAAGCGGCGCTGCATCGGCTGGTCGCGCAACAGGTAATCCAGCGACAGCAGGCCCATGCCCTGGTGGTGGGCCATGAACGACCGCAGCAGCACGTGGTCGTGCCCCGGCGGCACCCGGGCGGGGGTGTAGTCGATCGCTTCGTACATGCCAAAGCGCCCGGCGAACCCCAATCCTTCCAGCGCCTGCAGGTTCTGGCAGGCCGCTTCCGGCGCCACCATCAGCGCCATCATGCTGGCGTAGGGCGCGATGACCCGATCCTGACCCAGGCCACGCTTCAGCCCCAACCCCGGCACGCCGAACGCGCGGTACTGGTAGTTCAGGCGCGCATCGACGGCGTTGTAGCCGGACTCGGACACGCCCCATGGCAGGTTCAGGCTGCGGCCGTAGACGATCTGCGCTTCCACCGCATGCCGCGCGGTCTGGTCGAGCAGGGTGTCCGGGTAGCTGGGCATCACCAGCTGCGGCATGAGGTACTCGAACATCGAGCCACTCCACGACAGCAGCGTCGGCGTGCCGTTGACCTCGGTAAGCAGGCGGCCAAGGGCGAACCAGCTCTCCTGCGTCAGCTCCCCCTGGGCGATGGCCACGAAGGCGCACAGCCGCGCTTCGGAAGCGAGCAGGTCGTAGAAGCTGTTGTCGAGGCGGTGGTCGTCTACGTTGTAGCCAATGGAGAGCAGTTTGCGGGAGCGGTAGAACAGGAACCCGTATTCCATCAGCGAGAACTGCCCGGCGCGGTGCGCCAGGTCCTGCAGCTGCTCGATGCGTGCGCGTGCGTCCGCACCGGCCTTACCGGGCAGGGCGGCCAGCTGGCGCAGGCTGGGTACGGGCGCATCGGCATCCGCACTGGTATCGACCGGGATATCGGCGAGCGCCGCACAGGCGGCATGGCATTCGGCCGCGAACAGTGCCGGCCAGTGCAGGTCACCGTCCTGGGGCGATACCGGTGCCGGCCACTGCCCCAGCACGGTGTCGGCCAGGCCGGCCAGCTCCTGCAGGCGGGCGAGTGCTTCGGCAGCACCGCGCGGCAGGTCGGCCCGTGTTGCCACCAGGCGCTGGCGCAGGTGGTTGAGCGCTTCGGCCAGCGGCGCGTCACCGGGGCGAAGGCGCTGCCGCTCCTCGTCCAGCACGCCGAGGGTGTCGGCCAGGCCATCGAACGTGTGCGGCGCCAGTACCGGCGCGTCCACCAGTGCGAGCAGCCCCTGGCGCAGGGTAAGCAGGTGCCCGGCCAGGTTGCCGCTGTCCACGGTGGAGACGTAACGCGGCGGCAGCGGCGCCAAGGTTTCGGTGTCGTACCAGTTCAGGAAGTGGCCGCGATGACGCGGCAGCTGGTCCAGCGTGCCAAACGCCAGCGCCGTGCGTTCAGCGACCGCGCCCTGCTGCAGGTAACCGAAGTCCCACGCCGACAGGTTGGCCAGCAGGGACAGGCCGATGTTGGTCGGCGAGGTGCGGCGCGCGACCACCAGCGCCGGATGCTCCTGGATGTTGTCCGGCGGCAGCCAGTGATCCTGTTCGCGCACCCAGGCCTGGAAGAACGACCAGGTGCGCCGTGCCAGCCGACCAAGGAACGCCCGCTGCGTGCCGGACAATTCGGCGACGATCTCGGCCGGCGGCCGGCCCAGCCACGCCATCAACGCGGGCGCGAAAGTCCACGCCAACAGGAAGGGCAGGGCGAGTGGCAGCGCCTGCGGACGCAGGACGGCTACTACCGCCACCAGCGCAAGCGCCAGCAACGATCCGGGCGCCATCACCCGCCATTCCGCGCCACGGTCGCCGCCCAGGCGGCGCTCGACTTCGCTGGAGGGATTCCACTGCAGCAGATGGCGGCGTGTGATGGCCATGCGCCACAGCGTGCGCAGCACCGCGCCGCCAGCCAGCAGTGCTTCGTAGGGCAGGCAGGCAATCTGCGTGGCAGCGCGCAGCAACGACTGCAGCGTGCCGCGCCCGACCTTGATGTAATGCGCTTCCAGCGGTGTGTCGTCCGGCACGCTCAGGGCATCGCGCAGCATGCCGATCAGCGGCGGCGCGAACCACAGGGCCAGTACCCACGCGGTCCATGCGGCCGGGTTTTCGGCGTACAGCCAACCCGCCACCAGCAGGACCAGTGCGGCGGGGGGCACCAGGCTCCGGCGCAGGTTGTCCAGCAACTTGCCGCGCGACAGCAGGCTGAGCCGGTTGCGTTCCCAGCCTGATCCCGGGCGCGGGGTCCACGGCATCAGCCAGGGCAACAGCTGCCAGTCGCCCCGGATCCAGCGCGCACGGCGCTTGGCGTCGGCGGCGTAGCGTTCGGGGTAGTCCTCGTACAGGCGCACGTCGCTGACCAGGCCTGCACGGGCATAGCAGCCTTCCAGCAGGTCGTGGCTGAGGATGCGGTTCTCGGGCAGGCGGCCCTCCAGTGCATGCTCGAAGGCGTCTACGTCATAGATGCCCTTGCCCACGAACGAGCCTTCGTCGAACAGGTCCTGGTAGACGTCCGAGACCATGCGCGTATACGGATCGATGCCCGGTTCGCTGCCGAACATCCGCGCAAACCGCGAGGTGCGGCGCCGGCCCAGGCTGGTGCCCACGCTGGGCTGCAGGATGCCGTAACCCTCCACCACGCGTTGCAGCGTTGGATCGAAGCGCGGCCGATTGAGCGGGTGGGCCAGGGTGGCGACGAACGCACGCGCCGCATCGCGCGGCAGCTGCGTATCCGAATCCAGGGTGATGACGTAGCGGACGCCGCGCAGGACCTCCGCGTCACCGACGATGCACATGAACGCGCTTCCATCGCCATGGCGGAGCAGGGCATTGAGTGCGGCCAGCTTGCCGCGCTTGCGCTCGTGCCCCATCCACACACCTTCACTGGGGTTCCATTGCCGGGGCCGATGCAGCAGGTAGAAGCGATCGCCACGTTCGGACGCGTAACGCTGGTTCAATCCCTCGATCCGTAGCACCGCGTGCGCGAGCAGGGCGTCGTCGGTCGGCAACTGCGCTTCTGCAGCGTCGAGGAAGTCGGTCAGCAGCACGAAACGCAGCTGGGGATCGCGGTTGGCGAGGAAACGGACCTCCAGCGCTTCGACCAGGACGTCGATGCCGTCGGTGCTGGACAGCATCGACGGTACCGCGACCACGGTGGCACAGGCCGCAGGAATGCCCTCGCTGAAATCCAGCTTGGGCAACGGCTTGGGAGCAACCAGCACGGTCGCGGTCCAGTTCACCAGCACGATGCCCAGCTCGCTGAACACCAGCAGCCCGAGCAGGGCAGCCAGCCAGGTGGGAACCTCGCCACTGCCGGTGGCCAGCAGGCCCCAGGTGGCCAGCACCGCCAGCAGGGTGATCGGCAGCAGGTACAGCGCCAGCGGCACGCGGTGTGCCAGTCGCCGCGCCTTGCGGTGCCGTGGCGCGGCGTCGGCCACCGCCTCAACGGTGGCATGAAGGCCTTCGCCGACCAGCCAGTAGCCCACATGCGTGCGTGGCCCGTCGGGCGGGGTAGCGGCCCGTGCCAGGTCCAGCGCGATGGTGGCAACTCGTTCTTCGGCGATGCGGCTGCCCCGGGCGATCTTCTCCACCACGTGGCGGTAGGCGTCGCGGGTACCGAAATCCATCTGCGGATAGACCGCCATGGGATCTTCCCGCAGCCGCTGCTCGACCACGCTCATGTCTTCGACAAAGGTGCGCCAATCCATGGTGGACAGGAATCGCAGGCTGCCGATGCTGTTGCTGATGGACACCTGGTCGGAGGCCTGCTGCTGGCCCTCGGCGGCAACCAGCTCTTCGATACGCTGCCCGGATGCCGCTGCCCACTGTTCGAGCCAGGCGATGGGCATGGCCCACGCGCCGCCGCGGCCCTGCAACGAACGGGTCAGCTCGGCGATGAACGCGCCGGTCAACGGCGGCTCGGAGCGCGCCATGTCGGCCACCACCAGCACCACGTCGGTGGGGGTGTCGGAGGCCGCGCGATTGAGGTCATCCGCCCATTGCGAGGCCAGCCGCCGGTCTTCCCCGTCGCGCATCACCCGCGCGGCCATGCGCCGCAGGTTCTCCAGCAGGGCCAGGCGCAGCATGATCGGGACGGCCCACAATTCGCCCAGGCTCAGCGGCGCGAGCGACTGGTAGGAAGCGATGAAGCGGCCCAGCGTATCGCCGTCTATCCGGCCATCACCGTGCGCGATCGCCTGCATCGACAGTTCATACACGCGCGGCAACCCGGCCGAAGGGCCGGTGGCAAGCGACGGCAACTGCCGGCTGTAGCCGCGCGGCAGGTGGCGCCGCGCAGTCTGGATCTGTTCTTCGACCAGGTAATAGTTGTCGAGCAGCCATTCCCCGGCCGGGGTGACCGGGCGCTGTTCGCGCACCACGCTGCTGAGCAGAGTGTTGGCATCCTGAAGGACGCGTTCGTTGGCCTGCAGACGTTCCAGCAGGCGCTCCGGGCTGGGCCGCATCCGCACGCGGTGCTGGCGCGCAAGCGCGCGGCCGTAGACCTCCATCTGTTCAACGCTGTAGAGCGCGGCCCGCAGCGGGCCCTCGGTGGCTTCAATGGCCGGAGCCGAGGCCTGGCGCTCACGCCAGCGCCAACGAACAAGCCGCCGCAGGCGAAGCCAACGGCCAAAAAGACGGCGAAGGTGGGGCATAGGATACCGGGGAGGGGGAGGCAGGTTGCGCCTTGCATCGTTGCATTTGGGGGGACGTGCACGCTGTGAAGGTCATATATATCCCTCATGCATTAGTGACATGCCGCTCCTGCGCTTTTTCGATCAATCCCGTCACTTGGACTCTCCTGACCCCTTGTCAGGGAGTGGTCCATGCAGACACACACACGATCCGCCGCACTGCGGTCGCTGGCCTGGAGTGCCGGTTATGGGTGCTTTGTCGGCCCGGCAGCAGGTGATTCTGCGCCCGAAGCTGCATTGAGATGATGGTAGGTAGGCGGGTGCCTCTCTGGCATGATGCCGGGAGGCAGGATCAGGGAGTGGGCTGGTAATGGAGTTCGATTCGATTCGCCCCGCCATCAGCGGGGCGATTGGCGGGATCATCGCGACTTGGTTGACCAGCCGATGGGCCCGGAACTTGCCTTCGCATTACAAAGGTTGGTCCCGCGACTACCTGCTGCGCCGGCACCGTCCGGCAATCTGGACGGCCAACGCGCTGTTCTTCATCGGGCTCTGTTCCGGAATCGCGCTTTACCCCATGGGTGGTTTCGCGAATACTGACTGGCGACCGTTGCTCCTGGGGTTCGGACTGGCATCTGTACTGCCGCTCCTTGCGCTCGCCGTCGTTTCCCTTCTTTCTGGCCGCAACCTCAAAGAAGCCTATGTTGCATTCGCGCTTGGCCAAGGCAGCCCGCTATGGGCGACCTATGGGATTCTCGGTGCGGGTACTGTGGCGTTTTTCTTTACCTTGGCCAGTCTGGGCCCGGAATCTGTAAATCCGACACATTGGAGGTGAACGATGAAGGCTGTAACCGCTGTCCTGTCGCTTTGCTGCGCATCTCTTTCCGTATCCGCTGCCACACCCGCATCCGTACAATTCACGGGCGTAGTACAGCAGGATGCCTTGGCCCCTGTCGCACTGGATCTCCAGCTACCATCCAGGCAAGCGGCAACCGTTCAACTCTCCAGCGGCTTCAATCTGGAGCTGACAACGCCGGGCAATCCCGCCAGTCCAGATGGGGCGCGTATCAGGCTGCTGTCGTCCAAGGGAGAGGTCATGCACACGGCTCGCGTACCGGATGCTGGCCTCGCCAGTGTTTCCTTCGCTTATCAGGTGTGCGCGGGAAGTGTTACTTACATGAGCCCGGCGCCAGCGACCGTGCCTGCCTGCAGGGCGTCAGCGCGGCTCACTCGCTGACTGGCGCATGGCGGGCTGCCGTTCGGGTCGGATGCACGGGGCAAGGTGATCCATACGCTGGCACCAGAAGCAGCACAACAGTGACGCCATCCACTTCAATGGAGTTCGCATGCACACTGAAATCCGGCAGCACGAAGAAGCCCTGCGCGCTGCGATGCTCACCAGCGACGTAGAGGCCCTGGAATCCCTTATCGCCGACGAACTGATCTTCGTGGGGCCGTCAGGCGATGTTTTTCACAAGCAGGATGATCTGGCGCTGCATCGTTCCGGACGCCAGAAGCTCACCTTGGCAGAGTGGCGATCTGTAGAGATCTCCGCGCAAGGGCAGGCCGCTGTAACCTCGGTAAAAGCCGAACTGGCAGGCACACTCGACGGCGCTGCGTTCGCCGGGCATTTCAGGTACTGCCGCTTCTGGGTAAAGACGGCGAGCGGCTGGCAGGTGCTGGGAGGTTCGGTTATCGCGTTACCATCGGCCTGAACCCATTGCTGGACGCAGCTCATGATGAAATCTGGCCTGTTGCTGATTGCGCTGATGATGTCTGCCGGGCAGGCCCTGGCCACGCCGTCATGGGGAGCGCCCAGTTCCAGCCCGGCCAACACCTCGCCGGCCGAACTCAGGCCGGGCCAGTGGGTATGGGGCGGGGATTCCAAAGCGATGGGCCCGATGGCGGTGGTGGTCAGCATCACCGAGCAGCGCGCCTACGTGTACCGCAACGGCCTGCTGGAAGCCGTGTCCACGGTGAGTACCGGCAAGCCCGGTCACGAAACGCCCACGGGTGTGTTCACCATTTTGCAGAAGGACAAGGACCACCATTCCAGCAAGTACAACGACGCCGCCATGCCTTACCAGGAGCGCCTGACCTGGGATGGCATTGCACTGCATGCCGGCGGGTTGCCGGGGTACCCGGAATCCCATGGCTGCGTGCACCTGCCCACCGAGTTTGCCCGGCGGCTGTTCGGGGCGACCAACATGGGCATGGTGGTGGTGATCGCCAAGGAGGGCGTGTCCGATCCGACGCTGGTGCACCCCCGCGTGGCCAGCCCGATCGACCCGGGCACCGGCAAGGAAGTGCTGTCCGTACCGTTGGGCACGCAGGAGGCGTTCCGCTGGCAGCCGGAGGTTGCACCCACCGGCATTGTGTCGCTGTTGCTCAGCACCAGCGACCGCCGCCTGTTCGCATACCGTGACGGCAAGGAAATCGGCCGTTCGCGCGTGGATTTCCGCGATGGCGCAGCGCCTGAAGGAACGCGCGCGTACATGGTTGCCAGCAGCAACGCGCCGGCAACCGAACCCTCATGGGTAGAGGTTGGCATCCCAGGGGAGGAAGCGGCCCGTGGCACCGTGGTGAGCCAGGCCGACGAGCAGCGCGTGCTGCTGCCCGAGGGGTTCCGTGCCGCGCTGCGGCCGCTGATGAGCCCGGGGGTGGTACTGCTCGTAACCGACCAGCATGTGCTGCCCGACACCACGGGGCCGGCATTGCAGGTGCTGAATGCCGAGCAGCCGGCACTTTAATGGCAGCGACGTCGCTCGGTAGAAATACCGAGCCGGCCTGCGTGTAACTCCTCTTGCCGGCAAAGATCCTGACGACGACAGTGGGACTGTTCCCCTGCGCCTGAGGCTGAGCTGGATCCCATGCACATCCGTCAAATACACTCCGCTGCCACATTGCTCGGCATGGCCCTGGCCTGCTGCCTGTCCCTCACCGCGTGCGGCGGCGGAAAATCACCCGAAAAGGAGACAGGTGCAACGGTTACGCCATCCCCGGCGCAACCGTCAACCACGCCCTCTGCGACCCCTTCAGCCGATGAGGCAAGAGAGATTGCCCGTGACGCCTATGTGTATGGGGTACCCATGGTGGATACCTACAAAACGGTGTACGCGTTCAATGTCGACAAGGGTAATTCCCAGTACAAAGGTCCGTTCAACTCGATTCTGAACATCGCCCGTGTGTTCACGCCCGAAGACACCGCGTTCGTAACGCCGAACTCGGACACGCCTTACTCGTTTGCCATGCTGGACCTGCGGGCGGAACCGGTGGTCATTACCGTGCCCAAGATGGAAAAGGACAGATACTTCGTCTTCCAGCTGATGGATCTGTACACCTTCAACTTCGACTACATCGGGAGCCGTGCAACCGGCAACGATGGAGGAAGCTTCCTCATTGCCGGGCCCGGCTGGAAGGGCGAAGCACCGGCTGGTATCACCAAAGTGATCCGGTCCGAGACCGACCTGGTCAGCGTGGTCGGGCGCACGCAGCTGTTCAATCCCGGCGACCTCGACAACGTAAAGAAGATACAGGCCGGCTACAGGGTTCAGCCGCTGTCGGCATTTACCGGGGGCGCTGCGCCACCGGCTGCCCCGGAAATCCAATGGATCAAGCCGACGCCCCCGGCGCAGGACCGAACCTCCCTCGAGTTCTTCAACCAGCTGGCATTTCTCCTGCAGTTTGCACAACCGGCGCACCCAAGCGAGACCGCACTGCGCGAGCGCTTCGCCATGCTGGGCATCAAACCCGGACAGCCGTTCGACGCTGGCAGCCTGTCGCCGGAGATGCAGGCAGCACTCAAAGAGGGGATGGCCGAGGGGCAGAAGCAGATCGACGCCAAGCGCGCATCATTGGGTGGTAAGACCGATACGCTGTTTGGCAACCGGGATTTCCTCAAAAACGATTACGTCGCGCGCGCCACCGGAACCCAGGTGGGTATTGGCGCCAACTCGCGTGAAGAAGCGATGTACCCCATTCTTGACAAGGATGCCAGCGGCCAGCCGCTCGATGGCAGCAAAGGCCGATACACGCTGCACTTCGCTAAGGGCGAGCTGCCGCCGGTCGACGCATTCTGGTCTGTCACCATGTACGGACTCCCCCAGCAGTTGCTGGTCAAGAATCCGATCAATCGCTATCTGATCAATTCACCGATGTTGCCGGAGCTCAAGAAGGATGCCGATGGCGGGTTGACGATCTACATCCAGAACGAGTCCCCTGGCAAGGACAAACAGGCCAACTGGCTGCCGGCGCCCGAGGGCCCGTTCGTGATGTTCATGCGCTACTACCGGCCCAAGCCTGAATTGCTCGAGAACCGTTGGCAAACCCCGCCGGTGGAGAAGGCAGGGGACGTCACCCCATAGACCGTGAGAGGGCGCATGCAGCGGGGAAGCCGCGGGCGGACAGGCTGGCACGGCAGGCACCACCAAGTAGGAGGCAAGTACCGCAAGGGTGAAAGGAGTGCGCGATCGCTCGCTGGCGGAATGCTGGAAAGGGTTGACTTTCCGGCCTGGATGGTCAAGTGGCGGCTTGGCAGAACAGAGTCCGAACGCCGGTTCAGGTCTTCACAATCCATGTACGTATCGCAGCGTCATGATTGGTCCGGCAGAGGGGGCTCTATTTACCTGAAGACCCAAGAAGGAGTACTGGAAATGATGATGACCAAGAAGAATGTGGTGTTGGGCGTGGCGCTCGTTGCCACCTTGGGCCTTGGCGGTTGCGCCACCTATAAGGACGAGTTTGCCACCATCAACTCGCGCCTCGACTCGCTGGACACGAAGGTGCAGGGCGCAGCCCAGAGCGCCGAATCGGCCAACCAGTCGGCCCAGCAGGCCAACCAGCGCCTGGATCAGATCGAAAGCCGCGTCCAGCGCCTTGAGTCGGTCCCGGCCAAGCGTCAGCCGCGCGGCTGATTGTTTGTTGCACACGTTGTAACGAACGACTGGAACATGGAGACCGGTGGCCTTTGCGGGCCGCCGGTTTCCTTGCTTGACCCGTAGTTGCTTCAAGGAATCCCCACGTCCATGCACATCCCTCCCGCTATCCGCGCTACGTGCAGCGTACTGGCATTGTCCCTGGCGTTCGCCGGGCCCGCCGTCGCCCGCACCCAGCAAGCAGCGCAGGAACCCACCCAGGAATCCCCCGAGCAACCGGTCGTGTCGAACGATCAGCTGCCGCCGGACCAGCCCGTGTCCGACACGGTCATTCAACTCGCCGGCTGGATCAAAGCGAGCCGGGATACGGAAGGCTATCCGTTCGCGGTGATGGACAAGGCCGCAGCCCAGATCCTGGTATTTGATGGCAAGGGCAAACTTCTTGGTGCCGCGCCGGGCCTGTTCGGCTCAGCGGTCGGCGACCATTCGGCCCCGGGCGTGGCCGGTCTGGCGCTGAAGGAAATTCCGGGCCGTGACCGTACCACGCCAGCAGGCCGCTTCATTGGTGGTTACGGCCCGTCGCTCGATGCCGGGCGCGTGCTGTGGGTGGACTACGATACGGCGGTGTCGATCCATCCAACCGCAACTGGCGTTCCCGCCGAAAAGCGCGCCGAGCGCCTCGCTACGCCGACGCCGGACGACAACCGTGTCACCCACGGCTGCATCAACGTCAATCCCGATTTTTACGCTCGGGTGATCCAGCCCACGTTCGAGAAGGGCGGTGTGTTCTACATCCTGCCGGACAAGCAGTCGCTTGCGGAAACCTTCCCGGATTTCGTGCAGAGCCGCGGAAACGAGCAGCGCACCGCACCCGAGTAACCGGCGCCGTGTAACCCCTGTGGAGCGGTTCCGATGAGAAGCTTGCTGGCCATTCTCGTGGTTGCATGCCTTGCCACCACGGCCCATGCGCAGGTACCCGCCAGGAGCGCCGCCAAGCCGGCGGCGCCGCCGCACACCTCCGATGGCATGGCGTGCGACAGCCCGAACCAGTCCCAGGCGGGTCTGAATCAATGTGCGAGCAACAGCGCACAAACTGCGGACGCCGAGCTCAACCGCGTCTATGCGAAGGTCTTGGCTGTCAACGCCCAGGACAAGGCGTTCATCGAGAAATTCAAGGCGGCGCAGCGCGCCTGGGTCGTGTTCCGTGATGCACAGATCGCGGCGCGCTACCCGAACCCGGCGGACTACGGGAGTGTCCTGCCGATGTGCCAGAGCGGGGAGTACGAGCAACTGACGCGCGAACGCATCAAACAGCTCAACGCCTGGATTGTCGGTACGGAGGAGGGCGACGTCTGTGCGGGCTCGTATTCGATGGCGAAGCCGTAGACGCGGTACAGCCCTATGCCCCCGGCAACGGGTTGGATACGGAATCGCGCGTTATCAGCTGATGCGCAAGCACCTGATTGACGGTGGCGCGCGCCGAGGCAGGCGCGCGCCGGATCTCCCGCAGCAGGATGTCGATGGCGGTGTCGGCCATGTCCGCCACGGGCTGGTGGATGGTGGTCAGTTCCGGCCACACCATGGTCGACGCTGACGTATCGTCGAAGCCCACCACCGAAAGATCACGCGGCACGTCCAGCCCGCGCCGATGTGCCACTGAAACCACCGCCGACGCCATGTCATCGTTGCTGGCGAAGATCGCACTGGGCGGGTGGGGCAGGGCCAGAAGATGCTCGGCCGCCTCCAGTCCGGAACGATACGTAAAGAGCCCGGGCTGTACCAGCGCCTCGTCGTACCCGATGCCGGCCTCTGCCAATGCATCCCGATATCCCTGCCAGCGTTGCGCGCTGGCGGTCTGGTTCGGATCACCGGTGATGTAGCCGATGCGTGTGTGCCCGTGGCCGATCAGATGCGCAACCATCTGCTGGCTTGCATGGCGGTCATCGATGCGCACGCAGGAAACCCGGTCGCTGAACTGGCTGGATGCGATGGAGACGACCGGGACCCCGGCATTGACGAAAATGTCGACGATCGCCTTGGATTCGCACAGCGGCGGCGGAAGAATCACCCCGGCCACGCTGTCGCACAGCTGCCGTGCCGCCTCGCGCCGTGCGGTGGCGCTCAACCCATCCCAGGTGGAGATCGCCAACTGCGCCGCAGACCGGGTAGACCCGCGCAGCGCGCCGACCAGCAGCTCACGCAGGTAGCTGGAGCTGGGGTTGGTGTAGATCAGCGCGATGCAGGTGTGCTGCGCCGCCGCCAGGGCGCTTGCCGCCAGGTTGGGCCGGTAGTCCAGTGCAAGCACGCTGCGCATGACCCGTTCGCGGTTTTCCTCGCGCACGCTGGAATGGCCATTGATTACGCGCGAAACCGTCATGGCCGATACGCCGGCATGCGCGGCGACTTCGTCAATGGTGATTGCACTGCCTCTGCGACGCACCACTTTCTGGCTGTTTTTCAAGGAAGCGTTTCCTTTGCTGCGCTGCATGATGACAACCGTGTGACCGGGTGATTAGTCTGCGCCCTGACGCGATGGTAGCGCTACCACTCAGCCAAGGTAAGGCTCAGCGGGGACCCCCCATATACCAAACGCGTGTTCTGGCAAGCCTGAAAGCGAGTTTGAGTCGCAGTGCAGCGAAAACGCACTGCGATGTTCGGTGTGGAAGACGGGCATCGCCCGTGCGTGCCCCTTGGAGGGGCGGTACATCCATTCGATCGTATGTCAGAGGGGAGAGTCATGAGCGCTTGTGCTTTCCGTCGTACCCCAGACCTGAGGGCTCACGCATGAGCCGGAAGCTGGCGAAACTTACGTCCCGGGCCATGTTCACCTTCGTGGGCGGCGTCCTGGTCATCAATCCCGCATTCGCACAGGACGCCGCAACACCGGCACCTGCCGCGCAGCAGCAGTCGCAGTCCCAGTCCACCCCGACCCAGCTGGATACGGTGCAGGTAACGGGTATCCGCAACAGCCTCAGCCAGGCGATGGATATCAAGCGCGACTCGGCCGGCGTAGTGGACGCGATCAGTGCCGAGGACATCGGCAAGTTCCCCGATACCAACCTCGCCGAATCCCTGCAGCGCATCACCGGCATCTCGATCGAGCGCCGTGATGGTGAAGGCGCACAGGTCACCGCGCGTGGCTTTGGCCCGCAGTTCAACATGGTGACCCTCAACGGCCGCCAGATGCCCGGCGCCGACGCGTTCGGCGCGGCGGGGCAGGTCGCCATCGGCGGTGTGGACGGCGGTACCCGCGCGTTCAACTTCGCGCAGCTGGCGGCCGAAGCCGTCAACGGCATCGAGGTCTTCAAGACCAGCCAGGCCAACGTGCCCAGCGGCGGTATCGGCGCCACCATCAACATCCTCACCGGGCGTCCGTTCGACCATGAGGGCACGGTGGCCAGTGCCGGGGCGAAGATCGTCTCCGACCAGAGCCAGCCGTTCGACAACGACATCACCCCGGAGCTTTCCGGCATCTTCAGCTACACCAACCCGGACAAGACCTGGGGCGTGGGTGTCAGCGCGAGCTACCAGAAGCGCAAGGGTGGCTCGGTGCAGGCCACCAACAACTACTGGAACATCCAGCCGTGGACCGGGACCATGCCCGGCAATCCGACCGTGACCAACGCACCGGCGATCGGCGCGCTGTACGGGCGCCCGAACGACCTGCGCTATGCGTTCGCCGATTTCGAGCGCGAGCGCATCAATGGCCAGGCGGTGCTGCAGTTCGCCCCGACCGATGCGGTGACCCTGACCCTGGACTACACGTATTCGACCAACGAGATCGAAGAGAATCGTGGCGAGCAGGGCATGTGGCTGCAGAACAGCAACTACACCGATGTGGTCTTCGACACCAGCGGTGCGGTGGCCACGCCGATCTACATCCGCGAAATCGCCGGCACCAAGGACTTCGGGCTTGAACAGCAGCGCAGCATGCAGAAGTACAAGCTGGGTTCGCTGGGCTTCAATGCCACCTGGAACATCACCGACCGCTTCAAGCTGAGCTTCGACGGCCACGATTCGAAGAACGAAAGCCGGCCGAACGATCCGCTCACCGGCGGCGGCTCCATCTTCTCCAGTATCGCCGGCACCAACAACTGCACCACCGGGCCGCAGTGCGGTGGCACCTACGTGCAGGAAATGGTCTGGAACAACGGCCTGCCGGTGGGCACCCAGGTCTGGTACCCGACCGCTGCCGATGCCATCGCCAAGACCAATGGCGTAGTCAACGGCGGGTTCGTGCCGGGCGAGATCGGCTCGCAGGTACTGCGCATCAATTCGCAGACCCAGATCAGCGAGATCAAGCAGGGCCGCGTGGACGGTGAGTGGGCCTTTGACGCAGGCCGCTTCCAGTTCGGCGTGGACACCAGCAAGCAGACCACCCACCGCATCCAGGCCGCGGAGAACTACAACACCCTGGGCGACTGGGGCGTGGCCAATGTCAACGGCGATGTCGCCAACGGCCTGATGGACCTGCTGCAGCCGGTGAACATCGTCGGCATGTTCGACGATTTCAACATCAACAGCTTCAGCGCCTGGCGCGGCGACGCCGGCCGGCTGGCGCAGTGGGCGGGGCAGTACTACGGCGCCAACCTGGGCGTGAGCCCACAGAATGCTGCCGACAACCGGGTGGAAGAGAAGACGAACTCGGCGTACATGCAGATCGAGCTGGACGGTGACCTCGGTGGCCACCGCACCAATACGCGACTGGGCGTCCGCTACGAAACCACCGATGTCGTGTCCACCTCGATCATCGCCATTCCCGAAGGCATCCAGTGGCAGGCGAACAATGACTTCCGCGTGCTGTTGTCCGACGAGCAGCAGCCCTTCACCGAGAAGACCAGCTACAGCTACATCCTGCCGAACCTGGACTTCAGCATCGACCTGTTGGACGACCTGAAGGGCCGCATCTCGTTCGGCAAGAGCATTGCCCGTGCGCCGATCGGCAATCTCTACGCCGGCCCGACCGCGCAGCAGCCGTTCGGCTCGGTGCTGATCGACCCGTCCTCGCGGGCCAGTGGCACCGCCCAGAACCCGGCCCTGAAGCCGCTGGAATCGGACAACCTGGACCTGGCGCTGGAGTGGTACTTCGCCGATGCCAGCTATGTGTCGGTGACGTACTGGAACAAGCAGGTCGCCAACTTCATCGGCAACACCATCGTGCAGGAGAACCTGTACGGCCTGCGCGACCCCACCTCAGGACCGGACGCGCAGGCGGCGCTTGGCTTCCTGACCAGTGGGGCCTGTATCGCCCAGGTTGGCCCGGCCAACGCGGCGGCCTGCTCGGCCAACGACACCTCGCTGTTCACCGCGTTGGCGCTGTTGCGCAACAACCCGGCCGGACTGGGCGCATACGATGGCACCGGCGCGCAGGTACTGGCCACCGAGGCGGCCTACGACCTGTATGGCACCGCGGCCGACCCGCTGTACCAGTTCAACGTCAACCGCCCCATCAACCAGAACGAGTCCAAGCTGCATGGCTGGGAACTGGGCGGGCAGTACTTCTTCGGCGACACCGGCTTCGGCGTGCTGGCCAACTACACCATCGTCAACGGCGACGTGGGCTACAACGACGCGGGCGACCCGAACGTCGACCAGTTCTCGCTCACGGGTCTCAGCGACACCGCCAATGCCATGCTGATGTACGAAAAGTACGGCTGGTCGGTGCGCCTGGCCTGGAACTGGCGCGACCAGTACCTGATCCTGGCCAACCAGGGTTCCAGCCGAAACCCGTACTATGTGGAAGAGTACGACCAGTGGGATCTCAGCGTGGGCTACACGCTGAATGACAACTGGTCGTTCAGCCTCGAAGCCATCAACCTGACCGGTGAGGACGTGCGTTGGCGTTCGCGCACCTCGCAGATGATGGTGAAACTGGCTGACCAGGATCCGCGTTACATGCTTGGCGTTCGTTACAGGTTCTGAACAGGCCACGGGTGCCGCTGTTCCGGCAGCGGCACCCGTGCAGGCTCCTGCAGGGATTGGACTACACATGCCGCGTTACGAAATGCTCAACAACATCGCCCACCGGGAGCTGCGTGTCGCGACCGGTTTCGGGCCCGAATTTGGCGACGCGGTAGGCATGGTGCCGGCCTACCCGAGCGAGTACGCCGAGCTGCAGCGGGAATACCCTATTTTCCTGCGCAAAGACGCCGCCACCGGGGAGTGGCAGTCGGTGGTTCTGCTGGGCTTTGAACAGCACGAAAATCTGTACCTGGACGACGGCCGTTGGAATGCGTCCTACCTTCCGGGGGCTGCGGCGAAGGGGCCGTTCCTGATCGGGTTCCAGGAAAACCGCATCGACGGAGCGCTCACCCGGGAGCCGGTGCTGCACGTGGACCTGGACCACCCCCGCGTGAGCAGCAGCGCCGGCGAGCTGGTGTTCCTGCCACAGGGTGGCAACAGCCCCTATCTGGACCACATTGCCAACGTACTGCGCGGCATCCACGACGGCCATGCCTTTGGCGCCGAGATGTTTGCCATGCTGGACACGAAAGGCCTGATTCAACCGATCACGCTCGACGTGCAGATCGACCCGCAGAACCGGGTGGGCGTGAACGGTCTGCACGCGATCGACCGCGACCGCCTGGCCCAGCTGGACGGCGCCGCGCTGGCCGAACTCAACCGCGCCGGTTACCTGGAAGGCGCGTACCTGATGCTGGCGTCACTGCACAACATGCGGCGGCTGATTGCTGAAAAGCAGCGTCGCCTGCGCGCGCAGGATGCCGCCACCGCGACGGGCAGGAACTGACCGATGGGGGATGGCGTTGCCATGCGCACCCTGGAAGGCCTGCAGCCCGATGCGCTGCCGCTGGCGGCGCTGGTGGCCGCCGGCGAGCCAGTGGTGCTGCGCGGCATCGCGCGCGACTGGGCACTGGTGCAGGCCGGCTTACGGTCCCCCCAGGAGGCGTTGGCCTACCTTCGCGGTTTCGATGCCGGGCTGCCGGTGCAGTACTCCTTCGGCGGCCCCGAGATCGAAGGGCGCCCGTTCTACAACGACGACTTCACCCAGTTGAACTTCGAGGTCCGGCGCGGACTGCTGTCGCAGGTGCTGGACGAGATCGCCGACACCTTCGATGCCCCGAAGCCGCCCACCTATTACGTGGCCTCGCTGCTGATCGAGCGTGCGCTGCCCGGGTTCGCGCAGGCCAATGATGCCGGCCTGGCTGGGCAGGGCATCGAGGCCTCGGCCAGCATCTGGATCGGCAACCGCGTTACCGCGTCCTGCCATTACGACACGCCGGACAACCTGGCCTGCTGCGCCGTGGGCCGGCGCCGGTTCACCCTGTTCCCGCCGGAGCAGATCGACAACCTCTATCCGGGCCCGCTGGAACCCACCCCGGGCGGGCAGGTGGTCAGCGTGGTCGATTTCGACCGCCCGGATTTCGACCGCCATCCCCGGTTCCGTGACGCGCTGGCCAGCGCGCAGACCGCCGTTCTGGAACCGGGCGATGCAATCTTCATTCCCAGCATGTGGTGGCACCACGTGCGCAGCCTGGAACCGTTCAACGTGCTGGTGAACTACTGGTGGCGCAGCGTGCCCAGCTTCCTGTCCTCGCCGCTGCCGGCCCTGCAGCATGCGATGTGGGCGCTGCGCGATCTGCCGGAGCGCGAAAAGAAGGCCTGGGCGAAGATCTTCGAGTACTACGTGTTCGGTCCTGGCGAGCGCGCAGGGCAGCACCTGCCCGACGCCGCCCGGGGAGAGCTTGCACCGTTCGACGAGATGCAAGCGCGCCGCACCCGCGCGCAGCTGCTCGGTCGACTGAACCGCTGATGGGAGCATCGCTTTGAACGCTGCGAACACAACAGAAGGGCGAATCCGCAAGGTGGTCATCGCCGGCGGCGGTACCGCAGGCTGGCTGGCCGGCTGCGCACTGTCGCACCAGTTCCGCGAGCAGCTGGACATCACCCTGGTGGAGTCCGAGCAGATCGGCACCGTCGGGGTGGGCGAATCCACCGTGCCGCCGATCCGCACCTTCCACCGCTACCTGCAGATCGATGAGCAGGAGTTCCTGAAGGCGGTGGCCGGTACCTTCAAGCTCTCGATCTCGTTTGAGAACTGGCGCCGCCCGGGTGAGCGCTTCATCCACCCGTTCGGCAGCATCGGGCAAAGCACCTGGGCCACCCCGTTCCATCATTTCTGGCTGGACAGCCTGCGCCGCGGCATGCCCTCGGACCTGGGCGACTTCTGCCTGGAAAGCGTGGCCTCGCGCGGTGACCGGTTCTCGCTGCAGACCCAGCCCCAGGTCAACTACGCCTATCACTTCGACGCCGGGCTGTACGCGAGATTCCTGCGCCGCCGGGCCGAAGCGCAGGGCCTGCGCCGGGTGGAAGGCAAGATCCGCGAAGTGCGGCAGCACGCCCACGACGGCTCCGTTGCGGCGCTGGTACTGGAAGACGGGCAGGTGATCGAAGGGGACCTGTTCATCGATTGCACCGGCTTCCGCGGCCTGCTGACCGAGCAGACCCTGCACAGCGGCTACGAAGACTGGAACCAGTGGTTGCCCAGTGACCGCGCCGTGGCCGTGCAGACCGAGTCGGTCAAGCCGCCGGTGCCGTATACCCGCGCCATCGCGCACGAGGCCGGCTGGCGCTGGCACATCGCGCTGCAGCACCGGGTAGGGTGTGGGCTGGTGTTCTCCGGCCGCCATATGTCCGACGATGAGGCGCAGGCCAAGCTGCTGCGTGACGTCGAAGGCCAGCCGCTGCGTGATCCCTGGCTGGTGCCGTTCCGCAGTGGGCGCCGCCTGAAGGCCTGGAACAAGAACGTGGTGGCGCTGGGCCTGGCCAGCGGCTTCATCGAACCGCTCGAATCGACCAGCATCCACCTCACCATCAGCGCCGTGGTGCGGCTGATCCAGCTGTTCCCGTTCGATGGCATCACCCCGACGCTGACCGCGCTGTACAACGATGTCAGCCGCCAGGAAATGGAGCACGTGCGCGACTTCATCATCCTGCATTACCACGCCACCCAGCGCGACGAGCCGATGTGGAAGGCGTGCCGCGAGATGGAGTTGCCCGAATCGTTGGCGGTGCGGCTGCGCGCCTGGCGCGAACGCGCACACGCCTGGCAGGACCCCGGCGAACTGTTCCGCGTGGACTCCTGGACCAGCGTGCTGATGGGGCAGGGCATCCTGCCGGGGCCGCCGCACCCGCTGGCGCGGGCGCTCAGCGATGCCGACCTGCGCACGCTGCTGGCGCGGATCCAGCAGCCGATACAGCAGGCCGCGGCAGCGATGCCCTCGCAGGCAGAGTTCATTGAACGCTACTGCAAGGCGCCGGCAGAGGTCTGGCCGCGGAGCCTGGCCACCGCCTAGCGGGGCCACGCTTTGCCGCACAAAATTGGTAGCGCTACCTTTCAAGAACACACGGGGTACATGGGATGGATCTGGTTGCGGGAATCGATGCAGGTACGCAGAGCCTGAAGGTGCTGGTCTACGACCCCGCCAAGCGCAGCGTGGTGGCCAGCGCCAGCGCGGCGCTTGAACTGGACAGCGCCGCCGATGGCAGCCGCGAACAGCGCCCGGCCGATTGGGTGGCCGCATTGCACAGCTGCTTCGCTGCAATCACGCCGTCGGTGCGCTCGCGCATTGCTGCGCTGGCGGTGTCCGGCCAGCAGCACGGCTTCGTGCCGCTCGATGCCGCAGGGGAAGTGCTGGCACCGGCCAAGCTGTGGTGCGATACCAGCACCGCCGCCGAGTGCACGCAGATCATGGACGCGGCCGGCGGAACAGCGCAGACCATTGCGCTGGCCGGCAACCCGATCCTGACCGGCTACACCGCCTCGAAGCTGCCTTGGACCAAAACGCACCGTCCCGACGCGTACGCGCGCCTGGCCACCATCCTGCTGCCGCACGACTACCTCAACTTCGTGCTGACCGGCGAGCGTTTCTGCGAATACGGCGATGCCTCGGGCACCGGCTGGCTGGACGTGCGCACCCGCACCTGGTCGCCCGAGCTGCTGCGCGCGACCGATCCGGAACGCGATCTGGCCGATTGCCTGCCGCCCATCGCGCCACCGGAAGCGCTGTTCGATATCGCACCGGCAGCCGCGAAATCGTTCGGCCTGCCTGCCACCGTGAAGGTGGCCGTTGGCGGTGGCGACAACATGATGGCGGCCATCGGTACCGGCTGCGTAGTGCCCGGTCGCCTGGCGATGAGCCTGGGCACCTCGGGCACGCTGTTTGCCTACTCCGACACCCCCGTGGTCGACCCCGACGGGGCCTGGGCCGCGTTCTGCTCGTCCACCGGCGGCTGGCTGCCGTTGATCTGCACCATGAACTGCACCGTGGTGACCGAGCAGGTCGCTGACGCGTTCGATTTCAGCACCCGCTTCGGCGATGGCCACCTGCGGACCACGCCACCCGGGGCCGATGGCCTGGTGATGCTGCCGTTCCTCAATGGCGAGCGCACGCCCGACCTTCCCCACGGCAAAGGCGTGCTGGCGGGCCTGGACACCACCAACATGACCCCGGCCCACCTCTACCGCGCGGCCATGGAAGGGGCGACCTACAGCCTGAAATACGGCTACGACGCTTTCGTCCGCGCCGGCATGCAGTTCGACCGCATCGTGCTCACCGGCGGCGGCAGCAACAGCGTCGCCTGGCGGCAGCTGGTGGCCGATGTGTTCGGCCTGCCGGTGGACGTGCCGACCCAGTCCGAAGGCGCGGCGTTCGGCGCGGCCCTGCAGGCGCTGTGGGCGCTGGGCCATGCACGCGGCGATGAGGCCAGCATTGCCGATATCGCCGAGCGCCACGTGGCGCTCGACCCGCAGTTGTCGGCGCGCCCGGAGCCGGCGCGCGCACCTGCCTATGCCACCGCCTATGCGCGCTTCCTGCGCTATCTCGACGCCGTCACGCCGCTGCAGCGCGGCTGATTCCTCTACGCGACACCTCGCACAACGAAAGGAACTGCACCATGAGCACCCAACCCTACATTGGCGCCAGGGAATACTTCCCCGGGATCGGCCGTATCCCCTTCGAAGGCCGCGGTTCGGACAACCCGCTTGCGTTCAAGGTCTATGACGCCAACAAGGTGATCGGCGGCAAGACCATGCAGGAGCACCTGCGCTTCGCGGTCTGTTACTGGCACACCTTCTGCAACGCCGGGCACGACCCGTTCGGCCCGGGCACCCGCCATTTCCCGTGGGACGCCGGCTCGCCGCTGGCCAGCGCCGAAGCGAAGGTGGATGCCGCGTTCGAATTCTTCACCAAGCTGGGCGTGCCGTACTGGTGCTTCCACGATATCGACCTGTCGCCGGATGCCGACGATGTGGGCGAGTACGAAAAGAACCTCAAGCACATGGTCGGCCTGGCCAAGGCGCGCCAGGACGCCACCGGGGTCAAGCTGCTGTGGGGTACCGCCAACCTGTTCTCGCACCCGCGGTACATGAATGGTGCATCGACCAATCCGGATTTCGCCGTGGTGGCGCGCGCCGCCGTGCAGGTGAAGGCCGCGCTGGAAGCCACCGTTGAACTGGGCGGCGAACATTACGTGTTCTGGGGCGGCCGCGAAGGCTACGCCTCGCTGGTGAACACCCAGATGAAGCGCGAGGTGGACCACTTCGCGCGCTTCCTCACCATGGCGCGCGACTACGGCCGCAGCATCGGCCTGAAGGGCAACTTCCTGATCGAGCCCAAGCCGATGGAGCCGATGAAGCACCAGTACGACTTCGACAGCGCCACCGTGGCCGGCTTCCTCAAGGAACACGGCCTGGAGAAGGACTTCAAGCTCAACATCGAAGCCAACCACGCCACGCTGTCCGGCCACACCTTCGAACACGACCTGCAGGTCGCCTCCGACCACGGCCTGCTGGGCAGCATCGACGCCAACCGCGGCAATGCCCAGAACGGCTGGGATACCGACCAGTTCCCGAGCGACCTGTACGACACCGTGGGCGCGATGCTGGTGGTGCTGCGCCAGGGCGGCCTGGAAGGCGGCCTCAACTTCGACGCCAAGGTGCGCCGTGAATCCACCGATCTGGACGATCTGTTCATTGCCCACATCGGCGGCATGGACGCGTTCGCGCGCGGGCTGGAAGTGGCCCATGGGCTGTTGAACGACTCGCCGTGGGAACAGTGGCGCAAGGAGCGTTACGCCAGCTTCGACAGCGGCGCCGGCAAGGACTTCGAGCGCGGCGCGCTCAGCCTCACCGAGCTGGCGGCACTGGGCGCGAAGGGCGGCGAGCCGAAGCAAATCAGCGGCAAGCAGGAACGTTACGAAAACCTGATCAACCAGTACCTGCTGCGTTGAGCCCACCGGCAAGGATGAGCACCATGACCCACTACCACGCCACCCGCCGCACCGGCTTCCTCCTGGTCGCGCTGCTGCTTGCGCTTGCGGCCTGCAAGGGCGACGACACGCCGGCTGCGCCCGCCCAGCCCGACGCGAAGGCCGATGCCAACCCCTGGCCCCAGGTAACCTGGCCGTTGCCCGACGAGCCCGCGATGGAAAAGCGGATCACCGAGCTGATGGCCGGCATGACGGTCGAGGAAAAAGTCGGCCAGCTGGTGCAGGGCGACATCGCCAGCATCACGCCGGATGACGTGCGCAGGTATCGATTGGGCTCCATCCTTGCCGGCGGCAACTCCGATCCGGGCGGCCGCTATGACGCCAAGCCCGCCGAATGGCTGGCGCTGGCCGATGCATTCTACGAAGCCTCGATGGACACCGCGCAGGGCGGCAAGGCCATCCCGGTGCTGTTCGGCATCGACGCGGTGCACGGCCAGAGCAACATCGTCGGCGCCACCCTGTTCCCGCACAACATCGGGCTGGGCGCGGCACGCAACCCGGACCTGGTGCGGCGGATCGGCGAGATCACCGCACTGGAAACCCGCGCCACCGGCATGGAGTGGGCGTTCGCCCCCACCGTTGCGGTCCCGCAGGACGACCGCTGGGGACGCACCTACGAAGGCTATTCCGAATCGCCCGAAGTAGTGGCCAGCTACGCCGGCGCCGTGGTCGAGGGCCTGCAGGGCAAAGTGGGTTCGCCCAACTTCCTGGATGGCCGCCACGTGATCGCCTCGGTCAAGCACTTCCTCGGCGACGGCGGCACCACCGATGGCAAGGACCAGGGCGATACCAAGATCAGCGAAGCCGAGCTGGTGCGCATCCACGCCGCCGGCTACCCGACCGCGATCGCGGCGGGCGCGCAGACCGTCATGGCATCGTTCAACAGCGTCAACGGCGAGAAGATGCATGGCCACAAGGCCTACCTCACCGACGCGCTGAAGGGCCGCATGAACTTCGGCGGCTTCGTGGTGGGCGACTGGAACGGCCACGGCCAGGTCAAGGGCTGCACCACCACCGATTGCCCGGCCACCATCAATGCCGGCCTGGACATGGCCATGGCCTCGGACAGCTGGAAGGGCTTCTACGAGACCACGCTGGCGGCGGCGAAGGCCGGCACCATCACCCAGGAACGCCTGGATGATGCGGTGCGCCGGATCCTGCGGGTGAAGATGCGGCTGGGCCTGTTCGAAGCAGGCAAGCCGTCATCGCGCGCGGTCGGCGGCCAGTTCGCGCTGATCGGCGCACCGGAGCATCGTGCGGTGGCACGCCAGGCCGTGCGCGAATCGCTGGTGCTGCTGAAGAACCAGGGCGGCGTGCTGCCGCTGGCGCCCAAGCAGCGCATCCTGGTAGCCGGTGATGGAGCCAACGATGTCGGCAAACAGGCCGGCGGCTGGACGCTGAACTGGCAGGGCACCGGTACCACCCGCAAGGACTTCCCGAACGCGGACAGCATCTTCGAAGGCATCGCCCAGCAGGCCAAGGCGGCAGGCGGCGAAGCGCTGTTGGCGGTGGATGGCAAGTACACCGCCAAGCCGGACGTGGCCGTGGTGGTGTTCGGCGAAAACCCCTATGCCGAATTCCAGGGCGACCTGGCGACCCTGGCCTACAAGCCGGGCGACGACGCGGATCTCGAGCTGATCCGCAAGCTGAAGGCCGATGGCATTCCGGTGGTCGCGGTGTTCCTGAGCGGACGTCCGCTGTGGGTGAACCGCGAGATCAATGCGTCCGATGCCTTCGTGGCGGCGTGGCTGCCCGGTTCGGAAGGCGGCGGCATTGCCGATGTGCTGCTGCGCAAGCCCGATGGCAGCGTGCAGCACGATTTCAAGGGCAAGCTCAGTTTCAGCTGGCCGCGCACCGCGATCCAGTACGCCAACAACGTGGGACAGAAAGACTACGACCCGCAGTTCGCCTTCGGCTTCGGCCTGACCTACGCCGACAAGGGCGACCTGGCCCCGCTGCCGGAAGTCTCCGGCGTGACCGGCAACGAAGGGGCGGCCGGTGTGTTCTTCGCACGCGGTGACGCCGGCTCCGGCATGGCGCTGCGCCTGGAAGGCAGCACGGGGCAGGGCGTGACCGTCACCAAGGTGCCGCAATCACTCGATGGCGACCTGCTCAAGGTTACCGGCGTGGACCACTTGGTGCAGGAAGATGGCCGCCGCCTGGCATGGTCGGGCACGGGTGAGGCAACGGTTGCCGTGCAATCGCACGTCCCGCTCGACCTGCAGCGCGAGAGCAATGGCGATCTGATGCTGATCACCACGCTGCGGGTGGATGCTGCGCCCAAGGGCGACGCCTGGTTGTCGGTCGGTTGCGGCGCCGGGTGTACCGCACGCGTTCCGCTCGCACCTGCGCTGGCCAAGCTGCCGGTGGGCGAATGGAAGCGCGTGGGTGTGCCGTTGAAGTGCCTTGCAGGCGCAGGGGCGGACGTGGGCAAGCTGGATCGGCCTTGGTCGATCGGCACCGCCGGCGCAATGACGCTCTCGGTGTCACGCATCGCGCTGGGTGCCCTGAACGAAGCGGACGCCACCGTCGCATGCCCAGGCGCGTAACCATGCGCCCGATGCCATCACCGCTTGGGCGGGTGCGCGACCGAATCGCGCATCACCAGGCGGTGCGGCAGCACGTGGTCGGTCAGCACGCGGCTGTCGTCGGTGCGCTGGCGGATCGTGCGCAGCAGGATGTCGATGGCCGCGTCGGCCATCGCGGCGATGGGTTGGTGCAGCGTGGTGAGTTCGGGCCACACCGTGGTAGCGGCGGAGGTGTCATCGAAACCCACCACCGACAGGTCACGCGGAACCTCGAGCCCCTGCCGGTGCGCCACGGAAATGGCGGCAGCCGCCATGTCGTCGTTGCTGGCGAAGATCGCGGTGGGCGGCTGGGGCTGGGACAACAGCTTTTCGGCGGCATCCAGCCCCGAGCGGTAGGTGTAGTCGCCCTCTTGGACCAGGCTGGGCTCGACCTCCAGCCCGGCCTCGTGCAGGGCGGTGGCGAAGCCGTCGTAGCGCCGCGCGCTCGCGCTCAGGTCGTTGCGCCCGCGGATGAAGCCGATGCGGGTGTGGCCGTGCTGGATCAGGTGTTCGGCCATTTCCTTGCCGGCGTGGAAGTCATCGATGCGCACGCAGGAAACATCGTCACGCAGGTGTCCCGATGCGATGGCAACCACCGGAATGCCCGCCTGGACCAGCTCGGTCACGGCCACCGGCGATTCGCACAGCGGGGGCGGCAGAATCACGCCGTCCACGCGGCCGGCCAAGGCGCGCGCGGCCCTGCGCTCGGCAACGGGGTCCAGGTTGTCCCAGTAGTGGATGACCAGCTGGATGGCGGCGTTGGACGCGCCCCGCAGCAGGCCCACCAGCAGTTCACGCAGGTAGGCGCCGCTGGGGTTGGTGTAGATCAGCGCAATGCGCGTGTGCTGCGCCGCGGCCAGCGTACTGGCGGCCAGGTTGGGCGTGTAGCCCAGGGCCTGCACCGCGCGCATCACGCGCTCGCGGGTGTCATCGCGCACCTTGCCCTGGTTGATCGCCCGCGACACCGTCATCGGCGACACCCCGGCCAGCGCCGCCACCTCGTCGATCGTCACGCCACTGGTTTTGCGGCGGACCGATTTCTTCGGTTTGTCCAATGCGCACTCCCGTTCTTCTTTGTGACGCTGTGGCGTACAAAGCACCGGCTGAGCTTACAAGGTTTGCCGGCCGCACTGGCACACCGCACGCGTGTCGAGCGGTGTCATCGGATGCTGCTTGCTGCGGTGGCATTGATGGCCTGCAGCGCGGGTGCGCGCGCGGAGGATGGCTACAACCTCTGGTTGCGCTACGCCCCGCTGGAACCTGTGCTTGCTGCAGACTACGCCACACAGCTGGGCGAGGTTGTCGTTCCCGATCAGACACCCACCCTGCGTGCCGCACGCGATGAGCTGGTCCGCGGCCTCACCGGTCTGTTGGGCACCGCACCCCGGATCCAAAACGAAAGTTCCGCTGGTCGCGTACTTGCGCTTGGTACGCCCCAGTCGTCGGCGTTGATCGCGCCGTTCCGCGAAGAGCTCGAGTCGCTGGGGGAGGAGGGCTACCTGCTGAAGCGCACGCGGCGTGATGGGCGCGACATGCTGCTGGTGGCATCGCGCAGCGATATCGGCGTGCTGTACGGCACGTTCCATCTGCTCAGGTTGCTGCAGACCGGTGCTTCACTGGACCACCTTGATCTGCACGAATCGCCCAGAGTGCGGCTGCGGGTGTTGGACCACTGGGACAACCTGGACGGGTATGTCGAACGCGGCTACGCCGGCCGCTCGCTGTGGGAGTGGCAGACGCTGCCGGAATGGCGCGACCCTCGCTACACCGATTACGCACGGGCCAATGCCTCGCTGGGCATCAACGGCACGGTGCTGAACAACGTCAACGCCAACGCACAAAGCCTCGCGCCGCAGTACCTGGCCAAGGCGGCCGCACTGGCCAATATGTTCCGGCCCTATGGCATCCGCGTGTACCTGAGCGCGCGCTTCAGCGCCCCCATCGAGCTGGGCGGGCTCAAGACCGCCGATCCACTCGACCCGGCGGTGCAGCGGTGGTGGCGCGACAAGGCCGACGAGATCTACCAGCGCATTCCCGATTTCGGCGGCTTCCTGGTCAAGGCCAACTCTGAAGGACAGCCCGGCCCACAGGACTACGGCCGCAGCCATGCCGACGGCGCCAACCTGCTCGCCGATGCATTGGCACCGCACGGCGGCGTGGTGATGTGGCGTGCCTTCGTGTATGCGCACGACGTGCCCGCCGACCGCGCCACCCAGGCCTTCGCCGAGTTCGCCAGATTGGACGGTGCGTTCCGCCCGAACGTGGTGCTGCAGGTGAAGAACGGCCCCATCGACTTCCAACCGCGCGAACCGTTCCATCCACTGTTCGGCGCCATGCCGCGCACGCCGCTGATGATGGAGTTCCAGATCACCAAGGAGTACCTGGGCTTCGCCACGCACCTGGTGTACTTGGGGCCGTTGTTCGAAGAAGTGCTGCAGGCCGACACCCGCGCAGGCGGCAAGCGCTTCACCGTGGCGCAGTCACTGAGCGGCATCGCCGGCGTTGCCAACATCGGTACCGATCGCACCTGGAGTGGCTCGCATTTCGATCAGGCCAACTGGTATGCGTTCGGTCGGCTTGCCTGGAATCCCGATCAATCGTCCCGTGACATCGCGGCGGACTGGGCGGCGATGACCTTCTCGCCAGAGCCGGCAGTGGTGCAGCCGATCGTCGGCATGATGATGGCCTCACGCGAGGCTGCGGTGAACTACATGACCCCGCTGGGCCTGCACCACCTGATGGCGCGCGGCCACCACTACGGCCCCGGACCCTGGGTGGACGGCGGCCCGCGTGCGGACTGGACGTCGGTCTATTACCACCGTGCCGACCGCAACGGCATCGGCTTCGACCGCACCGCGACGGGCAGCAACGCCGTGGCCCAGTACGCCCCGGAAGTGGCCGCAACCTATGCGGACCTGAGCCAGGTTCCAGAGGCGCTGCTGTTGTGGTTCCACCATGTGCCATGGGATCACCGCATGGTCTCCGGGCGGCCGCTGTGGGACGAGCTGGTGGGTCGCTATTCGTTGGGCGTACGCCAGGTCCAGGCCATGCAGGACACCTGGGCGAACCTGCGTGGAAGGGTGGATGCAGACCGGCACGAACAGGTCGCCGCCTTCCTCCAGATCCAGCTGCGCGAAGCGCAATGGTGGCGCGATGCCAGCGTTGCCTACTTCCAATCGATCAGCGGCAGGCCATTACCAGCGGGTGAAGCGCCACCACCGCACCCGCTGGCGTACTACCAAGCGCTGCAGTTTCCGTCGGCACCGGGAGATGGGCGATGAGCGGTAAACCGAGGATGGGATGGATGTTGGGCAGCCTTCTGGCGTGCTTCGCCGCACCGGCCATGGCGCAGGAATCCGTGACGCCACTGTTGCACCCGCTCTTCCAGGACCATGCCGTCCTGCAGCGCGACCAGCCGATTACCGTGTGGGGCCATGCCGCGCCGGACACCACCGTATCGGTGACGTTCGCACGCCAGACCGCCACGGCACAGGCGGATGCAGAGGGGCGCTGGCGCGTCACATTCAAGCCCCTTGCCGCCGGCGGCCCCTACGAAATGCGCGTACGGGCAGGGCAGGAGGTCCAGACCGTGAGCGACGTGCAGATGGGCGACGTCTGGCTGTGTTCCGGCCAATCGAACATGGAGCTGCCGGTGCGGCGCGCACTCAACGCCGACAGTGAAATCGCCTCGGCGGCGCAGCCGGACATCCGCCTGTTCACCGTGCCCAAGGCCCCGGCCGTGACGCCTCGGGAGGGTTTCTCCGGCCCCGTGTCATGGCAGCCTGCATCACCGGAAAGCGTGCGCGACTTTTCCGCCGCCTGCTACTTCTTCGCGCGTGAGCTGCGGAAGACCGTCAACGTGCCGATGGGACTGATCCAGTCGGCGTGGGGCGGTTCGCGGATAGAAGCCTGGACCAGCGCGGATGCGCTGCGCGCGCAGGGTGGCATGGAGGACGCCCTGGATGTATTCGCGCTGTATGCCAGCGACCCCGTGGCGGCAAACGCAGCCTGGGGCAAGCACTGGCAGCAGTGGTGGGAGCAGCGCGAGGGCGCCACACCCGGCGATGCCCCCTGGCAGCCCGACGCCGACCGCACCGGGTGGCGCCAGGCCCCGGCCCAGCTCGGCGCATGGGAGCGCTGGGGCATCCCGGCGCTGTCCGCGTACAACGGCATGGTCTGGTACCGCACCCAGGTGAAGCTGAGCGCCGCACAGGCCGGGCAGGGCGCGCGCCTTGAGCTGGCGCCTGCCGACGAAACCGACGTGACCTGGGTCAATGGCGTGGCGGTCGGCAGCCAGAACGCCCCGGGCGATCCGCGATCCTATCCGCTGCCGCCCGGCCTGCTGAAAGCCGGCACCAACAGCGTGGTCGTCAACGTGCTGGACACCTGGGGCGACGGCGGGCTGGCCGGCCCCGCAGAAGCCCACGCCCTGCAGCTGGACGATGGCACCCGGATCGTTCTGGATGCTCCCTGGTGGTACCGCGCAGCGCCCGGAGACCCGACACCGCCACTGGCCCCCTGGCATGCGGCCAGCGGCCTTTCGACGCTGTACAACGGCATGATCGCGCCGCTGGGCAGCTATGGCCTGCGCGGCATGCTCTGGTACCAAGGCGAATCCAATACCGGCGATGGCGCTGCCTACGCCGACAGGCTGCGCGCGTTGCGCGATGACTGGCGCAGGCAGTTCGGCGCGGAAATGCCGCTGCTGGTGGTGCAGCTGGCCGGCTATGGGCAGCCGCCCGTGGCCCCGGTGGAAAGCGGCTGGGCGCAGGTGCGCGAGGCGCAGCGGCGCGTTGCCGCAGAGGACCCGCATTCCGGGCTGGCACTCGCCATCGACATCGGCGATGCCTACGACATCCATCCGCCGAACAAACAGGAACTGGGCCGGCGCCTGGCCCGCGTGGCGCGCCATGTGGTCCATGGCGAACAGGCGCTGGCAGCCTCCGGCCCGACGGCAAGCAGGGTTTCCCGCACGAGGGTTGAGGTGCGCATCAGTTTCAACGATGTCACTGGAACGCTGGTCGCAACCGGTGCGAACGGCCCCATCGGCTTCGAACTATGCGATGCCGAGGCCAAGCACTGCACCTACGCCGACGCCACGCTGGACGGCAACGCGGTAGTGCTGAACAGCCTGCAGGCAGCAGCCGCCGCCAGCGTCCGCTACTGCTGGGCAGACGGCCCGGTCTGCACGCTGCGTGACAGCAGCGGTGCGCCCGTCGGTCCGTTCGAGCTCTCCCTCACCCCTTCAGGGACGCTCTGATGCGCCTGCTGCTTGCCACGGTATTGCTGCTGTCCGCCGCGTTTCGGGTGCAGGCGGCCACGCCCGCAGCCCCGGTCTACTTCGACTGGTTCGAATACGCCGGCAATGACGCCGCGTTCGAACCGCCGCTGCCCGCCGGGCATTACCGCAACCCGATCCTGGCCGGTTTCCACGCAGACCCCAGCATCACCCACGCCAACGGGAAGTTCTACCTGGTCAATTCCAGCTTTACGTACTTCCCGGGGATCCCGGTATTCGAGAGCGTGGACCTGGTGCACTGGAAGCAGATCGGCAACGTGATCGACCGCCCTTCGCAGCTCGATTTCGATGGGCTCAGCGTGTCACGCGGCATCTTCGCGCCAGCCATCTCATACCACGACGGAGTCTTCTACGTGGTCACCACGGCGGTGGACAGCGGCGGCAACTTCATCGCCACCGCCCGCGATCCGGCCGGCCCCTGGTCCGACCCGCACTGGCTGCCGGGCATCGAGGGCATCGACCCATCGCTGTTCTTCGACGAAGACGGCAAGGTCTACCTGCTCAACAACGACGTGCCGCCCGGCCCGGCGCGCTACGAAGGCCACCGCGCCATCTGGATGCAGCAGCTCGACCTGGCGTCATTCAAACCGGTAGGCCCACGCAAGGTGCTCATCGACGGCGGCGTGGAACCGGCCAAAAACCCGATCTGGATCGAGGGCCCGCACATCTACAAGCGCGATGGCTGGTACTACCTCTCGGACGCCGAAGGCGGCACCGGCCCGCAGCATTCGCAGGTGGTGCTGCGCAGCCGCGAGGTGTGGGGGCCGTACGTGCCGTATGCGGGCAACCCGATTCTCACCCAGCGCGACCTGGCGCAAGACCGGCCACTGCCGATCACCAACGCCGGCCACGCCGACCTGGTGGAGGGCCCGGACGGCACCTGGTGGGCCGTGTTCCTTGCCAGCCGCAACTACGACACACGCCACTACAACACCGGGCGCGAGACCTACCTGCTGCCGGTGGAGTGGCGTGACGGCTGGCCAGTGATCCTGCCGGCGGGCCAGACCATTCCGTACATCGTCAAAGCGCCATCGTGGATGCAGGGCGCAGCGAAGCAGGCCCCTTCGACCGGCAATTTCATGGAGCGCAACGAGTTCGACACCCCCACGCTCGGCAACGATTGGCTGCGCGTGCGGGTACCCAAACAAGCCTGGGCGAACCTGCGCGAGCGCCCCGGCTCTCTCGCGTTGCACCCGCTGCCGGAAGACCTCGACACGTTACGTAACCCCGCGTTCCTGGGCCGCCGCCAGCAGCACCTGCGCTTCGAGGCCAGCACCCAGATGACGCAGCCAGCGGAAGGCGTCGCGGCAGGATTGGCCGCCTTCCAGAGCGAAGCCTACTGGTACTTCCTCGGCGTCCGCAGCGTTGGGAAAGACCGCGTGGCGGTCTTCCTTGAAGCGCGCGACGGCGGCGGCGCAACAAAAACACTCGCATCGCGCGAAGTGGCAGCGGCAGCCCCGCTGCGCCTGCAGATAAAAGGGGACGGAGGACGTTATGCCTTCGCCTTCGACACACGCGATGGCCAAGGCTGGCAGACGCTCGCCGATGACGTGGACGGAACGGTATTGAGTACGGATCGTGCAGGCGGCTTCGTCGGCGCCCTGCTGGGACCATTCGCGCGCGACGAGCGCGCCCTGAGGAGCAAATGATGACGCGCAGGCCCCTGTTCCGCACGCTGGCGCTCTGCGCCGCCATCAGCCTGGCCACCGTCGGCCACGCCGCCGCGCCGCAGCCGTGGCTCGACACCTCGGCGAGCTTCGAGACCCGCGCCGCCGCGCTGGTCGCGCAGATGACCCTGGAGGAAAAGGCCGCCCAGATGCAGAACGCCGCGCCCGCCATTGAACGGCTGGGCGTTCCCGCGTACGACTGGTGGAACGAAGGCCTGCACGGCGTGGCCCGGGCAGGGCAGGCCACCGTGTTCCCGCAGGCCATCGGCCTGGCCGCCACCTTCGACGTACCGCTGATGGGGCAGGTGGCCACCACCATCAGCGATGAAGCGCGCGCCAAGCACCACCAGTTCATCCGCGAGGGCTCGCATGGCCGCTACCAGGGGCTGACCTTCTGGTCGCCCAACATCAACATCTTCCGCGACCCGCGCTGGGGCCGGGGCCAGGAAACCTACGGCGAAGACCCGTACCTCACCGCGCGCATGGGCGTGGCCTTCGTGCACGGCCTGCAGGGCGACGACCCGGTGTACCGCAAGCTGGACGCCACCGCCAAGCACCTGGCCGTGCACAGCGGCCCCGAGGCCGACCGCCACCACTTCGACGCCCGGCCCAGCAAGCGCGACCTGTACGACACCTACCTGCCAGCATTCGAGGCGCTGGTGAAGGAGGGCCAGGTGGATGCCGTGATGGGCGCCTACAACCGGGTCTACGGCGAATCGGCCAGCGCCAGCCACTTCCTGCTGCGTGACGTGCTGCGCCGCGACTGGGGCTTCAAGGGCTACGTAGTCTCCGACTGCTGGGCCATCGTCGATATCTGGAAGCATCACAAAATCGTGCCGACCCGCGAAGCCGCCGCCGCGCTGGCGGTGAAGAACGGCACGGAGCTGGAGTGCGGCCAGGAATACGCTACGCTGCCCGCAGCAGTGAAGCAGGGCCTGATCAGCGAAGCGGAGATCGACGAAGCAGTCACCCAGCTGTTCACCGCGCGGATGCGGCTGGGCATGTTCGATCCACCGGAACGCGTGAAGTGGGCACAGATCCCGGCATCGGTGAACCAGGCCCCCGCACACGACGCGCTGGCCCTCAAAGCGGCGCAGGAATCGCTGGTGCTGTTGAAGAACGATGGCCTGCTGCCGCTGTCACGCAATCTCAAGCGTATCGCCGTGGTGGGCCCCACCGCCGATGACACCATGGCGCTGCTGGGCAACTACTTCGGTACCCCGGCCGCACCGGTGACGATCCTGCAGGGCATCCGCGATGCCGCGAAGGGTGCCGAGGTACGCTACGCACGCGGCGTGGACCTGGTGGAAGGGCGCGATGATCCCAGTGCGACGCCCCTGATCGAAGCCACTTACCTGCGTCCTTCCGTGGATTCGCCCGAGCGTGGCCTGCGTGGTGAGTATTTCCGCACCGCCGATCTTTCCGGCACACCGGCCCTGGTGCGCACCGATGCCCAGATCGGCTTCCGCTGGGACCGCGGCTCGCCGACCGACAACCTGCTGGCCCGCGGCGAAGCCGCACCGGGGCAGGGCATCCCCAACGATGGCTTCAGCATCCGCTGGAGCGGACAGCTGCTGCCGCCCGTATCAGGGCGCTACCGCATCGAGGCCGCCGCCGACGACGGCTACCGGCTGTACGTGGACGGCAAGCGCGTCCTGGACCATTGGACCAGCAGCGACCGCCTGCATGGCGATGGCGTGGACCTGGACCTGGAGGCCGGGCGCGCGTACGAAGTGAAGCTGGAATACTTCGATGCCGAGCGCGACGCCGGCGTGCGGCTTGGCTGGCGCATGCCTGGTGCCAAGCCGCCGTTCGAGGAGGCCCTGGATGCCGCGCGCAATGCCGATGTGGTGGTGTTCGTCGGCGGCCTGACCGGCGACGTCGAAGGCGAGGAGATGAAGGTGAACTACCCGGGCTTCGCCGGCGGGGACCGCACCGACCTGCGCCTGCCCGCGCCGCAGCGTGCGCTGCTTGAGGCCTTGCACGCCACCGGCAAGCCGGTGGTGATGGTGCTCACCGGCGGCTCGGCCATGGCGGTGGAATGGGCGCAGGCGAACCTGCCGGCGATCCTGATGAGCTGGTACCCCGGGCAACGCGGCGGTACCGCCGTGGGCCAGGCGCTGTTCGGCGATACCAACCCCGGCGGGCGGCTGCCGGTAACGTTCTACAAGGCAGACCAGGCAATGCCGGCCTTTGACGACTACAGCATGGAAGGCCGTACCTACCGCTACTTCCGGGGCACGCCGCTGTACCCGTTCGGGCACGGCCTGTCTTACACAACCTTCGACTACGACAAACTCCGCCTGGATGCGCCCCGCATCGCCGCGGACGGACAACTCAAGGTGCAGGTGGACGTGGCCAACACCGGCAAGCGCGCAGGCGATGAAGTGGTGCAGCTGTATGTACGCCGGGTGGATGCGGCGGCGGGTGATGCGCAGCAGGCGCTGCGCGGCTTCCAGCGCGTGCAGCTGGCCCCGGGCGAGCGGCGTACCGTAGCGTTCGATCTGGATGCAACGCAGGCCCTGCGCCAGTACGACGAAGCGCGTGCGGCCTATGTCGTCCCGCCGGGCGCGTACGAGGTCAGGGTAGGCAGCTCCAGCGCCGACGCCCGCGTGCAGGCCCGCTTCACCGTGGAGGCTGCCCGTGACTGAGCACGTCCTGTCGGTACGGGAAAAGCTGGGCTACAGCCTGGGCGACCTCGCGGCGAACCTGATCTTCCAGACGCTGATCACCTACCTCGCGTTCTTCTATACCGATGTGTACCGCCTGCCCCCTGCCACCGCGGCGACGATCATCTTCGTGATCGGCCTGCTGGGCGCCTTCGTGTTCACCCCGCTGATCGGCATCGCCGCCGACCGCACCGCAACACGCTGGGGCAAGTTCCGGCCGTGGATCCTGTGGACGGCGGTACCGTTCGGCGTGCTCTCGCTGCTGGCCTTCAGCACCCCGCAGCTGGGTGCGCAGGGCAAGATCATCTACGCCATGGGCACCTACGGCCTGCTGATGCTGGTCTACGCAGCCAACAACCTGCCGTACTCCGCGCTCAGTGGTGTCCTCACCGGCAGCATGGCCCAGCGCAACAGCCTCTCGGCCTACCGCTTCGTGGCGGTGATGATCGCCCAGTTCATCATCCAGGTGCTGCTGTTGCCGCTGGTGCTGATCCTCGGTGACGGTGACCGCGTGCTGGGCTTCGAGCGGGTCATGACCGTGTTCGCGGTGGTGGGCACCGTGTTCTTCCTGATCACCTTTGCCACCACCCGCGAGCGCATCGTGCCGGCCAAGGAACAGACCGGCGGCGTGCTGCAGGACCTGGCCGACCTGCTGCGCAACCGCCCGTGGCAGGTGATGCTGGCCCTGACGATCCTGGTCTTCATCAACCTGGCCCTGAAGGGCGGCACCTACATCTACTACTTCCAGTACTACATGAGCGAGCCCGCTCTCGCAGGCTTCCTCGACAACACCGGCTTCAACCACTTCATCGGCGGATTGAACGCCACGCTCAATGGCATGGGGCTGTCCGGCTTCGCCTGGCCGGAGGATCCGGCAACTTCAGCGTTCAGCCTGTTCAACGCCTGCGGCATCATCTGCATGATCCTGGGCATCGGGGTATCGCGCCGGCTGGCCGACCGCTTCGGCAAGCGCGATGTATTCGGTGGCGCGCTGCTGGTCTCCACCGTGTTCCTGCTGGTGTTCTACTTCTTCCCGCCCACCGCCGTGGCCGTGGCGTTCGTGTCCTTCATGCTGCACGGCTTCTTCTACGGCATCACCATTCCGTTGCTGTGGGCGATGATCGCCGACGTCGCCGACTACTCCGAATGGAAGAACAACCGCCGCGCCACCGCGATCATCTTCTCCGCGATGCTGTGCGGCCTGAAGATCGGCCTCAGCATTGGTGGCGCACTGGTCGCCGGCATCCTGGCGTACTACGGCTACCAGGCCGGCGCAGACCAGCAGCCGGAGGGCGTGGTCAACGGCATCCGCCTGACGGTGAGCGTGTACTGCTCCCTCCCGTTCCTGATCGCCGTGGCGATGCTGTTCCTCTACAAGATCGACAAGCGCACGGAAACCCGCATCGAGCAGGACCTGCAGCAGCGCCGCGAAGGCAACAACCTGGCGCACCTTGCGGCACATGCCATCTCCCAGCCGCTGGTGACCCACATCTACACGGCCGATCCGTCGGCCCATGTGTTCGAGGGACGGCTGTACATCTATCCCTCGCACGACATCGACGCCGGTGCGCCGTTCGACGATGACGGCGGGCACTTCGGCATGGAGGACTACCACGTGCTGCGGATGGACAGCCCCAACGGCGAGGCCACCGACTGCGGCATGGCGCTGCATGTGCGTGACGTACCCTGGGCTGCAAAGCAGATGTGGGCACCCGACGCGGCCCACCGTGACGGCCGCTATTACCTGTACTTCCCGGCCAAGGACGGGGAGGGGCGGTTCCGCATCGGCGTCGCCGTGGCCGATCGCCCGGAGGGTCCGTTCACCGCCGAACCGGAGCCGATGGCCGGCACGTACTCGATCGACCCGGCCGTATACGAGGACGACGACGGCGCGCACTACCTCTACTTCGGCGGCATCTGGGGCGGCCAGCTGCAGACGTACCGCGACAACCGCTACGACGCCGCGCACGCAGAGCCCACCGGCGATGCGCCGGCACTGGGCCCGCGCGTCGGCCGACTGGACGCAGGCATGACCCAGCTGGCCGAGCCCACGCGGGAAGTCATCATCCTGGACGAGCACGGCCAGCCACTGCGCGCCGACGACCATGAGCGGCGGTTCTTCGAGGGTCCGTGGCTGCACAAGTACCAGGGCAGGTATTACCTGTCGTACTCAACCGGCAATACCCATCTACTCTGCTACGCCATCGGCGACAGCCCGTACGGCCCGTTCACTTATGCCGGCGTAATCCTCAAGCCGGTTGTGGGCTGGACCACGCATCACTCCATCTGCGAGGTCGAAGGGCAGTGGTACCTGTTCTATCACGACTCCCTGTTGTCGGGCGGGGTCACCCACCTGCGTTCGGTCAAGTGCACCCCGCTGCACATGGAAGCGGACGGCAGCATCCGGACCATTGATCCCTATGGCAACTGAAAGCCCGTTGCCCATCGACGACGCGCAGGCGCCACTGCCTGCTGGCCACCTGCACTGGTTGCGGGCGGGGGAGCTGGAGGTGGCACTTGCCCCTGAGGCCGGCGGACGCATCGCCCGCATCCGCCATGAAGGCGTGGAGTGGCTGGTAGACGAGCAGGAGGGCGGCGCAGCTGCCATCGCCTGGGGCTGCTACCCCATGGTGCCGTGGGCCGGCCGGATCCGGCACGGGCGCTTCAACTTCGATGGCAGGGCGTATGCATTGCCAACAAACTTCGGCGGACACGCCATCCACGGGGTAGGGTTCGCACTGCCCTGGCAGATCGACAGCATCGAAGCAGACAGCGCCACACTGTCGTTGGAGCTTCCCGAGGACGACCACTGGCCCTTCGGCGGCACAGCAACGCAGATCATTCAACTAACGCCAAACAGCTTGGAATTACGCCTGGCAGTGCAGGCAGGCACCCAACCGATGCCCGCCGTAATCGGCTGGCACCCGTGGTTCCGCAAGCCGGATGAGTTGCTGTTCGCGCCCGACGCCATGTATCGGCGAGACGAGGAGGGCATAGCCAAGCTGCCACTGGAAAGCGCATCCCCAGGCCCATGGGACGACTGCTTCATCAACCAGAAGGACATAACCCTGGTATCCGGCGTCCGACGCCTGAGGATGCGAGCCGACACCGACCACTGGGTGGTCTACGACGCTGCCCCACACGCCACCTGCGTAGAACCCCAAACCGGCCCACCAGACGCATTCACCCTCGCACCCAAGACACTGGAGCCAGGCCAGCAACTCGAGCTACGCTTTGAGCTGAGCTGGTAGGGTCGCTTCCCAAACGACCGCCGATAGCGGTGATCGGCACGGTAACGCATGACCCAACATCGAAAACGCGCCGCCTGCGTTCGAGGTCATGCCCTAGAGGAGTAATCACCACCCCGGCGGTTGATTGGGATGCAACCCTACCGGCAGCCGGCATCCAAGATTCAGGCGGGCCAGTACCTCAGCCAGTCACCTGCAGGTCATCGCTCGGCGTGGCGCGGCGCCAGGCGGCCACGTACCGGATGTACTTGCCGATGAAAATGCCAGTGAAACCACCCGACAGCAGCAGATAGGCGGCCCGGAAACCAACATCCCCCGCAAGCGTCGGCGACATCGCCAGCGCGGATTCAAACCCGTACTTCACGACGAATGTCACCAGCAGCAGCGGCAGCAGGCTGTAATCCGCGCTGCGCCACAGCTTCCCGGTTGCCCGGTTCGCGGTCAGCACTGCACGGCGCAGCATCATCCAGCCGATGCCCGTGCCCGCGCCGATCCCGACCAGCCACAGCGCCCACGCCTGCCAAGACGTGCCATAACGCGCACTGATCGACCACAGGCCCCACGCGGTGAAAAGCGCAGGCACCACCGCCAACCTCCCCAGCGTGATCTCACCCGGCTTCATCGCGGCGACACCGCGCGTGATCAGGAAGATCAGAATCGCCCATACCCACAGCGGAGTGTGCGAAGCGAATTGCTGCAGCATGTTCATGGAGGGTCCTTGACTTGAGGTAGGTGCCGGCTGTGCAGCGCCGTGCGGGAATGGGGTAATTCTCGCTTTGGGCCGAAACGGAACAAGTGACAGCTGTCAGCCATCGGGGAGTACAGGTTGGCGGGTACCATAGGCGCCTTCCAGTACGCTCAAGATGGACGGATGACAAAGCACGACACGGACGCCACGCAGCCATTCGACGCCACTGGCATCGGCCCCACCAAGCGTATCCAGCGCATCGTCCAGCCAGCGCTCCTGGCACTCGCCCTCGGCATCGCGCCGGCATGGGCGGAAGAACCCCAGACATTCGTCCTGCAGGCCAGCGGGTTCGATAGCGGCCTGGTCGCCAACGATCAGGGTCGGTTGGTCCAGGAGTGGCCAGGGCGGCCGCAGCAGATCGCCCCAGATCGCTGGCTCGCCGTGGATTTTGAGAGGAGCAGCAGCGTGTGGTTCGATGACGCTGGCCGGGTTTCATTGAAGGGCCCATATGTCGAGCTCCGATCCGATGCGGCGTTCGAACGTCACCCGAACGATCCGGACCCAACCCCACTTTTCAGCACATGGTCCAGGGCAGGGACCGCCCTGTCGCGTGCCGATGGAAGCACCTTCGTCGACTGGCAGCCCGGCAGCGGCGAGTGGGCCATCACGGCGCACCCGCAACGCTACAGCTGGCGCTCGCGGGAAACGGGGGAGCGCATCTTCGATGCACGTGGGCAGCTGCGCATGCAGCTGGCCAAGGGTGAACTCCGGGCTGCCGGTCCGTTCCCGGAACGCACTCAATACCTGGTCTGCGACCTCGATCCGGGCACTCCCTGCGCGCTGCGCGACGAGGCAGGAAAGACGCTGTGGACCGAGCACATCGACAACCTGATTCCGCTCAACAACGGCGGCTGGCTGGGGCTGCAGGGCAGGGCTTGGCGCCGGCTGGATGCCGGCGGCCAACTGACCGGAGATCGCGCGCTCATCTACGTGGTGGGCTACTCATCGGCGCGGTCGCGTAGCCCCGCCTCTGAAGACGTGGGCACTTGGCCGCGCTGGGCAACCGAATACCATGTCATCCGCGAAGGCGCAGAAGGCATTTTTGCGGATGAAGCCGACGCCGTGGACGGTCTCATGTACCCGGATGGGCGCTTTCTCGCGATCGCAGGGGCGACTTCCGGCGAGGAGGTCTGCCCAGGCATATGGCGCGCGCGCATGGGCGACGCCGGTGACAAGTTGGTTGATGCGAATGGACAGATTCTGGGGCCATTCAACGCCTACGCGTGGAAGGAGGTTGAGGGGCGTCCCGAGCTTCGCCAGGCGATAGCGGAAGACGGGCAGGAAACCTTGGTGGACTGCAGGGGAAAGCTACTGGTCCAGACACCGCCGCTTAGGCAACTAAGCGCAGAGGCCACAGGCTTTTTCGGCACGCTGGACGGCGAATCCCAGCCCCGGCTGTGGCTCGACGACGCGCTTGGCCAGCACCTGCTGCCCAACGGCAGCTGGATCGACCAGGTCAGTGTTGATGGCGCATTGCTCCTCGTACGCAGCGACGCGGAGGGGTCCCGCATGTATCACGTAAAGCAAGGCCGCTTCGTGGGCAGCACCATCGGATCTGCGCATGCGCTGCTGCCTGGCGGCGTCGTGTTCCTGCGCGATGGCTACTACGGCTTCATCGATGCTGACGGGATCGAACGGCTGCCGCCTCGCTACACTGCGATCACCCCTTGGGGCGAAGATCGCTTGTGGACGTCGCGCTACCTCGACAATGACGCGCCGGGCAGGATCACGACCCTGCATCGCATGGACGGCTCGGTCGTCGCCAGCTGGCTCAATGCCTCAATGAATGACAGCCCGATCCTCCGAAGCCTACCCAATCAAGGATCGCTGACCGAACTGATCGGCCCAACCTTCGAAAGGCCGGACGGGGAATACCTCGGCCAGCAATGGGTAGACCGCAACGGCCGCACCCTGTTCCTGTCACTCCACTGCCAGCGCGGCTCGCGGGAGATCGATGGCGGTGTGATTGAACCACTCACAGGGCCAGCGCGACGCCAGGGCACTGATTGCACGATCCCGGATGACATCCGGGCTGCAATGAGGCCGACCGCCAACGATTGACCAACGGAATGACAGGGAACTCGATGGAATCGCGCTTCCCCGAAACGTCTGAGACACCGTAGGGCCGGTTCCCAAACGACCGCCGAGAACAATAATCGGCATGGTAACGCATGACCCAAAATCGAAACGCACTGCTGCGTTCCAGATAATGCCCTAATGAGTAATCACCACCCCGGCGGTTGATTGGGATGCAACCCTACCGAAGGGCGGTCTGGACCGTTTGCAGCGGCAGATGCACACCCGCCCAATAATGTGCACAATCCCCCCCGGGACCGGGCATGACGCCAGGTAAGCTCCATGCCACGTCCGGGGGGACGGCGCGGAGCAGGACAACAGGGGGATATACATAATGGATTCGCTCTATCCGGCGGGGCCTTCGGCCGTGCCCGCGCAGCTCACCGCACCCAGTTCCGCTTACCGCCGCCATGCATGGCTGGCCGTAGCCGGCCTGCTCGGTTTCGCCACCGCCTACTTCGCTCTCATGGGCTGGTTCGGCTGGACCGCCTACCGCGTGTTCCGCACCCTGTTGGCAGGGGAGGGCGGCAATACCCTGCTCAACATCATCGTCGGCACCTTCGCGCTGTTCCTTGCCGTGTTCATGGCCAAGGGGCTGGTGTTCCTCAAGCGTGGGCAGGCTTCCAGGGAACTGGAGCTCAAGCAGGCCGAGCAGCCCGAGCTGTTTGCCTTCCTGCACCGTCTGGCGGACGAAGCCGGCGCGCCGCGCCCGAAGCGGGTCTACCTGTCGGCGCGGGTCAATGCCAGCGTCTTCTACGACCTGTCGCTGTTCAACCTGCTGTTTCCCTCGCGCAAGAACCTGGACATCGGCCTGCCGCTGGTCAACGCACTGAACCTGGGCGAGTTCAAGGCCGTACTGGCCCACGAATTCGGCCACTTCGCGCAGCGCACCATGGCCGTCGGCCGTTGGGTGTACGTGGCCCACCAGATCGCCAGCCAGCTGGTCGCGCGGCGCGACGCGCTGGACAGCCTCCTGGCCGGCCTCTCGCGCATGGACTTCCGTATCGCCTGGGTTGGCTGGACCCTGTCGATCATTGTCTGGGCCATCCGTTCGCTGGTGGATACCGCCTTCAGCGTGGTCGCCCTGTCCGAGCGCGCCTTGTCGCGTGAGATGGAATACCAGGCCGACCTGGTGGCCGCCTCGCTGGCTGGCAGCGATGCCCTGGTGCACGCCTTGCACCGCCTGGGCGCGGCCGACGATGCTTGGGACAGGACGCTCGCCTTCGCCTCGCATGAGTTCGAAGCCGGCCATGCCGTAGCTGACCTCTTCGCTGTGCAGACGCGCATGCTCGCCAACCTGCGGCGAGTATCGCCCGACCCCCTGTATGCCGAGCCACCGCAACTGCCCGAGCGTGAGCGCGAGCTGCATCGCGTGTTCCGCAACGCCATGGTGCGCGTGCCGCAGATGTGGTCCACGCACCCGGCCAATGCCGATCGCGAGAACAACCTCAAGCGCCGCTATGTGGAAGCGGCCATTGACGAGCGGCCGGCCATCCTGCTGTTCCGTGATGCAGACGCGCTGAAGCACCAGCTCTCCCGCGGCATGCTGCGCGAAACGCCTGAGGCGTTCGCGGACGGTGAGGAGTCACTGCGCCGCCTCGACGCCGAGTTCGACATCCGTTCCATGCAGCAGCGCTACCAGGGCACTTATCTGCGCCGCTCCTTCGTACGCAGTGTCGCCACGCCGGCCGAGCTGTTCCTGCCTGCACTCATGTCGCTGGACGACGAGCAGCTGCGCGAGCGTATCGCCGCCCTGTACGCGCCGGCCCATGGCAACGCCTTGCAGCAGCTTCGGGCGCTGGAGGAAGAGCGTGCCACCCTGGAAGCCGCCCGCGCCGGGCACTTGGGCGCATCGGGCAAGTGCGTGCATTGGCGTGACCAGGTACTGGACGTCAAGCGCCTCGGCCCGGCCATCGCCACCCTGGATGCGGAAATCGCACCCCTGCGGCAGGCCGTGTTCCAGCACGACCAAGAATGCCGCAGTCTGCATCGGTTGGCCGCCCGGCGGGGCGGGGACGGGTGGGAGGCGCTGCTGGAAGCGCAGGTCGCCGTGTTGCACTTCTGCGAACACACCGAGGCCGACCTGCGCGACACGTACGCGGTCTTCGTCAACGTGCTGCACGTGGTGACGGCCGACAAGCGCGTTTCCGAGAGCGAGCTGCGCCGTCTGATCAGCGCCGCCGGCAGGGTGCAGCAGGCGCTGGTTTTCATCTACGACAGCGCCCGTAACTGCGTCGTTGACGAAACCGTGATCAAGCACCGTGGCACGCCGCTGGCGCAGGCGCTGGGAGACCTGCGCCTGACCGCCCCTGCACAGGCCAACATCGACAGCTGGATCCAGCATTCAGGCGGCTGGGTCAACCTGACCTGCGGTGCGCTCTCGCAGCTTCGCGCTGCCACGCTCGAGGCCCTGCTGGCAAACGAGGACGCCGTCGCAGCGCGACTGGGGTCGGGCGAAGTGGCGCCCGCCGCGCCAACGCCCTCGCAGGTACCCAGGGGCTATCCGCTGCTGCTTCCTGGCCAGGAACGCAAGCTGCAGACCCAGCTCGGCTGGTGGGATCGATTCCAGACCGCCGACGGCTGGGTCGCCAGCACCATGCGCGCCACTGCGGCGGTGGCGATCGTCGTGGGCGTGTTGCTGTTCGGCATGCACACGGGTGCCGCAACCGTCTCGATGTACAACGGGCTGGCGATTCCGGTGCGGGTCACCATCGACGGCAACACCGTCGCCCTGGAGCCGCTGCAGAGCGGCAGCATCGACGTGGAGCCCGGTTCCGCGCACAGGGTGGCCGCCCACACCGCAGACGGGGAGCTGATCGAGTCCTTCGACAGTGAACGCATGACCGGTCGCTCCCACTTCACCTACAACGTCGCCGGTGCAGCGCCGCTGGTCCAGTGGACGGCCGAATATGGCGGCGCAAAGGGCGACCCGGAACGCATGCTGGGTACGCAGCGCTGGTCAGCCACCGATGCCGACTTCGTTCTGGAGGAACCGCCCAGCACCATCCAGACCCAGAGCTACGAGAATGGCAGCACGCGCTCGGTAGTGTCGGCGATGGGCGACCGCGCGCCGCGCCGGCAGATCGAGATGGTGGGCGACGACGAGCAGATGAAGGCCATGATCCTGGCACATGCGCGCTGGGATGCGCCGAACACGCGGAATCTGACCACCTGGCTCGCCATGGCGGCGCACGGCCCGGACTCCCTGCCAGGCCTCATCGAAGAGCGGCTGAAGCGCTACCCCGAAGACGTTGCAGCGCTGCGACTGGAGCAGGACCTGCATATCGGCCAGAACCTTGGCGCGGCGTGCGAACGCCAGAAGCAGATGGCGGCGAGCAAGCCCGAATCGTCGTCGCTGGCCTATCTTGCCGTGCGTTGCATGGCTGATGGCCCGGAGCAGGACGAGGCCTTCCTCGCTGGACAACGCCGGTGGCCGCAGGAGCCCTGGTTCGCCCATGCTGCCGGCTACGTGCTCGCTGGACGCAGCGACTGGGCGGGTGCCAGCGAAGCCTGGTCGAGGGCGGCGACCGCGCCGGCGACGTCGGAGTACGCGGCGCTGGAACTGGCACGCGTCAAGCGCATGCTGGGCGCCAGCAATGCGGAGATCAGGGCGCTGGCTGGCCAGTCGTCACTGCTGACCAACATGCTGGCCATCGACAGCGAGGAAGCCGTGTCTTCACCCGACGCAGCCTATCTGATGCTCGGCGAGGCCCAGTACGAAGTGGCACTGAAGCTGGCACAGCCATACGCCGACATGCTGCCGCGCATGATTCGCATGGTCGCCGCTTCCGACGGCGCGTCGAGCGAGTACGCCGATCAGGCACTGGCGATGACGGCAGACCAGGGGATCGACCCGGATTCGGTATGGGCCACATGGGCGCTGGCGCTGCGGCACGGCCGCGACGAGGCAACCTGGCGCAAGGCGGTGCTGCTGTCTACCGATCCCGAGGAAGCGGCACGCATGGTTGCATTCGTCGACGCCGTGCGCGCCAATGCGAGCGTGCAGGAAGCCGAGGAAGTGCTGGGTCGGGTCAGCCCGATCAATCGTGGCTATGCATATACGGTTGCGGCCGTGGTACGCGGCAAGTCGTGCCCAGCGGTTTGGCGCGAGGGGGCCAAGCGGTTGCTGTTCGGCACCGAACGCCCGCACCTGATGTAAAGCAAGAGGCACGTCGGGAAGTCCTCTCGCCGTGCCTCATCTGAAGGACGCCCGCCCCCAATGTCCCCTTCTGCTTTCGTAGCAATCGTCCAGTTTGGCGCTGGCCTGCTCGGGTGCATGGTATGCACACAATCGAGCAACCACTTGATGCCCGAGGCGTGGATCGACGATCCCAGCAAGGGCTGGCGCACCTTCAACCGCATCATGGCCTTCTTTATGTGCAACATGCTGTCCTTGTTGGTCACGGGGTTGCTGCTCAAAAGCCTGCTGAACGACTCGTTGGCACGCATGTTGGTCGCAGGTCCGGACCTGATGGATGCCGCGCTTCTGTTGGTGATGCCGCTTCCACTTGCGTGGCTGCTATACGTTGCCTTCGCCAGATTCAACCGTTGGTGGCACTACGCCTGAAGGGTAGGGTCGGTCGTCAGACGACTGCCCTGAACCCATCAGCGCCCGGTTACGCATGACCCCGAACGAAACAAAGCCGCAGTGCGCCGCCAGCGTCGTCGCAGTGGCACTGGCTTTCTGGGCGGTAAAGGCGCAGCCCAGTCCCGATGACGTTTACTCGCCGCTTCAAGGTAGGCGAACGAAGCGTTCTTGCTCAGCAAGGTGGCATGCGGGCTGCCGGCGCATGCGGTGAATCCCAGGTGATGCGCGCCACTCAAGACTTCACTGCGTGGGAACCGTGACGGTGCAACGCTCTTCCGTCCCCTTCTTCCCCCACGAAGTGCAGGTTCTCCATGACCAACAAGCAGCTCACGACGATCAATCCATTGACCGAAGAGGTGATTGCCACCTATTCGTACATGTCTGACGACGAAGCGGCAGCCGTAGTCGAATCCAGCCACAAGGCCTTCCTGGAATGGCGCCTGCGCTCTTTGGACGAGCGGGCGAAGGTGGTCGCCGCCATCGCCAAGGCGCTTCGCGAGCGCAAGGAAGAGTTCGCCCAGCTGATGACCCGCGAGGTCGGCAAGCTTATCGAAGACAGCCGCACGGAGGTGGAGCTGTGTGCCGCCATCTGTGACTACACCGCCAAGCAGGGGCCTGCCGCATTGGCCGACGAGGAGCGCGATGTCGAGGGTGCGACCGGCATCGTCACCCATTCGCCGATCGGCGTGGTGTACGGCATCCAGCCCTGGAACTTCCCGGCCTACCAGGCGATCCGCTACTCCATCGCCAGCCTGATGGCAGGCAATGGCGTCCTGCTCAAGCATGCGGAGAGCTGCACCGGCAGCGGTCTGCTGCTCCGTGACATCTACGAAAGTGCCGGTCTGCCCAAGGGCTTGTTCGGCGTGCTGTTGATCACCCATGACCAGTCCAACGACATCGTGGAAAACGATCTGGTGCGGGCCGTGACGTTGACCGGCAGCGAGACCGCCGGCCGTACCGTGGCTGCGAAGGCCGGCGCGGCGCTCAAGAAAACGGTGCTGGAGCTGGGCTCCAACGACGCCTATCTGGTGCTTGACGATGCCGACCTCGATCTGGCCGTCGAGACCTGCGTCAAGGGCCGCCTGTTCAACAACGGCCAGACCTGCGTCAATGCCAAACGCTTCATCGTGACGGAGAAGAACTACGACGCCTTCGTCGCTTCCTACGCCAGCAAGTTCGAAGCGATCAAGATGGGCGACCCGAACGTCGCCGATACCCAGCTGGGCCCACTGGTCTCCGAGGCGCAGCGTGACAAACTGCACGAGCAGGTGACAAAGAGTGTCTCGCAGGGCGCCCGCCTGCTGGTGGGCGGTGAAGTCCCCGACCGTACCGGCTGGTTCTATCCCGCGACCGTGCTGGCCGATGTGTCACCGGGGCAGGTGGCGTATGAGGACGAGCTGTTTGGCCCTGCGGCCGCCATCATCCGCGCCAAGGACGATGACGATGCGCTGCGCATCGCCAACCACAGCCGCTACGGCCTGGGCGGCGGTATCTTCAGTCGCGACGTGAAGCGCGCCCGTGAGCTGGCCACGAAGTATTTCGATACCGGAATGGTCTTCATCAACACCTTCGACGTTGCCTCTCCGTCGCTGCCCTTCGGCGGGGTGAAGGCGTCGGGCTACGGCCGCGAGCACGGCCCGGAAGGCCTCAAGGAATTCGTGAACGTGAAGTCCATCAAGATCCCTGCGCTCCACTGACTGCGGCGATTCGGCACAGACCGCCCGCGCTTGATGTTAGGTATCACGCACGGCGGGAGGCTCTCTCGCCGTGCCTTTCACTGGCCTGGCCTCTGACTTCTCGCTTGGCTCAGCGGTTGAGCTGCGGGATCTTTGCAAACGCCTCTGCTACGAAGTCCATGAACACAAGCGCGCGCTTGGGCACGAGGCGATTGGCGGCGTAGACGATCTGCACCGGCACAGGCGGCGGTGCGAAGGCCTCCAGTACGGTCTGCAGTACGCCTGAGGCCAGGCCGTCCTCGTACAGCCACGCTGGGCCTTGCCCGATGCCCAGCCCAGCGCTGACCGCCGCGCGCATGGCGTCCGGGGAATTGACCCGCAACCGGCCGGACACCGGCACGTCGGCATCGCGAAAACGCCAGCTCGTTCCGGTGCTGAGCAGGGTGTACAGCACGCAGTCGTGATGGCGCAGGTCCTCAGGCACCGCCGGCACCCCGCGCGTGTCCAGATAGGCGCGGCTGGCCACGGTCACCCGCGTGAACAAGCCAACGCGGCGCGCGCGCAGCGCGCTACTGTCCAGGTGGCCGATACGGATGGCCAGCTCCGCGCCTTCATCGAGGAGGTTCACGTATCGGTCGCTGATCTGCAGGTCCAGTTCCAGCGCCGGAAACCGCTGCAGGAACGCCGGCACAAGCGGCAGCACAAACGCGTGCGAGAGCGCCGTGGGGCAGGCTACCCGTAGCAGCCCGGAAGGTTGGACGTCATCGCGTAGCGACATTTCAGACTCGCCCACCGCATCCAGAATGCGCCGCACCTCCGCGTAATAGCGCTCGCCTTCCGGGGTGAGCACCAGTTTTCGTGTGGAGCGGTTGAGTAACCGTGTCTGCAGATGCTGCTCCAGTGCGGCGACATGGCGGCTGACATTCGGCTGGCCCAGCCCCAGGTCACGCCCGGCGGCGGAAAAGCTGCCTGTCTCCACGGCGCGGGCAAAGCAGGTCATAAGCAAAAACCGGTCCATGCATCCTCGATCCATGCGTACATCGCATGAAGGTTATGTTCATGGTGGATCTTATAGCAGCGAATGAATAGGGGGATCATCCCTCACCGAAGGCCGCCGGGCGGCGGCCGCACCGCATCTTCAGGAGCATCCCATGTCACGTCTTTCAGGCAAACGTACCCTTATCACCGGCGGCACCAGCGGCATCGGCCTGGAAACTGCAAAACAGTTCCTCGCCGAGGGTGCCCGCGTCATCGTAACCGGCGTCAACCCCGAGTCCATCGCAAGCGCCCGGGCCATACTGGGCCCCGACGTGCCGGTGCTGCGCGCCGATTCTGCCAGCGTCGCCGCGCAGCAGGCATTGGCCCAGGCGGTGCAGGCCCACTACGGCCAGCTCGACGTCGCCTTCCTCAACGCCGGCGTCTCGGTCTGGGTCCCGATCGAGGAGTGGACCGAGCAGGCCTTTGACGCCTCCTTCGCCATCAACGTCAAGGGACCTTACTTCCTGCTGCAGGCGCTGCTGCCAGTGCTCGCCAATCCCGCCTCGGTGGTGCTCAACACTTCCGTCAACGTCCATGCGGGCATGGCCCGCTCGTCGGTATATGCCGCTACCAAGGCCGCCTTCCTGAGCATGACCCGCACACTGTCGAGCGAGCTGCTCGGTCGCGGCATCCGCCTGAACGCCGTCAGCCCTGGCCCGGTGGAAACGCCGCTGTATGACAAGCTCGGCATCCCCGACGCCTACCGGGCCAAGCTCAATGAGGAGATCGTCGGCAGCATCCCGATGGGCCGCTTCGGCACGCCGGACGAGGTTGCCAAAGCCGTGCTGTACCTGGCCTCGGACGAATCACGCTGGACGGTGGGATCGGAACTGGTGGTCGATGGCGGGCGCCTGCTCAACGGCTGAGCGCAGCCGACGCCCGCCGTTGCGGCTGCCACGGCACTCGTGAGCCTGATGCAACGCCACCGGTCAGGCCTCGGGAGGCCAAGGGACCCCGGACTGCGCGTCTCCACTGGAGAACGCCAAGCATCGGCTCTCCAGATTACGGAGTACGCGCACCGCGATCCGACCTTCGGCATCGTCCATGCCGGCGATAAGTTCGTTCCGCAGGCCGTCCAAGGTCTCACCCAGGCTTAGTGCCATCGCACGACCGCGCTTGGTCAGGTGCAGGGTCTTGGCGCGGCCATCGGAGGGATCCTTGTGGCGCTTCAGCAGACCTTCCCGCTCAAGTTGCGTGACCGACCGCGCGATGGCTGCTGGATCCAGCGCAGATTCCTCGGCCACGTCCTTCTGGCGTATGCCATCTCCCAGCCTGGCAATCACCAGAATCACCGCCGCTATGGAGAGGGAAACACCCGACTGCGCCAGGGCGATACCCGCTGCGCGTTGCCACGCGCGCCCGGCTGGCAACACGGTCCAGGTCAGGGTCGTCCGCCAATCTTCGCCTTCGTGAGTTGACATATCCCGGTAAATCCAATGTTGACGGTCCGGGACAACCTGTCCCGTGTTCGCGTACTGCCCACGATACTTTAAGCTGATACTTGACGAATTGCCGAACGTCCGCCTGAAACGCTCAAGTGTCATGATGGCTTCGATATCTTGAACGACATGCCAGGCCTGCTGGTGAGCCATCCATGCCTCCGCACAAGGCCCGGTGTTGACCGGGCCCTACGCGTAACAGCGCGCGTTACTGTGCAAGCAACCCGCCGTCGACGACGTGCTCGTGCCCGGTGATGTAAGACGATGCATCGGATGCCAGGAACAGGACCAGATTGCTGACCTCGTCGGCTTGGGCGATGCGCCCGAGGGGAATCAGGGACACGGCGTCGCCGCCGTTTTCGTCCGTACCTTCCACCATCATCGGGGTCTGGATGAAGCCAGGATGGACCGAGTTCACGCGAATGTTATCGGCGCCATACTCGATCGCCGTCGCCTTGCTCATTCCTCGCACGGCAAACTTGCTGCCTACGTACGCCAGGCTCGGAAATCCGTAATTGGCCGCCATTCCAGCGATCGACGAAACGTTGACGATCGACCCCACCGTAGCCTTCAGCATGGAGGGGATAACGGCCTTCATGCCAAGGAAAACGGCCGTCTGGTTGATCGCACAGACCTTGAGGAAATCCGCTTCCGATATGTCAGCAGTCTTGGCGATGGGCCCCAGAATGCCTGCGTTGTTGACCAGAATGCTGACGTTGCCAAATACAGCCTCAGCTTCGGCCACCACATTCTGCCAGGCGTCCCAGCTTGTAACGTCCTGCTGGACGAAGCGCACGCTCTCACCCAGCTCGGAGGCAAGTGCTTGGCCCCCCTCGGCATTGATGTCAGTAAAAACGACCTTTGCGCCTTCCGCAACAAAACTGCGCACATGTGATGCACCCATGCCCTGTGCGGCACCAGTGACGATAGCTACTTTGCCCTGCAATCTACCCATCGTTCATCTCCTGAGTTTCGCGACCGTGTGGTCGCCGGTCCAGCTAGTGTTGCGAACGATAGATGACGCGTCAAGTAATTTGATGAGGGGCGGGACATGGCAGCGCCCCCCTTGTCCTCTGGTCGAACCGGGCGCGGGGTGATCTGCAACCTGTCACCCCGCGTGCCGGTGAACTCCAGCGCAATCGCGATCACGCGCCCGGTCACCGGCGGGAAGGCAGTTCAACCGTCACCTTCAGCGCGTCAAGGCATTCCGAAGTGCCAAGCGTGATCGTTCCGTCGTGTGCTTCTACTGTGTCATGGACGATGGACAAGCCTAATCCGCAGCCCTCAGTGCCACTTTCGAATCGACGGGAACGTGGCAGCGAGGGAGGTGGGGATCCGGGACATGGCAGGCATGCAGGCCGGCCTGGATCAAGGCTGAATTGGGCGGTGGTCAAGTAGCCATTAGAGTTTTGATTAGAGTTTTGAAATGCTTTCGTTGAGGTTGGGACGCGAGCCGGCCGTCAACCGGACGGCCGGCAGCACCCGCGCACGCTTATTTGGGCATCAACACGCCATCAATCACGTGCACCACCCCGTTAGACTGCCCCACGTCCGCAGTCGTCACAGCGGCCTTGCCGCCCTTGGCATCCACGACCCACACCTTGCCGTCGGCAAGCTTGACCGTAAGCTTCTCGCCTTCGACCGTAGTCAGCATGCTGGATTCACCGCCTTTCTTGGCTGCTGCCGTGAGCTGCGCCGCCGTGTGGGTGCCGGGAACCACGTGATACGTCAGGATCTGGGTCAACTTCGCCTTGTTTTCCGGCTTCAGCAGCGTATCAACCGTGCCTTTGGGCAGCTTCGCGAACGCGTCGTTGGTCGGCGCGAAGACGGTGAACGGCCCCGTGCCCGACAAGGTATCAACCAGCCCAGCCGCCTTGACGGCCGCAACCAGCGTGGAGAGATTCTTTGCAGCCGACGCATTCTCGACAATGGTCTTGGTGGGATACATGGCCGCGCCGCCCACGGTCGGATTGGTGGCAGCCGATACGCTGGCGGTTGCAAGAACTGCTGCGATGCACGAAGCGATAGCGAGACGCCGAATGGAGTTGTACATGGGTAGGTCCTCTGATCTTGGCGCACAACGTTGTGCCTCTATAGCTACGCAGCGAGGCGGGGTTCGGATGCAGTCCCTGGCCTTTGCAGATCGCCTTGAAAGCAAACACGTTCAGCCAGACACTCACGGCGCTTTCACCACGTTCTAGAATGGGCGCACGCCTCCACCTCAGCGAGTTCCGGAATGCCGTGGATTGACCTGCGCAGCGACACCGTCACCCAACCCACCCCCGCGATGCGCCAAGCCATGGCCACCGCCGAAGTAGGGGATGACGTCTATCAGGACGACCCGACGGTCATCCAGCTCGAGCGCCTCGCCGCCGACATGCTGGGCAAGGAAGACTCGCTGTTCGTGCCAACAGGGGTGTTCGGCAACCAGCTGGCCGTATTCACCCATTGCCGCCGCGGCGATGAAGTGATTGCCGGCGATGACTCGCACCTGGTCTGGCACGAAAACGGCGCAGCGGCGGTGATCAGTGGCGTGCAGTTGCGCACGATTGCCAGCAGGCAGGGCCTGTTGGAGCCCAGCGAGATCGCGTCACGTATCCGGGTGGGGGAGGACATCCACATTCCCCGCACTGGGCTGATCTGCCTGGAAAACGCCCACGGCAACGGCCGCGTGATCCCGCTGGCCACGATGGAAGCCACCGCCGCCATCGCCCGAAAGCACGGCGTTCCCATCCACCTGGACGGTGCACGCGTGTTCAATGCCGCCACCTACCTGGGGTGCGACGTGAAAGCCATCACCCAGCATGTGGACACGGTGATGTGCTGCCTCTCCAAGGGCCTGGCCGCCCCCGTCGGCTCGATCCTCGCGGGGCCGGCGGCCTTCATCAAGCGCGCCCGTTACAACCGCAAGCTGCTGGGAGGAGGGTGGCGGCAAGCGGGGGTCATTGCCGCCCCGGGCATTCTCGCGCTCACCGAGATGACGCAGCGGCTGGATGTGGATCACGAAAATGCCTCGTACCTGGCGCAGCAACTGGCTGAAGTGCCGGGCATCGAGGTCGACATGGAAGACGTCCACATCAACATGGTGTGGTTCGCGCTGCCCGATGGAGTGGATATGCCTCGACTGATGCAGGCCTTTGAAGCAGCAGGCATACGAGCCAACGGCGCCTACGGCGGCAAGATGCGACTGGTGACCCATTGGCAGATCGATCGGGAAGCCGTTGATAGAACGGTGTCAGTGATCCGGAGCGTGGTAGCTGGGTGATCCAGCGGCTCACAGGTACGGACTGGCACGGACCCGGTAGGGTCGGTCGCAAGACGACCGCCCTGAAACCTGCAACACCCGGTAACGCATGACCTGGAAACGAAGACGTACAAAGAAGCTCACGAACTTCCACCATTACGCTTGATCGGATGCTAACGTCAGCTATCGACTCAGATCGCACCCAAGGTCACGCGAGGCACAGATGCTCAATAGGCTTGCCAGAGCCAAACGCGCAAAGACGCAGCTCCGGTGGGCCACCTGGGCGGTCTTGATGATGCTCTGCATGAGCGGCTGCCACTGGGTTGGTGGAGCCGTTGTTATTGTGAAGAACGTGGGCGCTAGCCCGCTCCATCAACTGCAGGTGGAAGTTGGTGGGGCGATTGTCGATGTTGGGCAGCTTGGGGTAGGGGAATCAGTAAAGCTGAGACCCGAGATCAAGGCGGACTCAGCTGTTCGGATTCTCTACGTAGATGGTCGGCGGGCTGTTTCATGCGATGGTGACGTTTACTTCACCGGTAACATTTACGTCGTCGCTGAAGCAGAGATCGGCGGGGGCGTCTGCCGCGTCGCGGATGTAACCGACTAATTCGAGGGTTCCGCTAAGCCTCTGTCGGTATGCACCTGAATTGATGAGGCGTCGCAGTGGCCTGCGGCGCCTTTTCCCGTCGCGTTGCGCATTGTCGCGCAATGGCGCCGATCAACCACAGCGGCTTGTGCACCTTGTTCGACGCCGGATTTAACGTCTCGATTTCGTCATGTGTGTTGTAGAGCGCCAACGCAGTGAGGTGGAGAATGCATGATTGGACATTGTTGGGTATTCGAGTGGACTGGGCGAGCGCATCCATCCAGATATGTGCGTTGGATGAGACTTCGACAGAGCGTCGCCTTGTTTTTGAAAGAGTGACCGACGTTTTGGTTGATCGGAGTGAGCCTTGGGGTGTAAGTAGTTCAATTAACGAAGTTACATGGAAGAATGAGGGGCAGACGCTCTCTGTTGACATCGAAATGCAATCGGGAGGCAGAGTTACGATTGCCGCCGGCTCGTGCTCTCTGGACGGTACTGAAGTGATGGTGTGAAGCGCTGGTGTCGTCGAGTACTCGTGATCGCATACGCCTATGATCGATTGGAAGCTGCCAAACAAAGCCGAGGCTATGGCCAGCGTGCCTTGGGTGGCTACTACGGCCGACGCGCCACCCAACCCCGGAAGCTGAGCGCAGCGTAGAACAGCTCCACATCAGTGAAGCCGGCCGCATCCAGCAGCGCAACCTCGTCCTCTTCTGAGATGGCCGGGAGCTTGTCCGCCATGACCGCAACCGACGCTTCGTCGCGCTCGTCCAGAACACCGTCTATCGACGCGAACGCGGCTGAGCGGCGCAGCCAGCGAATACGGGCTTCAGGTGCGTAGCTGTGATGGGCTACCACGAGCACACCTCCGGGCCGAAGGCGCTGGAACAGCCCACGCAGGGTCTGCAGCCGCGTATCAGGGTCAAGGAAGTGAAGCGTCAGGAGGCAAGCGGCGCCATCGAACTCCCGCACCGGCGCATCCTCGATGAGGCCCTCCACCAGCAATGCGCGCGACTCGTTCGCACCGAGGGTCCCCCGTGCAAGCTCGAGCATCGGAAGTGAGGGGTCTACACCCACAAATCGCCAGCCTGGCTGCGCCTTGGCAAAGGCGTCGAGCTCCAGCCCGCCGCCGGCGCCCAGCACCAGCACCTCGCCCGCGGGCGGAACGGATTCCGCCAGCAGGATGTGGGCCATGCGGTGGAGTGCAGCCATGCCAGGCACCTTGGCCTGGGCGGTCTGCTGATAGCTGCTGACTGCGGAGGGGTCCTTGAACGTCGACATGGATACTCAGCCCGTGGGATCTCTTGATATGTAACAGCGATTGTTACATACAACGAACACGCAGCGCGGCCGGGTAGGGTCGGTCGCCAGACGACCGCCCGGAACCCATCAACACCCGCTAACGCATGACCCCGAACGAAGCCGAGCTCAACCGAGAGGTGTCACATAACGGTGCTCTGGCATTTCTGCGCGGGCAGGTATGCCAGCCCGCTACCGCATCTCGATGACCACCTTGCCCTTCGTCCGACCGCTCTCGACATAAGCCAAGGCGCTTTCGGTCTGCTGGAAGGGGAACACCCTGTCGATGACCGGGCGAAGCGCACCTGATTCGACCAGCGCGGTGATCTCGCCCAACTGGTCCCCGTCGGCGCGCATGAACAGGAACGTGTAGTCCACCCCCCTCTGCCTGGCCTTGCTGCGGATCCGACGGCTGAGCAGACGCATGACCTGTTTCACCGGCCAGGCGAGACCGCGCGCAGTGGCAAACGCAGGGGTGGGTGGCCCCGAAATGGAAATGAGGTGTCCACCCGGCCTGAGGATCTGCAGTGAGCGGAACAGCTCATCCTTGCCCAGGCTGTTGAGCACCACATCGTAGTCGCGCAGCTCCTTCGCGAAATCCTGCTGCCGGTAATCGATGACGACATCCGCGCCAAGATCCTTCACCCATGCCACGTTGGCGGTACTGGTCGTCGTGGCGACAAAGGCGCCAAGGTGTTTGGCCAGCTGGATCGCTACCGTCCCGACACCGCCGGAGCCGGCCTGGATGAAGACCTTCTGCCCCGGTTTCACCCGCGCGGTTTCCACCAACGCCTGCCACGCGGTCAACGCAACCAGTGGCAGCGAGGCGGCCTCCATCATGTCCAGGTTGCCGGGTTTGCGCGCTACAGACGCTGCCTTGACGGCGACGAACTCGGCGAACGTGCCGATGCGGTCATCCTCCACGCGGGCATACACCTCGTCGCCCGGCTTGAACTCGTGCACCCCGGCACCGACACGCTCGACCGTGCCGGCGAGATCATTACCAAGAACCAACGGCAGGCGATAGGGGAGGATCACCTTGAACTCACCGGTCCGGATCCGGGTGTCCAGAGCATTGACGCTGGCCGCGTGCACGCGGACGAGCACATCATCATCGCGTAGCGCCGGCGTTGGCGCATCGTCGATGTGACCCGTTTCCTTCTTGCCATAGCGGTCGATCAGGAAGGCTTTCATGGCGGTGTGTGTCCGGCTGTGTGATGCCCTTGGAGTGCAGGCCAGGGCAGGGTGTAGATGGGTCCTTCGTTACCGTCGTTGATAAACGCCGTCATCCAGCGCTGCGGTAGCGGTCCGCCGCCTGCGCCTGCCGGATATTGGAGAGCACGCCGAGACGCGAGGCCTCCAGCGCATCCCAACTTTCGGCCACATGCAGCGGTGGAATGGTGACGGCCTCGCGGCGATCAAAACCGACCAGCGCTGCATCCACCAGCTCGCCCACATCCATCACTTCCGGCAACGTGGTGATGTCGATGCCGGCACGCTCCCATATCTCGGTGCGCGTGGCCGCAGGCAGCACGGCCTGCACGTAAACGCCCTTGGGCGACAGTTCCAGTGTGAGGCCCTGCGACAGGAACAGCACGAAGGCCTTGGTCGCGCCGTAGACGCTCATGCCGAACTCCGGCGCCAGTCCAACCACCGAGCCGATGTTGATGATCGCACCTTCGCCGGCAGCGGCCAGCCGTGGCGCGACGGCCGCGGCCAGGCGGGTAAGCGCGATGGTGTTCAGCGTGACAAGTCGTTCGATGCCGTCCGACGTCTGCTCGGTGAAACCACCCGACTGGGCCATGCCTGCATTGTTGACCAGGATGCCGATGCGGGCATCATCGCGCAGACGCGCTTCAACGGCGTCCAGGTCGGTGCGCTGGGTCAGATCGGCCGGAAGTACCTCGACAGCAACACCGGTATCGCGTCGCAGGCGCTCGGCCAGGGTGTCCAGCCGCGCCTTGTCTCGTGCGACCAGGAGCAGATCGTGACCTCGGCGGGCGAAACGTTCGGCGTAAACGGCACCGATGCCGCTGGAGGCGCCGGTTATGAGGACAGTAGGAAGCACGTTCATGGAATGTCTCGCGGGCGTTGTTTCGGATGGGGTGAGCGGGGCGGGGAGGGGCGGACCGGCATGCGGCAGTGCTTAATGATGATGACCATCATCCGAGGTGTCAATGGTTTGATGATGGGTATCATCTTTGCGTGGTAGACTGCGCTCCGATCGCACCAGGGCGAAAAGAGACATCGAGTCATGAAAGTCACCAAGGCACAGGCGCAGGCCAACCGAGCGCAGATCGTCGACACCGCATCAACGCTCTTCAGGGAGAGGGGCTACGACGGCGTTGGCGTGGCAGACCTGATGGCCGCCGCCGGGTTCACCCACGGTGGCTTTTACAAGCACTTCGGGTCCAAGGCCGACCTGATGGCCGAGGCTGCGAGCTGCGGCCTGGCGAAATCTGCAGATGCCGCTGCCGAGATGGATGTGCTGGGTTTCATGAGCTACTACCTGTCCCGGGAGCATCGGGACGCGCCAGGCCAAGGCTGCACGCTTGCAGCCCTGTGCACCGACGCTTCGCGCCAGCCGGGAACCGTGAAGGCGGCCTTTGCGGCCGGGATCGAGGCGCAGCTGGCCTCATCACCTTCGCCGCAAGGCCAGGCGGACGACACCCCCTCCGAACAGGCGCGTGCGCGGCGCATCGCCTTGATGGCCCAAGCCGTCGGCGCGATGGTGCTGTCCAGGTCCTGCCCGGACGAGTCGCCTTTGGCGGACGAAATCCTGAACGTCTGCCGGGCGGACGTGCTGGCGCGTCTGTCAGGCCTGCGCCAAGGGAGTTCAGCCGCGCAGGCTGAGCAACGTTGATCACAGATCAGGCAACCTCAACGGCCGTTCTGCGTGGGCCCGCTGGAAACGATCCATCGTGGCTGGAGCGTCAGGTCGACGCGTCAGAAAGGAACGTTGAAGCCAACGGTCAACCAATGATTGTCGTGGCCCCGGTCCGCCCCGACGAGCACGTCCACTGAGGCTGCTTGGCCCACCGATCAACGCAGTCCAAGTTGAATTGTCGTGGGCCCGCGCTGATCGTCATAAATTTCCGCCAACAGATCCCATGCCGGCTGCAGCGCGACCTCCAGCCCTGTGCCGGCGGTCAATCCGCCTGACTGTCCAGTCTGCTCTGCCCAGCCGACGTTGACATGAAGAAGTACGCTTCGACGCTTACTCAATGCAACGCTCACTGGAACCCGGATTCGTTGCATACCAACCCAAGCAGATATGTCGTGCAACTACCAAAGCGCGGAATCAAAGAGCTTTTTGGCATTCTGAATCGCCGCTTCATGCGTAGCGGCCTTGTCAGCCTCGACCTCGCACAGCTTGCCCACCCGCTCACGGCCCAGCGCCGTGCAATCGGCCAGGAAGTCGTAGTGGCCCACCGAAGGCAACGCCTGCAGGCGCACCTTCCCATTCGCCTCCGCAATGACCTCGCTGTTGGTGTCGGGCAAGGCAATCGCATCGGCCTCACCCACAACCACCGACATCGGGACCTCCAACCGCGCCAGCTCACCCGGCTCGAACGCCTGGACAATCGCCGGCGCCATCAGGAATACCGCGCGAACGTTGGGAATGCGGCGATCCTGCGCTGACTTGGCGACCCACGGCGCCAGTTCCGGCGAAGTAACCGCTGCCATCCGCCGTTCAAAGGTCATCTCCGGATTCTCGGCCTGCGGCACGCAGACCCCATCCTTCGGCGACGCCCTGCAGAAGGCGACCAGCCTGCCCATGTCCGGACGCGCACCGGCAGCCACCAGCGCCGTGTACCCACCAGCCGAATACCCCACCAGGCCCAACCGGTCCGCATCCACATGCGGAGAGAGCACGGGATCAGCCTGCACCGCCGCCAGCGCGGCAATGAGGTCGTCCGCCCGGTTCCACATCAGAATGCTGCCCACGTCCGTCATCGGGTCCACCCCGTTGTTACCGGGATGGTCCACCGCCGCCACCACATACCCTTCGCGCGCCAGGGCAGTACCGAACCAGCCCATCATGCGGGCACTGCCGCCGTTGCCATGCGACACCAGCAGCAGCGGCCAGCGGCCCGGCGCAGCCGGGGCATCCACGGCAGAAGATCCCTCTTGGAACAGCGGCGCGCCCGGCGGCCCTATCGTGAGTGGCTGCTCCTTCGTGCCTGGCTGCGCCGGATACCACACCGTGTAGCGCACGCGGTCGCTGTGCCCGGCATCGCGCACCGCTGCGCTGGCTGTGTGCGCCACGCCATGGGTTTCCCCAACAACAGGGGAGGGCTGAGCCGACCATGCCACTGGCGCGAACAGACAAGACAACAGGACGAAGGCGTGTGGCAGTACTCGCACGGAAGAATCTCCTTGGGTCAACTCAGGTTGGACAGCGGCAGCCAGATCTCAACGCCACCGTGTCCGGTGCGGTCGTCGAAGCGGGCGTCATAGCGTTCGAAATCAGGTGCGTCTGCCAACGTCAGGCCGGAGCGGGGCAGGTGGTCGTTCAACAGCCAGAACCAGGTGGAGCGGATCTTGGAGATGTGCCCAGCGTGCCACGCCACCAGATAGTCCCCGGCCGGGATGGAAACGGCATGCCAGGCCGACGGCACGGCGGCGCTCGCACCGATCTCCATGCCGGCAATGTAGTCGAAGGCACCCTCGCCATCGCGGTTGCAACAGACCCCGAAGGCGATGTCCTTGCCCAGCTCCAGGGTCAACGCCAGCTGCTGCCATTGCGAGGGAATGGACGCCACGGTCGCAGCGGTATGACGGGCGCGGATGCCTGCCACACGCAGTGGGCCCAGCCGCCGGCGTACCGGCTCCACCTCGCAGGGCAGGGGTGGGGCGTCGAGCTTGATGGCCTCCACCAGCGCCAGTCCGTGCAGGCCTTCCCGGCGCACCTGCTCCGGCGCCTGCTTGAACTGGTCCGTAAAGGCATGGGTAAAGGCCGCATGCGAGGCATAGCCAGCGGCCAGGGCGACATCCAGGATGGGTACGCTGCCCGCGGCCAGGGTGCGAGCCGCCTCGGTCAGGCGGCGCGCGCGAAGGTAGCGCGCCATCGAGGTGCCGGTGCTGACCTGGAACAGGCGTGAGAGGTGGAACGGCGAGAGCTCAACCGCCTCCGCGATCTGCGCAAGCGACGGGTTCTCGGCGAAGTGGCTCTCGATGTACCACAAGGACTTGCGTGCCGCTCCCATGACGCCTGCTCCGTGCCAGTGACTGGGTGGCAGCGTAGCGCAGGGCGGGGGAGGGCGTTTGCGGGATCTTGCTGTGGGTGCGCGGTGTAGGTTGGGAGCGACAAGGTCACGGGTCGTTGGTTGAACTTTTATTGCTAGCGCAAGTAGCTCTGGAACTGAGACCGGGTGCCTCGGTAAATGCGTGACGGTGCACGGATTCGCACGAAATGATTTGCCCGGCACATGCCGTTTCGCGAACCAATTGATGCCGTGAACCGGGACCGGACGACGTCGAGTTCCAGTACCCTCACGTCTGTCGCATGGTGTGTCTTGGGTGTCAGAACCCGGAATGCACATTGTCAGTTGCACGTTCTGTGTCGGGAGGGTGGCGGAATAAAACACCCTTGCGGAAACACGTCGCACCGTTTTGTGCATTTCACGGTTCTGAACCTCCCGACTCCCTCGCCATCCCGGCGAGGGAGAACACAGAGGAGAACCATCATGCACGACGACTGGACGAGCTTGACCCCCGAACAACGCGCCCTTCTCCGGGGCTTCTGGCGCGCGCCGAAGAGCGTAATGATCAATGCGCTTCATCACGACGGACTCGAAACTTATCCCGGCTGCCCGACGATTCCCTGTCTGAAAGCGCGGGGGCTGTGGATGCGTGGGCTGGGCGTCGAGCCCGGAACGCGGATGTACCTGGGTGTCGGGCGCGAGCTGTTCGTCCTCGCGAAAGACCCGTCGCCTGAAGCGCTGTCCAAGGCGATGGTGCGGTTTGAGAAGACGGGTGGCAGCTGGAAGCTGGGGCCGGTTGGATAGGTGAGCGTCGAGGCGGGGTGGCGGCAGCGTCGCCCCGGACCCTCAAGGGCGCAAGCAAGCGGGATGTCGCTTTGCAGATAATGGAGCAGGGCACGTGGCTGCAGTGGCCCGAACCCGGCCCATAGGGGACGTTGCATTAATCAACTATAGAAACTCGCTGCTTGCGTTCAAGGTCATGCCCCAAAGGGATGATCACCAGCCCGGCGGTTGATCGGGATACAACCCCACCGCTGGCCGACCCCGGCACAGATGGCTATAGTCGACCGCGGGGATCCGCCCAATCGACGCATGGAAGCCCGATGAACCTGTTATCCCGTCCGCCGAATCGCCCTTATCGCAACCTGTTCGTCGCAGCATTGGTTGGTGTCCCCGCCGGATATCTCATGGGGTCACTTCCAATCGTCCTGATCGACCTGTTCGAGTACGCCTCACTTTCGCGGACATTGGCGCTCATCGCCAGTGCTTTGAAATTCTCATTACTCGGTTACATAGTCATGGTGCCGCTGCTTCTGGTGTATGGACTTCCTGCACTCTGGCTGGCGCTGAAAGTCCGCCTCGCCGGGCCGGCGACAGCGTTCGCAATCTCCATGCTACCTGGGCTGTACATATGGTTCAGCGACTGGCCCGACTCGAGTATCTACATGATACCGTTGGCCGTATCTGCAACCACGGGCCTGGCATTTGTAGCATTGGCCTATCGGGGCGCTGAAGACGTAAAGATGCCTGACCGGGCGCCAGGCTTTCGCGACCACGGCGAATCCAAGGCAACCAAGAGCAATCCTGAGCGTCCCCGTTAGCAGGATGAGCGCCATGAAGGAGTATCTGATCTTCGCGGCAGTGTATGTGCTGGCCGGCTGCACCACGATGCCGCCGCTCACCGACGGCGTCACGCTTTCGCTTCGCTCCTACGATAGCGCTACAGGTGACTACGTCTTGGAGCTGGACCTCTGAATGCTGGGGCAGGGCGCCCGCTCGTGCTGCCGAGATTCCTGCAATAGGTACGGAAGTGGAATGTGACCCTCTCCAAGGCAACGGGGAGACTCCTGTGTGCGAGCGGCCGTTGATCAATCCGCATTGGCACTCGTCTCCGCCGGCGATAGGGGCTAAGTGTCGAAAATGCCGACCCAAGCCGGCATTCACGCGTCCAGACGACTCTTCTACGATGACGGGGGCTATCAGCATTAAGATTGCAGGGGCGACCGCTACCTGGGTCCACGTTTTGCGCCTGATCCTGCTGTGCATGCCGGTGGTAACGATGGTCGGCTGCAATCGCATGAGTGAATCGTGGAAAGAGGAAGTGCGGCTGTCCGACGGCCGGCTGATCGTGGTGAAGCGCACCGCGAAGGGAACCATCACGCGCGATATCGCGATGCGTGCAACCGGCTGGAAACCAAAGGAGACCACGCTGCGGATCGCGCAAGTGGAAGGTGCTGCCAAGCCACCCGTGTGGCGATCTCCCCTGGTTCCGGTCGTCATGGACTACGACCCGGCTTCATCGACCTGGTCAGTCGTGGCCACTCACATGTTCTGCGGCACCTGGTACGAAATGGGTCGCCCAACGTCGCCATATGTGAAGTATATATCGGTTGGCGGAGAAGCGTGGCGTGTCGTGCCCCTGCAGCCGGGCTGGGTCGGCAGGCGCGGGAATCTGCTGAGCTACATTCGACCGACGGGCGAATCGGGTCTGATCCGGGAGCAGTACAAGGAAATGCTTTGGCGCCAGGACTCCGACCGGTACAAGTGGATATCAGCGTCGTCGAAAACCAACTGCTAGAAAGACATGCCAGTCACTGAAGCCGACGGGCCATGGGCGAACCCGCCGTATGGGTGCGGTAGAGCGCAGTTGGAACGGTCGGACTAGGCTTCACGGAACCATAACAATCAGACTTTCATTGTTCGCTGGGGAAGCAAAGGACACTGGGGCACCGATAAGGTGTGCACTCCATCACATTCTGCTGCGCTCGATTGACATTCTCCCTTGCCTCAAGAGATGCTCCGCGGCGGGCCCAGCATAGGGCTCCATAGCACGGATGTTATGTATCAGGGGTTGGCAGGGCGTTGAGGATGATGCCCGACAACCGATGCGCGAACACTGCCGCATCGGCCGCTCCTTTGAGCCAGACCATTCGGTTGCCGGTGGGGCGCAACCCGTGAATGCCCGCATTACGAAATAGCAAAGTGCGTGCCTGGATGAAAGACGCAGCCCAGCGGCGACTGCGCGCAACCCTACGTTCAATCACCGAAAGGAAACGATGATGGCAACTGAAGGACCCGATGACGTCACGGCGATGCTGCTGACGGAAATTTCCGCTGCGCTGGCCGCCACCCTGAAGCTTGCACTGGACCGTGCAACGCCTGCCGATGGCGCCCAGACCCTGGCGCCAGCGGACGTGTATTCGTTCTACGTAGAAGTGCTGGAGCAGAACATCGAGCTGCTCCAGACCTACGAGGCCCGATTCGGGTCGGAGGGCAGGACAGACTTGCAGGCGTGGTGCCAGGGCATGATCTCCAACGCGCAGGCTCAGCTGGCCGTGCTGGACCGGGACGCGGATCCTGCGGTATCGCTGAAGGATTTCGCCGGTGGTGTGATCAGCTCACTGGACGACCAGGCCAAGAAGGTCGCACTGGGGGGCGCCGAGAAGGTCTTTGGCATCATCGGCGACGGGCTCGACTATATCGAAATCGGTCAGAAAGTAGCCGAGGGTGACCTGTCCGCCGCTGCAGCCGTGCTTGCGGCCAGTAACGTGAACATGGTCGTCACCGGCGTCCTCACCGCCTCCGCGGTCGCCGCGGGTGTAGTCACCTGGCCCGTGATTGCCGGCATCGCGGTGATCGGTGCGTTGGCTGGCATTCTAGGCGGCACCATTGCCAATGACCTGATCGAAGATTTCTTCGAGTTCGCCAAGGAGCCCGATGATCTCCGCGAAGATGCCTACAACTCCATCGTTGCACAGATCCAGCATGGCGGCGGCAGTTACCTGCCGGCCATGGGCGACTACCTCAGGTTCGGCACCTCCGGCGACGACCAACTGAGCGCGCAGTACCTCCAGAGTTACGCCAGCCTGCTGATCGGCGGCTCGGGTAACGATACCCTCAATGGCGCCGAACTGGTGGACAGGTTGAGCGGCGGTGCAGGCAACGACACCCTGCGTGGCTACCAGGGCTACGACATTTTGAACGGCGGTGCGGGGAATGACACGCTGGAAGGCGGCCGCGGATCGGATCGACTCGAGGGCGGCATCGGTTTCGATACCTACGAGTTCCACTCCACCGACTTCATCGGTGGGTGGGAGGATGTCATCGTAGACACCGACGGCCTCGGCAAGATCACATTCGACAACGTGGCGATCGGCGACCTCTCGGTGAACCATGTCTCCCGCGACGGCCTCGGCTGGGAAACGCAGGACAGGGCATTCCGTCTCCAGGTGGTCGGGACCGGCGACACCTCGTCACTCATCCTGACCCATCGCGAAACCGGCGCGCGCATCATTGTCCGGAACTGGTCCAACGGCGACCTCGCCATTACGCTTCCCGGACTTGGCCAGCCAGGCACGCCGGAAAATCCGTACGCCCTCTCCAACGACGATGACCAGGTTGGTCACGACGGGGACCCGGACGAGGTGCCCAGCGGCAACGACGTCATCAGCGCGCTGGGCGGCAACGACGCCGTGGACGGCGGCTACGGTGACGACTGGGTCGACGGCGGTCACGGAAACGACCTGATTCTGGGCGGCCCGGGCACTAACCGCCTCATCGGCGGCTTGGGCGACGATGTCATCCTCGGTGAGCCGTTGCTTGCGGCGTGGACCGTACCGGCCGACCTGGACAAGTGGTACGACGATACCCGAGCACGCGCCGACGTGCTCAGCTACGGCAAAGGCTGGTTCACCCACGTCGACGGTGGAACCGCCGTCATCGGTGATGCAACGCAGAACCTTATGAACTTCCAGGTGAGTGCGGCGTACAACACGGGGCAAACCCCATGGGTGGAAACCAACCCTGAGCTGCTGCCTAGTGGTGAAGACGATATCGACGCTGGCGACGGGTCAGACATCGCCTACGGCGGCGAGAGCGATGACATCATCGGTGGCGGCACCGGCAACGACCTGCTCATCGGCGGCGCTGACAACGACTACATCCGCGGCGATGAAGACAACGACCTCATATTTGGGGACGACTTTGCGGCGGCCGGCGGCATCTGGCAGTACCTCTCCACCCGGGTCTCAAGCGGAGCCAACAAATCGGGCAACGATACCCTGGTAGGCGGCTCGGGCAACGACCGCATCTACGGGCAAGGCGGCAACGACGTCATCGACGGCGGCGCAGGGGACGACATCCTGCAGGGCGACCGCGTCGACTACGGCTTGGGCTTCTCTTACACCAGTACCGGAGTGGAGGGCGACGATTTCATCGATGGCGGCGACGGAGACGACCAGATCTATGGCGACGGCGGCCATGACACCCTGCGGGGCGGCAATGGAGTAGACGTCATCGTCGGCGATTCCATCGGCCTAGATGGCTCGTTGCACGGCAATGACACTATTGACGGCGGCGACGGCGCTGACACTGTCATCGGGCTCGGCGGCAATGATGTCATCCGCGGTGGTTCGGGCAACGACCTCCTGTTCGGTGACGGTTCCAACGGCGATGTGGCCCCGGAGTTCCACGGTAATGACACTATCTACGGCGAAGGCGGTGATGACGAGCTTGTGGGCAATGGTGGAGCCGACTATCTGGATGGCGGTGCCGGCAATGACCTGCTGTGGGGACAGGATGGCAACGATACCCTGCACGGCGGAGACGGCGAAGACGAGCTGCAGGGCGGCGTGGGACAGGACGCGCTGTTTGGCGGAAACCATGACGACCGCCTGTTCGGCCAAGATGGCGATGACCTGCTGGCGGGAGAGCTGGGCAACGACGAGCTGCAGGGCGGCGCCGGCAATGATCGCCTGAGTGGCGGCGCGGGCGTGGACCTGCTGCTCGGCGGGATCGGCAACGATGTGCTTGACGGCGGTGATGGCAACGACACCCTGGATGGTGAAGCGGGCAACGACACGATCTACGGCGGAGCGGGCAACGACACCATCGATGGTGACGATGGCAGCGACAGTGTCTACGCCGGATCGGGCAACGACTCCGTCTACGGCGGCACCGGCAATGACGCACTGCACGGCGAGGATGGCGATGACGTCGTTTCCGCCGCGGAGGGGGACGATCTGGTCCTGGGTGGCCTCGGCAATGACATCCTCAACGGCGACGACGGCCACGATGACTTGCAGGGCGGCGAGGGCGACGACCGACTTGCCGGCGGTGAGGGCGACGACCTGCTGACCGGCGGCGCAGGCAATGACGTCCTGCTCGGTGGTAGCGGCACCAACCGTTACCACTTTGAAGCCGGGTTCGGCGTCGATCACATCTACCTTGAGCCGGGTAACCCCGGCGCGGATACCATCACGTTCGGCTCTACCATCGACCAGGCTGGCCTCCACTACGAGGCGTACGGGCTGGACCTCATCATCACTTACCGTGGCGCCGACGCAGTGGTGGTGCACGACTACTTCGCCTCAACCGGAGCCGGCGGCATTGCGGTGGGTGGAATCAATGTGGCCGACCGCGCTTCGCTTGAGGAGCTGCTGGACATTCCTGTGCTGGTGCACGGCACCAGCGGCGACGACACCATGACCGGTGGAGAAGGTGGGGACAGCCTGTATGGCGGTGCTGGAAACGACGTGCTCATTGGCATGTCCGGCAACGACAGGCTGTTCGGTGGAGCGGGCGATGACGTTCTCCACGGCGGGTTTGGCTCAGATACGTTGGATGGCGGCCTCGGCAATGACATCTACCACTATGGTTTCGATGGAGGCTACGACCGCATCCTGAACCTCGGCGCTGCAGACTCCGGCAGTGACATCATCCGCATAGGCGGCGGCTTGACGAGCGCAATGATCCAGAGCACCCAGATCACAGGTGACGACCTGATCATCGGGTTCTTCGTTGGCGGTGCCTACCAGGCACTGGTCCTGGACGGCTTCCTCTCTTCCCAGAACGGAAGCCACATCATCGAGTTCGATGACGGCACTTGGCTGTCTGCACAGGACTTCCGTCGTAACCAGCACTCCTGGATCGGTACCGCCGATGCTGAGACCTACACAGCCACAGACGCGCACAACAACCTGAGTGCCGGCGGCGGCAACGACATCGTGTACGGGCTGGGCGGCAATGATCGGATCTTCGGTCAGGAAGGCGACGACCAACTGTTCGGCGGCGAAGGCAACGACGTTCTCGACGCCGGGGGCGGGGTGAACGTGCTCGACGGAGGCGCGGGCAACGACCAGCTGTATTCGAATTCGAATACCGACGAGGAGGTCGATGTCCTCAGGGGCGGAACTGGTGACGACCGATACTACATCTCGGAGGGCTACCAATACTCTAACTCCCCCGACAACGTCATCGAGTTTGCAAACGAAGGCATCGACACCGTCTATGCCGAGTCGTACTCGTACTCGCTCCCGGACAACGTAGAAAACCTCGTCGCGGTGTTCAATTTTGACAGGTGGCACTGGAACAACCCGGAGTACCCGGGGTGGATCGTCCAGATCCCGCGCAGGCTGATCGGCAATGACCTCGACAACGTCATCCAGTTCGGCACGCTCCCGTATTACGGTGACCATTACTCGCACTACTACCTGCTCGATGGCGGCGCCGGCAATGACACCCTGATCGGCACAAAGGGTAACGAGACCTATGTGGTCGACAGCCTTGGCGATGTCATCGTTGAAGCTGACTGGGGATTGGATGCGCCACGCTCGATCGACACCGTGCGCGCAAGCCTGTCCTACTCCATCGCAAACCTGTCCCAGATCGAAATTCTCGAGCTGGTAGGGGATGGCGACTGGACCGGCTGGGGAAATGCAGCCAACAACACATTGAACGGACGCACGTCGGCTGGCGCCAACATGCTGTATGGCGGTTTGGGGAATGACCGCTACATCCTTAGTGCCAACGACACCGCCGTAGAGCTGGCAGGCGAGGGCAGCGACACCGTGGTGATCGAAGCACCAGAGCCCGGCACGCCGCAGAACCAGTGGTACGAGCTCTCCGACTACACCAACATCGAGAACCTCGAGCTGGGCAACAACTTGGTGTACGACGCGAACACCGGAGGCACCCACAGCGGTGGCACCTTCCACGCCAACCTGCGCGGCGACGCCGGCGACAATGTGCTGACCGGCAATGGCTTCAGCAACGAACTTCGAGGTGGTGCGGGCAACGACACTCTCGATGGTGGAGAACGCGAGCCCAACACCTCGACAAATGCCAGCCGCGATTACCTGTACGGCGAAGAGGGTAACGACCAGTTGCGCGCAGGCAGCGGCGGTGCCGATCTGTACGGCGGAACGGGCAATGACCTGCTCATCGGCGGCTACGGCAATGATGACTTCCACTATGCGCGAGGAGACGGGCGCGACACGGTCGACGCCTGGCAGGAATCCGGCATCGATCGCATACGGCTCGCCGCCGGTATTGACCCGGATGACGTGACCTTCAGTCGCGACGGGCTGGACCTGGTGGTCCAGGTGGGCGATGACCCCAACGATCAGCTGATCGTCAGCAGCTACTGGATGGAGCAGGGTGACCAACTTGTATTGCGCCGCAACACCGACAGGTTCTTCTTCCTATTCGCGGACGGAACCGTTCGCAGGGGCGAACTGCATCAGCTGCCGTACACCAACAACCCGCCGCAGACCCAGATTCATTATCTGGACTTCGAGATGGTCGGGGGCACGGCCTTCGCCGCATCCTTGCCGGCCGGCATGTTCAGCGACAGTCCTGACGACACGCTGACCTACGCACTGGGCGCCAACGCCCCAGCCTGGCTCAACATCGATGCAGTCACCGGCGAACTCACCGGCACGCCGCCCAATGGCGGGAACGAGCTCTATGTCGAGATCCAGGGCGTGGATAGCTGGGGTCAGCGTGCGTACTCCAGCCTGACGCTCTATCTGCGCAATGTAGTGTCGGGAACCGCAGGCGACGATCAACTGCTGGGTGGCGAGTTCCGCGACGACCTGCATGGCGGAGAGGGCAATGACACCCTGACCGGAGCCGGCGCCTACGACCGCCTGTACGGCGGCGTGGGGAATGACACCTACCTGGTCACCGACGACTCCCAGCAGATCATCGAGTACGTGGGCGAGGGCTACGACACGGTGCACAGCGCTGGTTACAGCTATACGCTCGGCGCGCACGTGGAAGCCTTGACCCTGTTGGTCGAAGCCGTCGAGGGCACCGGCAACGAGCAGGAAAATCTGATCACCGGCAACAGCGCCGATAACCGGCTCGACGGTGGCGCGGGCACCGACCAACTGGTGGGTGGCCTCGGCGACGATATCTACGTCGTCGACACCGCCCTTGATCAGACCGTCGAGGAAGCCAACGAGGGTAGCGACACGGTGCTCGCCGGGCTCAGCTGGCAGCTCGGGGAGAACATCGAAAACCTGGAACTAACCGGATCTGGTGACTGGAACGCCACCGGCAATGCGCTGGACAACGATCTTCGCGGTAATGCCGGCAACAATCGCCTCGAAGGCGGTGGTGGTGCAGACTGGCTATACGGCGGCGATGGAAACGATTATTACGTGACCGAATCCGCGCAGGACAGGGTGATCGAAGAGGAAGCCCAGGGCATCGACACGGTCGAGCGCCGCTTCGAAAGCAACCTGATTCTGTCGGCAGGCGTAGAACATCTGATACTCGCCAACGGCATCGTCACCGGCAATGGCAATGACCTGTCCAACCAGATCACCGGCAACGCGGCAGCCAACCGGCTCTCCGGCCAAGACGGCGATGACACATTGATCGGCGCGGACGGCGACGACCAGTTGTGGGGTGGTAACGGCCAGGACGAGCTGAATGGCGGCAATGGAGCCGACTACCTTGACGGCGGCACCAGCGGCGACCTGATGGCAGGCGGCGCGGACAATGACGTGTACATCGTGGACCACGCCGACGACAGCATCGTCGAAGCCGCGGGCGGCGGCACCGACCAGGTGCAGGCGTCGGCGAGCCATGTGTTGGCTGCGGAAGTGGAAAACCTGTTCCTGACCGGGACCGGCGCCATCAACGGCACCGGCAACGCATTGACCAACTACCTGGCCGGCAATGCAGCGGCCAACGTGCTCAACGGCGCCGGTGGCAACGATACGCTCAGTGGCGGAGCAGGGGATGACACACTCATCGGCGGCGCCGGAAACGACTCCTACCTGGTGGACGCCGCCAGCGGCAGCGACATCGTGGATAACACCGGCGGCGGCAGCGACACCATCTTCTTCGGTGCCGGCGTCACGCGCGAGCGGCTGAGCTTCTCGCGCAATGGCGATGACCTGTTGATCACCGTCGACCAGTCCACTACGCCGGCCGTGCGGGTCCGCAACCACTTCCTTGGCGGCGATGCCGCCATCGATTTCGTCCAACCCAATGGCGGCACTACCCTGACCGGGGCTCAGATCAACCAGATCGTCGCCGGTGGCAGCAGCGGCTTCGACCAGGTCATCCAGGGCACGGCCGCAGGCGAGCAGCTCGTCGGCACCGCCGGCAAGGACCTGATCGAAGGCCTGGGTGGTGCAGACACGCTGTTCGGCATGGGCGGCAACGACACCCTGCGTGGTGGCGAGGGCAACGACTACCTGTCCGGCGGCAATGGCAATGGAACCGGCTCGGGCAATGATGTACTGGAGGGCGGCCTCGGCAATGACACGCTTCGCGGTGAAGATGGAAGCAACACTCTCACCGGCGGCGCCGGTGACGACCAGTATGTATACGGCGGCGGCACCGACGTCATCAGTAACGTGGGCGGCGGCACCGACTGGCTGATCTTCCAGAACGGCATTACCACTGCACAGCTGGCCTTGACCCGCGAGGGCAACAACCTGTTGATCACCGTAGGTGGAAGTGCCAACCAGCGCGTCACGATTACCGACCACTTCCTTGGCGGCGACCTCGCGCTCGACTATCTGCAGCCTGCCAGCGGCTCGGCCTTGAACACGGCCGCCATCAACGCCCTGGTCAGCAACAATGGCGGCGGTGGCGACAATGGTGGGGGTACGCCAGGCACGGGCAACGATGCAGACTATCCTTCGGTCAAGACCGGCACCACTGCAGGCGAGCAGATCGTCGGCACCAGCGGTAGGGACCTGATCAAGGGCCTGGCGGGCAACGACACGCTGTTCGGCATGGGTGCCGATGACAAGCTCGAGGGCGGCGATGGCGATGATTACCTGTCCGGCGGCAATGGCAGCTTCAGCGGTTCGGGCAAAGACATCCTGATCGGTGGGGCGGGGGCTGACCAGCTGGTAGGCGAAGACGGCGACGACATGCTGTTCGGCGGCGCCGGAGATGACACCTACTTCTACAATGCCTCTTCGGGTGCCGACACCATCGACAACACCGGTGGCGGTACCGACTGGCTCTATCTGGACGGAATCGCACGCGGTCGGATTGCGTATCACCGCGACGGCGATGACCTGATCGTGCGGGTGGATGGAAATGCGAACCAGCAGATGCGAGTGCTGGGGCACTTCCTGGGAGGTGAGCGTGCCATCAGCTACGTCCAGCCCGGTGATGGCGGGTATGCCATCACCGCCGCCACGATAGCCGGGCAGCTTACTCCGTTGCCGGCAGGCACGCAGGCAGCAAACACGTTGGATGCGGCAGCGGCTGCCGGCGCCGCTGCTGCCTTGCCGATCCAGGAGTCTGCCGCGCTGAGCCTGGCCATGGACGCCTTCGACCGGGGCGAAGTCCCGGCACTCGCCGTAGCCGCGCCAAGCCTCACCGCGCCGCAGGCCCAGCCAATTTCGCTGGATTCGCGCCTGGTCGCCTCAGCGCCGCCCACTCCTCCGCGCGTCAGCGAACCTCCACACCCGCGCTCAGAAGTGCAGCAGTTGGTGGACAGCATGGGAAGCTTTGGCAGCGAGGCCGCGGTGCTGCCGCCGGCCAACGACGCTGGTGCAGATTCGCTCGTTAACGCAGCACCGTGGCTACACAGCGGGTCGGCGAGCCAACGAACCAACAAGTATGGGGTTGCGGTGATGGAGCTCTAGCCGCTTGGTGCAGGAGGGCCCTTGGGGGCCCAGGACCCGGTAGCCGCCAGGCGAGGCGGCTACCGCGGTAGTTTCGTGCAATTCTTGTCCTGACCTATACAAACGGCTACGGGTCATGGCTTGGCACGTCACGTACTTTTTTTGAGGGCCTTCGCGGAGGCAGTAATATGGGGCGGCAAGTGCTGCAGCCTGCTCCCAGCAAGGGCGCGGAGTACCAGGTTGCGGCTTGGCGAGCCGTGAAAGTGAGCGGTCGATCGCAGTTTGCGGCCATGTGTTGACACGGGCCGCCATTTATAGGGATGCTTGAAAGACAAGGCCCAGCCGGGCCCGCATAGCAGGGACGTTATGCAACAGGGGACCGCTGCACTCAAGGTCGTGGGCGCCGAAGGCGATAGCGCTGCATCCGACCAATCGCAATTCGATCTGGGCCTGCGCGGCCTGGTATTGCTCGCGCAGTTCCACGGCGTCGCTGCCGATGCCGCACAGCTCGCGCATGAGTTTGGCCGCAATGGCGAGGCCTTCGACGAGACCACGTTGTTGCTTGCTGCGCGCAAGCTCGAGCTGAAGGCGAAGGTCTCCACGCTGGCACCATCGCGCCTGTCGCTGGCCAATTTCCCGGCGCTGGCATGGGACACTGGCGGTCACGCTTTCCTTATCGCCCGTATCCAGGGTGAGCAGGCGCTGATCCATGACCTGGCTGAACGCCGTCCCCGGCAGATTTCGCTGGATGAGCTTCGGCATCGCTACAACGGACGCCTGCTGCAGGTCGCTTCGCGCGCCTCGGTTCTGGGACAGCTGGCACGTTTCGACTTTACATGGTTCATCCCGGCGATCATCAAGTACCGGCGCATGCTGCTGGAGGTGTTTATCGTCTCGTTGTTCATCCAGTTATTTGCGCTGGTGACACCACTGTTCTTCCAGGTGGTAATGGACAAAGTTCTGGTGCACAACGGGCTGACGACGCTGGACGTGATCGCCATCGGCCTGGTCTGCATGGCGGTGTTCGAAGTCGTACTTACCGGCTTGCGTACCTATGTATTCGCGCACACGAGCAGCAAGATCGATGTGGAGCTGGGTGCTCGCCTGTTCCGGCATGTGTTGGCGCTGCCGCTGGCCTACTTTGAATCACGCCGCGTCGGCGACACGATCGCGCGAGTGCGCGAACTCGAGAACATCCGCACATTCCTCACCGGCCAGGCGTTGACCTCAGTGCTGGACTTGCTGTTCACCGTGGTCTTCCTGGCAGTGATGTTCTGGTACAGCGGCTGGCTGACGATGGTCGTGGTGCTGTCGTTGCCAGTGTACGTCCTGATCTCGGCCGGCATTACCCCGGTGCTGCGACGCCGCCTGCAAGACAAGTTCGCCCGCGGAGCGGACAACCAATCGTTCCTGGTCGAGACGATCAGCGGCATCGGTACGGTCAAGGCGATGGCGGTCGATCCGCGTGCCACCCGCACGTGGGACAACCAGCTGGCGGGCTATGTCAGCGCCGGCTTCGGGGTCACGCGTGTGGCAACCATCGGCCAGCAGAGCGTGCAACTGGTGCAGAGGCTGGTGGGCGTGGCGATCCTGTTCTTCGGCGCCAAGCAGGTGCTTGAGGGCAAGCTGTCGCTCGGGCAGCTGATCGCCTTCAACATGCTCTCCGGGCAGGTGGCGGCACCGATCATCCGTCTTGCGCAACTGTGGCAGGACTTCCAGCAGGTCGGCATTTCGGTCGAGCGCTTGGGCGACATCCTCAACACCCGCACCGAAGTGCCGGGAAGTCGAATGGCGCTTCCGCCGATCCTGGGCCGGGTCAGTTTCGAACGCGTGCATTTCCGTTACCGCCCGGAGGCGCCGGAAGTGCTCGCCGGGATTGAGCTGGAGATCAAGGCAGGCGAGGTGATTGGCATCGTCGGCCGCTCCGGTTCGGGCAAGAGCACGCTGACCAAGCTGGTGCAGCGGCTCTACACGCCGGAGCGCGGCCGGGTGCTGATCGATGGACATGACCTTGCGTTGGCCGACCCGGCCTGGCTACGACGCCAGCTCGGCGTGGTGCTGCAGGAAAACTTCCTGTTCAACCGCAGCATTCGCGAGAACATCGCCCTGGCCGATCCGGGCATGGCGCTGGAGCGGGTGATCCACGCAGCCAAACTGGCCGGCGCGCATGATTTCATCGCCGAACTGCCCGAGGGCTATGACACCGTGGTGGGCGAGCACGGCGCAGGGTTGTCAGGCGGACAGCGGCAGCGCGTGGCGATCGCGCGGGCGCTGATCACCGACCCGCGCATCCTGATCCTGGACGAGGCCACCAGCGCACTGGACTACGAGTCCGAGCACGCAGTGATGAGCAACATGCGTTCGATATGCAAGGGTCGCACCGTGCTCATCATCGCGCATAGGCTCTCCACCGTACGCCACGCCAACCGGATCGTGGTCGTCGAGAGAGGCAGCATTGTCGAGACTGGGACGCACGCCGAGCTGGTCGATCGGCCCGACGGCCACTATGCACGGCTGCACCGGCTGCAGGCGGGAACGCCATGAAGCATGCGATTGCAGGATGGAAGGCGTTCGCGCAACGCTATCTCGGCGTGTTTCGCGCTGCATGGGAGTCGCGCCGCGAAATGGACACGCCGGTGCGGCATGCAGATGAGCGTGCGTTCCTGCCGGCGCACCTGGAACTCATTGAAACCCCGGTTTCTCCGACGGCGCGCTGGACCATGCGGGTCATCATCGCGTTCTTCGTGGTGGCGCTGCTGTGGGCAGGGATCGGCAAGCTCGACATCGTCGCAGTGGCGCCCGGCAGGATGGTGGTCGATTCACGGACCAAGATCGTGCAGCCGGCCGAAACCGCGGTCGTACGTCGCATCCTCGTGCGTGACGGCCAGAAGGTGAGGGCAGGGGAGCCGATGATTGAGCTCGATGCCACCGCGACAGGCGCCGAACTTCTGCAGGTGCGTAAGACCCTGACCGAGGCACGCCTGGCCTCGCTGCGCCTGTCGGCGCTGGACAAGGCGATCGACACCGGCACGACGCCCCAGCTGGCCCCGGCGACAGACGTGCCGGCTGAGCGCTTCGCCGCCGAGCAGGCCTTGGCCAACAGCCAGTTCGACGCACTGCAAGCCAAACGCCACAACCTGCTGGCCACGATCGGCCAGCGGCGCGCCGAATTGCAGACCACGCGCGATGTAATCGCGCCGCTTTCCGAGTCGGCACGCATTTCCAAGGTTCGGGCAGAGGACTACGGTCGCTTGGTCGAGGGCAGGTACGTGGGCCGCCACGAGTACCTGCTGCGCGAGCAGGAACGCATTGCGGCCGAGCGCGACCTGGCCACCCAGCGAAATCGGCTGCGGGAGATCGAGTCCGCACTCAGCGCCGCCGAAGAAGAGCTGGGCGTGCTGGTTGCCGATTTCCGCCGTCAGACCCGGGACGAACTGCGCGAAGCCGAGCAGCAGGTTGCGCAGGGCACGCCGGAGCTTGCCAAGGCCGACCAGCGTGATCGGCTGATGACGCTGCGTGCGCCCGTCGACGGCACTGTGCAGCAACTGGCTATTCATACCGTAGGCGGGGTGGTGACGCCAGCGCAGGAATTGCTGGCCGTCGTACCACAGGAAGCGCTTGAAGTCGAAGCCAGCGTCCTCAACAAGGACATCGGTTTCGTGCGTCCCGGCCAGCCGGTAACGGTGAAGATCGAGAGCTTCCCGTACACACGCTATGGATATCTCACCGGAAAGGTCGTCAGCGTATCGCATGATGCGGCGCAGGATGAGCAACTGGGCCTGGTATTTCCTGCCCGCATTCGCCTCGACGGCAGTACCTTGGACATCGACGGCGTGGTGGTGGCCATGAGCGCAGGCATGACGCTGAGCGCTGAAATCAAGACCGGAAAGCGGCGGGTAATCGACTACCTGCTGAGCCCGCTGCAACAGCACGGGCAAGAGGCTTTGCGGGAGCGTTAAGGGCTCCGGCCCGTGTTCGCATAGCCAGATGGTGATGCTATGACGTTGATGGGAGCTTTCAGCATGAAGATTGAAAGGGCAACCGCCGGCAGGGCCCACGCGTTTCGACCGACAGGGGAGCCGCGCCTGCTCCGGGAATCGGACAAGGAAATGCTATGGCGCCGGGGCTCCGTGCCGTACAAGTGGATCTCAACGTCGTGGAAAACCATCTGCTAGTGCAACATCTGGAGAGATCGAGCGGCGCGGCGGTAGCGTCCACGTGAGTGTACTTACCGCCATCCTGCACGGCATATCGCCCAGACGCCGGGATGCCCTACGCCGCCGCGTGTGATCCATGTCCTTGGCGAGTGGGCAGTGGAGGGCTGTCAATCAGCAAGGGCGGGCGTATCGGGCGTGGAACAGACTTGTAACGGCGGCGTCCAAGACGGACATCGCAGGCTCTTACGTAGAAGCTACAAGCATGGCACGCAAGCGAGACCTCTGCTTGTCCAGCATCTCGATCTGCTTATCTAGAATCGCCAGCCTCCTGCGCTGTGTCTCGCTGGTTTCTGGGCACGCCAAGGCACCTTCGATCAATAGCATGCATTCCGGGAAGCTACGGATCTCCTCTAAACTGAAGCCTGCCGCAATAAGGCGCTGTATTTGTTTCACCTGGTTGACCGACACCGTTTGAAACGCGCGGTAGCCATTTCCCGATCGGGAAGATGCCAACATCCCATGCTGATCGTAGTGGCGGATCGAACGCACGCTGACGCCGCTAGCCTCGGCTAGCTCACCAATCTTCATCAGGTCATTACTGGGTTGCTTGGACATCGCGAAATCCTGGAAACGTCTACTTGACTCTAACACTAGTGTCAGCGTTTAGCCTCTGAGTTCCGCTCAATGAGGTTCGTTATCCATGGTCTTTTCCCCAGGCTCATCCATTCGATACACCTGGCTCTATTGCATCGCTCTGTTGCTGGCACCACTGCTTGCGCACGGCGCAAACCGGGCTTACACAGTTGAGTCACCGGACGGAGTCAAAATCGCTGTTCAAGAGGCGGGAAATCCTCAGGGGCAGCCCATCATCTTTGTGCACGGGCTGCTGGGTAGTCACCTCAGTTGGGACAAACAGGTTAATAGTCCTGGGTTGCAGCGCTATCGTTTGATCACCTTTGATCTGCGCGGACACGGCCTGTCCGACAAGCCAGTGGAGCTGGGCGCTTACCGCGAGGGCCGTCGCTGGGCGGATGACCTCGCGGCCGTAATCAGGGACTCCGGCGCACGCGAGCCTGTGCTGGTAGGGTGGTCGCTCGGGGCTGCTGTCATCACCAACTATCTGGCTGCGTTTGGGGACGGACAGATTGCGGGCGCGGTGTATGTAGGCGGGGTCATCGAACTCAAGCCGGAACAACTCGTCGCTCAACCCACCGTTTACAGCGGCATGGCGTCATCGGACCTGCGACTGCATCTTGAAGGCGAGAAGGAATTCGTCGCGCTATGTTTCAGTACGGCGCCTGACGACGCAACGTTCCAGCGCACGATCGCCGCTGCGGCCATGGCATCAAGCGAGATGCAGAGCGCCGTCCACGGCATGTCGATCGATGCTGCCAAAGGACTTGGTTCGATGCATAAGCCGCTACTGCTCATCTACGGTGAGCAGGATGCGCTTGTTCAGCCAAGCGCCTCCGCAGCGCGGGCGAAGGAACTTTATCCCAGGGCCACAGTTGAACTGTATGCAGGGTCAGGCCATTCGCCCTTCTTCGAGAAGCCCACACGCTTCAACCGAGATCTCTCTGCATTCGTTGATGCAGCGAGCGCGCACTAAGCAAGATTGCTACCGACCCGAATGCGTTCAGGCCCAACACGCCAATGGGAGCCGCAGGCTTACGCAAGTTCAATGCTTGCCTTGGTCGTACCGTGTGCATGCGGCTTCAAGCTCACTGCCGTTCTTCAAGGCCCAGCTACACAGCGCTTCAAAGGGCTGCTTCAGAGAGTGACCAAGAGGGGTGATCGCATACTCGACGCCAATTGGTGCGGTCGGCATTACGGTCCGCGTTACCAGACCATGTCGCTCGAGGCGCTTAAGCGCGTCTGCGAGAGACTTGTGCGTGATTCCGTCCAATCGGCGCTTGATCTCGTTGAAGCGGGACGGTTTTGGGCAGATCACGGTAAGAATCATGATCGTCCATTTGTCCGCGATCTTCTCCAGCATGGGTCGAACCTGCGCCATGTCAGAGAGGACTTTCGCAGAGCTCTCAGCCGAACAGGTATCACCGGGTATATCTAGGCTAGCCATGGTGCGTTCTTGATACTTGATATCCAGCGTATATCTTAGCAGCACTCTTGGTTTTTACTGGTGCTCACGAATGAAGAAGATGGAAGGAAAGGTTGCCCTGGTCATTGGCGGCGCCAGGGGCATTGGCTTAGCCGTGGCTGCTCGGATCGCCGCGGAGGGCGCAACGGTGTTCATCACCGGGCGTGACCGCAAACAGGTGGAGGAGGGCGTCGCAGCGATAGGTCCAGGTGGCCGTGGCATCGTCGCCGATGCAAGCGTCCGTGAAGACATCGATCGGGTAATGAAAGAGGTTGGCAGCCAGTTCACTCGTCTCGACGCCCTCGTACTGAATGCAGGCCTGAGTGAGCCGGCATCACTTGCCGAAGTGACCGAAGAACACTTTGACCGACACTTCTCCGTGAACGTACGCGCCCAGATCTTTGGCCTTCAGAAAGCCCTTGGCTTGCTTCAAGAGGGCGCAGCGGTGGTGCTGATGGGGTCGGTAGCAAGCTCACTCGGCATCGCAAACTACGGAACCTACGCCGCAACGAAGGCTGCCCTTCGCTCGTATGCACGCACATGGGCGGCAGAACTGGCCCCCCGCGGAATCCGCATCAACGTGGTGGCCCCAGGGCCCACAGATACCGAGATGATGGAGCGAGTCCCTGATGAGATGCGTAGATCAATCGTCGCCCCGATTCTTCTCGGTCGAATGGCCAAGCCCGCCGAAGTCGCCTCTGCGACGTTGTTCCTTCTCAGCGACGAGTCGAGCTTCATAACGGGCGTGGAGTTGTGCGTGGATGGAGGCATGGGCCAAGTGTAGGCACCAAGCGGTTAGCTGTGGATGCGCGGGCTCGGCATTGAGCCTGGGGCCGGCCGGGTGAGAGGGCAACAAGCGGGGCGCCGGCAGCGACGCCCCGGCTGCCGTAATGGCGTTCCGTGTGAAACGCTAAGATGAGGGACGATCGACGGACGAACCTGGGTTCATGGCAGCAAAGCGCATTTTCCCGGCACTGGCGGCAGCATCCCTGGCCTTGGTCGTGTGGCTGACTTGGAAGCCCACCTCATTCCCCCCCCATACCGCCCAAGCGGAGACGCCGGCCCACGAGCCCGCACCGCCAATTACAGCCGGTTCCTCGCAAAGGCCTGACTCCACCAAGACCAGCCCCCAGCGCGCCTGGTTCCTGGCCCTGAAGCAGCGCGCTGACGCGGGCGACCCAGCCTCTCAGCGTCTGCTCGCGCAGGCCTACGACAGGTGCATGTACATCAATCCAAACGTCGGACAGTACAAGGAGCGGATCCAGCGCAGCATCCGGAGCGCGGAGACCGAAGAAAAGGCGACCGTGTTGGGGTACCTGCTGGAACACGCTCTGCAGGAGTGCGCTGCCGTGGAGGACGGGGCACCGATCGAATGGGAAGACATGCGCCTACTGTATGCGCAGGCGGCACAAGGCGGCGATCTGCCTGCACGGGTCGCGGAGACCGTCTTCAATCCACAGCCACCACTGAGTAAGGTGCAAGCGGCTGCCCTGCTGGAAGAGGTGCTGGCGTCCAACGATCCTGCGGCGATGTTCGCCTTGGGTGATGCCATGGGTGAGTTCTTCGGCATGCAAGTTGCCGAGCCCTACACGGCTCTAGCCGACGGCGAGCTCGCGGGTCGCGCCTGGCAGGTCGCGGCATGCCGCATGGGCCTTGAGTGCGGACCAGAGAGCCCGCCTGCCAGCAGGCTTTGTCTGCTGCAGGGCTGGTGTTATGAGGGCACTTTCGAGCAGGCCACACGTAGACGGTTGGGATCCGATGCCGAACGCGAAGCGTTGGACCGCCGGGTCGAGGCGATCCTGCGCGCGATGCCACCCGGCGCAGCGTAGAGCCGGGCTCTCCCCTTCGAAGCTTGGGGGTGAGGCCATCCCAAGCTTGTCGCCAGGATCAGGCCTCCCATAGGGGATATACTCCCCCTCAACCATGATCCAGGATGGATTTGCCCTATGCGTTTCACTGCAGCAGCCAGTTCGCTTGTCGTTCTACTGTCCATGGCGTCTACCGTCCCGGTCTCTGCGGCGGAACCTGACATTTTCGGAATCAAATTAGGGGCACCATTGGCGCTGCCCCTTTGCCAGATATCCGTGCCTGCTCCAGCTGCCCCCAGAAGCAACAAAGGGATAGGGGCGAGGGCGTTCAACAAGCTGATGACCCCGCCGCCGGAACCCCCGAAGGCCACCCCGCCGGCAACAGGGTTGTGCGTCGCGCCCGGCACGACAAACATGGCCGTAGGCAACACCGAGTTCGCGGCAGGCGAATACGGTTACCTGGTCTTCGCCACGGAGGAGTTCCCGGCGTGGGTGGCGCCCATCGGCATGGCGATCGGCGCGGGCGCAGGCGACGCTTTTTCTCTGGAAGGTGCGGGCGGTTTGGTTCTGCTGCGCAACGGGCGAGTGATCGCCCTGCGCTTCAACACCACCGGGTTCGAGGCGCAGCCGCGTGTGATGGAGTTGCTCAAGCGCAAGTTCGGTTCACCCAGTGCGGAAAAAGCGGTAACTTGGAACAACGATCTGGGCGGCAGCCGCGAATCGATCTCCGCGCAATGGCGCAAGCCTGATTTCTTTGCGGATTATTCTTCGGTCGTCCAATCGCAACCCATGCGAGCGCAAGGGCTGTCGGGCGGGATCGGGTTCCTAAGCATCGGCAATGATGTGGGGCAGCAAGTGCTGCAGCCTGCTGCCAGCAAGGAAGCGGAGTTCTAGTTCGCGCAACCGGAAGTCCTGACCGTGAACCCTGCGGTCCGCGATGGCCAGATGAGGGATCTCTGACAATGCAAGGAGGCTTCAGGATGAATATTGCAAGGGCAACCGCCGCGGTGGTCCACGCTTTGTGCGTGATCGTGCTATGCACGCTGGTGCTGACATTAGTCGGCTGCAGTCGCATGAGTGAGTCGTGGAAGGAGGAAGTGCGGCTGTCAGACGGCCGGCTGATCGTGGTGAAGCGCACCGCGAAGGGAACCATCACGCGCGATATCGCGATGCGTGCAACCGGCTGGAAACCAAAGGAGACCACACTGCGGATCGCGCAGGTGGATGGCGCTGCCAGGCCTCCTGTGTGGCGCTCGTTCCTGATCCCGGTCGTCATGGACTACGACCCGGCTTCATCGACGTGGTCGATCGCAGCCACTTACATGTGGTGCAGCACTTGGTACAACATGGGTCGCCCAGTCTCGCCATACGTGCAGTACATCTCGGTTGGCGGGGAAGCGTGGCGAGTCATGCCCCTGCAACCGAGCCTGGTCGGCAGGCGCGCGAATCTGCTGACCCACATTCGGCCGACAGGAGAATCGGGCCTGGTCCGAGAGCAGTACAAGGAAATGCTTTGGCGCACGAGTTCCGACCAGTTCAAGTCGATCTCAACGTCCTGGAAAACCAACTGCTAGTGCGTCTATACGTGTCGGGGAACACCCTATAGGAGCGTCGCCCGAATCCGTGCAGAATCGGTACGGGAGAAGCGAGGACGCAACATGGACGTTCGTTTGCTGGGGCTCACGGCTGGGTTGTTGATGTCGTCGGTTGCGGCTGCACAGATTCACACGGCCACGGGTCCTGCACCCCGACCACAGCCCGCTGCCAAGAAGGCGGCGCGCAACTCAATGGCGAGCGCGACCACGCCTTTCAACTGCCAGCACTACCGGTGGCCGAGCCACCCGCACCCGGGCGTGAAGCCATACTGCGACCGGATCGAAGCTCGAACCCTGCAAGATGAAGCCCGGCGCGCAGGTCGCCCCGGACCATCCGACGACGTCATATCACTGCCCGCACTTGGCTCTGATGAGGCAGCCCGCTCAGGGCGCGCTTGTGTTGGCGGGCAGGCGATGCGCAAGCTCTCCAATGGATGGGTGCAGGTTTCGTCGCCGTCTGGCGGCTGGCAGCGCTGCAGGGCGATATAGGTGGGCGAAAGGCCTTACTTAACGCGACTTCAAGCCATACTCGCAATCATCGGGCTCTAAAGGTCAGGGATCGTTGATTTGGTGGGGGCGGGCAGATCCCGACCCAATGTGGACTTGGGCTGGAGCGCCGCTGTATGCCCTGCAGGGTTCGGCTCTACGCACGCTTGTTGGCCGATCCCAATCGCACTAAGATCGGCCGTATCGAGGGAATAACGCACCATGTGGCGTGCTGTGGATAAGGCGCGTACCCGGAGCGAGTAATTCTGCAATTAGGTAGTTGGATACGGAGGAAAACGTCGCATACCGTTTTAGATCTAAGGGCGATTGCATCATCCGGCAGCGGGATGATCCTCGGTGCCAGCGGATTCACCACATCGGATTTGTGGGCAATAGCGTCTTCTGCAAATTCTGGTGGTGGACAACCAGCCCTAGGCAACGTATCTCGCTTCCCGGTTTCCGACCTGCGTGTCATTGCATCTTCAAGCGGCGATCGTGTTGTCTTCGACTCTCTATCGTAGATGCGTGCACGCCGAACTCGCGTCCAATAAATCATGAAAACCGAACCTGCTTCGCGGGCCGGATTAATTCAGGCGTTGAACCCTATGATTAAAGCAATGTCACTTACCGAATTAAGCGCCGAATATGGCACCAATGAGACCCGCGTAAACTTGCTGTCTGAGCTTAAAGCCTTTCGTGATATTCTAGATGAGAACTTTAGTGTCTATCGATTGCTCGTCTATGGGAGCTTTCTTACCGCAAAAGATAACCCGAGTGACATTGATGTCATGGCACACATCTGCGCGTCCCCATCTGACGCCGGCTTCAGCAGGATCACCTTCCTTCGCCACGTCGCGCCACCGCATATCGACGTGTTCACGCTGAATCTATCGAAGAGCTTTGATGTACGCCGATCCCCGCCGACTGCGCAATCCATGGTTGAGAGTTTCAACAACCTGGATAGCCACCTAGACAATGGCACCGCGTGTCACTTGGCTGTTGAACTGACGCGTTCTTGACCGGCTACGGCCGGGCTTGCAATGTGTTTGCGCCAACGCTGCTACGCGGCGCGGCTAGATTCATGCGTTCAACTTCCGACTATGGCCGGAAGCAGACATCGGCGGGGCAGGGCTCAGGGGGATCTGGCGAGTGCCCGGGGCGGCGGTCGCACGATCCTAGGCTCTACCTCAGTCGTGGATATTTAAGCGGCCTCGGCCACAGAATAGTTCCAGTGCATGGCCAACAGAAGTCTTTCCGCTGTTGTTGGAGCCTACGAAGATTGAGATATCTGAGGCTAGGTCAATGACAACCGTCTTGAGACGCCTAAAATTGCGGACATCCAGTTTCTTCAGGTACATCCTGCACCCCGTTCGATGCTTCAAGTGGTATGTGTGTGCCGCCTGGAGATGCGTGCCGTTCATCCCCAACATGTTCGCCAAAAGTCAGTGCAAGCATAGTCCAGAATTTCAGTTTCCTACCTAGTTTTCGCCCTTTTCGTTCACAGAAGATCGGGCGGGCAGGGCGCAGCATCCGCGGAGCAGGGGGGAGCACCTGTCCGGGAACGGAGTTGCCGGCGCCGTGCCGAGGGTATCCGACCCGACAACCCTAGGCGCGTGCGCCACAAGCAACGGGCAACCGTCACCAGCGAGGATGCGTTACGGGGGAGGGTCGCGGTAGCCTAGTCGCAGCTCATGCGACTAGCAGCTGCTTTAATGACGCTCCATCCATCACGTCGCCGCAATGAATCTGCTAACAGCGAGCGGAGGAAAGGCCCTCCTCGATTTTCTCAGGAACCTAACGCCTCAGATTGTTCTCCTGACGACTGCGATCTTACTGTTCACGGCCGCTGGGGAACCAAAAACGAACATGCCGTTAGCCCTTTATGGCCTTGCAGTGTGCCTTGTGGTGATCTGGCTACTGGCATTCATTGCAAGCTTTGAGAGCTTTATGCAACACGCCATCTCGGATTCCGATTTCATGAAGGCAGAAAGAAAGCGGATACGACTGGTGGAGAAGAACGCTGCTAAGCGAGCGTGGAAGCTTTTCTGCTCGCTCGCCAGCCACAGCAAGATTACTTTTTTGGAGTTTTTTATTGCAGTAGTGGTGACCTATTCTGCGATCCTTACTGTCGTGCTCAGTGCGATCAAAGCCTCGCTGCTTTCGCGTGGATGAGGGCTTTCCAATACTTCCGTGAAGCGGGACAGCGTAGTGGGCATAGGTAAGCAGGCGATCTTTGCCACACCAGGGGATGAAGATCATTTGCGCCCATCCATTGGACATGGATGGGCTTCCAGCGGCAACTGGCGGAGCACGTATTGGTGTTACCTGGGACGCTTTTCATATCAACAGCTTATCGATCCACAGCTGAGATTCCTAACAAACTGAATAGGGGTCGCAAACAAGTATATGTGTACGCCCTTCGTCATCCACATGTATATCTGTTAGTTGTTCAGCGGCAACGCAGGTAGGGCGGTTGCGGCATGTGTATTTCGGGAGTAGCGTCATAACGTCTGCTGTGGGCCCTGGCCGACGCTGCATTGAAGCGATGGCCTCAGCGGACGTTATGCAAGTGACCTGGATTAACCTCGCTTGGATCGTCTGGATCCCTGGGCTCTTCCCATAGGGAGGTCTCTTTGGAGCAGGGGCATGAGTCTTACTACCAATGCCATGCAGCGCCGGCTGGGGGTGCGTCAAGCTCGTACAAGCAACTCGGCAAACCTCTGGACACTGCAGTCACCGAGAGCTGAGTGCCCGGTCACCCTGAGCGGTGACTTGAGGATGAAGCTCTTCTTCTACTGTGAGGGTGACGCGGAAGTTCGAGAAGCAGAGTACTGCGAGCCGCGATTAGAGGTGCGTTTAGATGGCGGCCCATACGTCGTTGACGCATTTGTTACATTGACGGACGGATCCATTCAGGCGCGAATGATCGACGACGGTTCGGATCGCGCCAGGCGAGATATTGACGCAATGACTGCCGAGTGCGGTCATTCAGTCGCTGTGCTCACTACACGTGATCTGGCCCAGTCGAGATGCGAATCCGCAACTGGCAAGCTGCAATCTCTGCATTCCACCGCAGTCGCGACGCCGGTCTCGCTGCCTTGGCAGAGGATGTTGAATCGATGATCAGACGACGCGGCAAGGCGTCACTCGGGGAGATCATCCAAGCCTATCGTCAATGGCACCCGGCGGTGGCAATAGGGGCTGCCGTGCTGGCTCTGCGTGCACGATCGCTTGAGTCAGACATGGATGTTCAACCATGGTCTGTGCACACTAGGCTCTACAGGTGTCAACGTGACGACGGGCATTAATTTCAATCGGAGTACGCTTCCGGCGGACCTCGCGAACTACGATGAGTGGCCGCCTTGCGATACCAGCCAACTGGACCAGGCGAATCTAGCTCTGTTCGAGCGAAGGAAGAGCGCTCTCGTTGCTTACTTGAGTGGCTGCACGACTGCAGAGATTTCCTCTCGGTTCGGCATTGAGAATGCTGAGGTTCTGCGATACCTCAATCGATGCATCGCGGTTATGGGCGACGGTCGGATTGCGGGCTGGGCTGGCGTCCTCAAGGGTTTTCGCAAGCAGAAGCCTGTGCGATCGAAGCCAGTATGCGCGATGCCAGCTCAGTCTGTCGGTGGATATACCGGCGCGCTCTCGGCGCTTTTTTCCTCTCATCCTGATGTTCAGATGGCGCTGGAGAAGTACCTCGCCACCGGTATTGCCCCAGACGGAGTCAAGAAAGGGCGAGTGAGCAAGAAGCGTGCGCACCAAGAATTTCTCGAGCTCTGTCGACGTGTTGGACTTGGTAAGAATTCATGGCCGTTCTGTGTTGATAGGTGAGGCAGAGAAGCGATTTCGACGTACGTACAGAACTTCTTTTCCGCGAATCATGAGCGGATTGCGTCGCTACAATACGGGGAAGAGTGCAGAATGCGCTCAAGGAGGCCCGGCGGAGAAGTTGACAGCCCCAACGCGTTCGCCCCGCTTGAGATTGTGGAAGCTGATGAGCACGCGGCGGACATCATATTTGCCGTGGGCGTAGATACTCCGAAGGGGGTGAGATACGTACCCAGCCATCGCATGACGCTTATCGTCGTCAGGGGCTATCGCGCCTGTGCCGGTACCCTGACCTCAGTCGTCTGAAGTAGCGCAGGACAGACGAAGCGCATCAAGCTCAGCGCGATTTCGAATGACAATCTGCCGGCGAGCCGCAGGAAGGCACTCCACAGGAATGTCCAAGCCGTAGTGACGCTCGAAGTACCAGGTCATGCACAGGCGCATTCGTATTCCGATCACTCCGTCCGCCATTCCGTAGTCCATCTCGATGGCCTGACGTTGCCATTCGGACAGGTCTGGATGAGGCGACAACTCAATAGTGAAAAATTCTTCCCACTCACGGTCCAGGCTAGGGTCCATCGGCGACACCCGGCTGTCACCGATCTGAAGAATTCGGGCCAGGACGAAATCGGTGAAGCGGGACTTGTTGAAGCACCAGCCCCGGATGTGCCAGCGGGCGCCGTCGTAGACCAGTGCATGAGGAGCAATCCATCGAAGCACGGGATCCGGTGTCGACATCGACTGGTAGCGAATCTCAATAGCTCGCCGGTGCCTGATGGCAGACACAACTGGCCTTAGCGTTTCTGTGTCCAGCCGCCTGCGCACTCGAGGCATGACGGCATGGATGGGTACATCGCCAAGCCAGGAGTCACCTGAGGCAATCGCGTCATCGGCCAGCAGGAGCAACTGGGTCAGGTACTGACGTGCATCAGGGAAGGTAACCCGTGGCTGGAAGTGGCGAGTAGGGATGTACGCCTTCCGGACCCGATCGTACTCAATGCTCTGGGGAGCCAGTTCGAGATATCGCGCGACATCGTCGGATGCTTGGGGGCCTGATATGCCAAAGCGCTCCATCAGGGCCGACCGGGTTAGCTCTCCCTCCCAGTACAGCCGATTCTCTATGAACGCGTAGCGCTGCCGCTGACTCCATGTCTTTGAGCTGAATGGGGGTGGTACTTGTTCAGACATGGTCGTCTTTCCGGCCAAAGGACTAGTATCCCCCAAACCACCTAGAAAAGTTTCTTGCTTCTGATTCATCTCGATGTTAGCTTGCCTACCACGTCGGCAAATTCCCTGAAGCCACTACCCATAGGGGGTGGGGCAGCCAAAGACTTCCACATCTTGTGTCCTAGGGGACATCGGAGGACGCAATGAAGCCATTTCGAGTTTTGTGCCTGGACGGTGGTGGGATGCGCGGGGTCTATCAGGCGGCCTACCTGCGCACCTTCGCCGCGCGCGTTTGCGGCCAAGTCGGTGAGGAATTGGACGTAGGCCGTTGCTTCGACCTTATCGTTGGCACCAGCACCGGCGGGATCGTGGCGTCCGCTTTGGCAGCAGGTGAGTCGCTGTCCAAGGTTGACCAGCTCTACCAGGAGCACGGCGGGAAAATCTTTCCGCTTCAGTGGCTGAGGCGCATTCCCGTCCTGGGGCAGACTGTCCCGCTGTTTGGTCTTGGCATCCGCCGGGGTGAAGCCGCGCTCCGGGCGGCGCTGGAGCACACCTTTGGCCAGAAGACCTTCCGGGACGTGCATGACGAGCGCGGCATCCGGCTGGCGCTGACGTCCATCGATATGGCGCGACACGCTGCCGTGGTGTTCAAAACACGACACTTGGCCCGGCTCAATGGACGCGATGACAAACGGACGCTTGTCGATGCCTGCATGGCGACCACGGCAGCCCCTATCCTGCGAGCCCTCGCGCAGCTGGATGAGCCAGATGGGCAGGCGCGGGTCGTGTACACGGACGGGGGGCTGTGGGCCAACAACCCTGGAGCGCTTGGCGCGTTAGAGGCTGTGGAAATTCTGGATGACCTTGGCGAGAACCGTCCCGTCCACCTTTTCATGCTCGGGGCGCTGCCCGCGCAAGGCGGTGAAGAAATTACCGACCGCCAGCGCTATCGAGGTGCCTTGGGCTGGCGCGGAGGCGTCCGCGCGATATCGGCAAGCCTGAACTCGCAGGCGGTGGGCTACGACTACATCAGCAAGAAGATCCTGCAGTTGCGCAAGGATGGAAGCATGGCATTTCGCATGCCGGCGCAATGCCCCTCAGAGAAGCTGCTGAAGTACATCCAGAACATGGATGACGCTCGCCCCAAGGTGCTGAATGCCCTCAGGCGCCAAGCGGTTTCCGATGTGGACTACGCGTGGGCTCAGGCGTTCACGCAAGACAGCGAAATGGCGCGTTTCCGCGCCGCCCTGACCGATGGCCTCTGTGAGCAGCAAGGAGAAGGAAAATGAGCGTGTTTGACTGCGGTAGCGATATGAGCAAGTTCCATGCCGACGAAGTAACGCTCAGCAACGACGAGCGTACGGAGATGCGGGAGCGCCGGGATACTGGGCGTCGTCGCCTTGAGATTGGCTTGGATGAAGAGGAGCATGCCCAGCCGAAGATGGTGTGCACTCAAGGCTCCTACGCGATGCACACGATGGTCCAAGACCCCGACTTTGATTACGACATCGACGACGGGGTGTACTTCGACGAGGCGGCACTTGTCGATCAGCATGGCTTCGCTCTGACGCCGCTGGAGGCCAAGGAGCGCGTCTGTACGGCACTCTCACGCGACAGGCGGTTTGCCAATCCGGCAGAGGTGTTTCCCAAGTGCGTCCGGCAGGCTTATCACCAGGGCTACCACATCGACATGCCGGTCTATCGCATCCGCAAGGAAGACGATGGCTGGGGCGGTACTCGCGAGGTGTTCGAACTGGCAGGCGATGGCAGCTGGGATCCTTCGGATGCGCGCGCCACCACGCGCTGGTTCAAGCAGCAGGTTGCCGATCGAAATGGTGAGAGTGCAGGGGCTGGCGATCAGATGCGTCGGGTCATCCGACTCACCAAGTTGTATGCGCGCAGCCGGTCTGATTGGAAGGATGAGACCACCAGCGGCATTGTCATCACCAAACTCGTTTCCGATCACTTTGTGGGTTTCGATGGCCGTGACGACGAGGCGCTGCTTGAAACCTGGAAGGCGATCAAGGCCCAGCTGGACTGGTCCACAGAGGTAGCCCATCCCGTAAATGCGTCAAAGCTCGCCGAGGCTGGCAATACCAAGGTGCGGTTCTTCCGGGACAAGTTGGGCTGGGCAATTGAGCAACTGGCGGTGCTTGAGGATGACTGCACGCGAAGCGAGGCCCGCGAAGCGTGGGATGAGGTCTATGCCAGCAGCTACTTCCAGGCGCTGCCTGAGCCCGTGCAGAAAGCGGAGGCAAGCCGCGGCTTCTTCATTGCGGCTGAGGCGCGCTCTGACGTGAGGAACGACGGCAATGGTCGGTTCGGCTAAGGCCAGCGGCTTGGACTTTTCTGCCAACGTCGTCGAGCAAATCGAGTCCGCCCTTGCAGAGGCAAGGGCGGACGAATGGCGCCGGGTCAAGCCGAGCGAAGAGGCCGCCTTGGCGCATTTTGGCCTGGTTGCCGCGTGGCGAGTGAATGTGCCGAAGGCCTGGCACTCTCATCCGACGATCGATCATTTGATTGTCGGAATCACCGCACAGTTCCCTTTTGCTGATCCTGTCGCAGTTGCCTTGCAGGGAACCCCTCCTGCGGCGCCGTATTGGCCCCACATCGACCCCAGGGGCGCTCTGTGCCTGGGCCGACTTCGCTACTCGTCCAGTGCTGCGACGCGGATCCTGACCACCCTTCAGGATGCGCTGCAGGTCTTGGGCATGAGTGAGGAGGAGCGCGACGCCGAGCACCGGCGAGAGTTCATCGCCTACTGGTCCCAGCTCGGTAAGGAGTCATCAATGCCTTACCGATCCCTCCTGGAAGACGCGCCGACGTCGCGAGACATTGTCTACTATGGAGATGCGAAGCGCGGCTTGGTATACGCTGAGTCGCCCGAGCAGCTGCGCAAGTGGCTGTCACGCACAGGCACGTCAGCGCCGAATGTGGTGGCCACCACCCGTCTGATCTGGCTGGACCAGCCGATGGTACCTACGGCGTTTCCGGCGGCGGGCAGGGATGTCATTGCGCTGGATGCGGCCGGCGCGCTTGCCCGTCATATGCGAGCCGGCAGTGTGCTTCCTGTGGTACTGGGTTGCGAGATTGGAGGCGAGCCGGTCTACGTATGTGCGGAGATCGAAGGGATCAGCGCGGCGGCCGCCAAGAATGGCTTCCGTCCGTCCCGGCCTCGACCTCCCGCGTGGCTGGCGAGGAGCTTCAATGCCAAGCCTGCAGTTCGCAGGAGCGTCCAGCGTGCGGACTACCGCGCAGTACACGGTCGCGGAAAGCGGGCGGATGCTGAAGCCTTGCGTGGCAAGACCGTAGCCGTCGTAGGCTGTGGCGCACTGGGCGGCTATCTGGCGCGAGACTTGGTCCAGGCGGGCATCGGTTCATTGCACTTGGTCGATATGGATCGCCTGAGTTCAAGCAATACTGGGCGTCACATCCTGGGCATGCAAGCGGTAGGTCAGTACAAGTCGGTTGCGCTGGCCAAGCAGTTGCTCAGGGACTTTCCTAGCGCGGTGGCTGTTGACCCGTGGATGGGCGCAATCGAGCACGCCAATGCTGAGCATTTGGAGGCCCTGTCACGTTGCGATCTGGTCATCGCGGCCGGCATCGGGATCGCGGGCGAACTCGCACTGAACCGTTGGCGAATTGGACTGGAACGCCCACCAGCGTTTTTGTGGACCTGGCTTGAGGAAATGGCCGTGGCCGGCCACGCAGTGGGGATCGTCGATGCGACCGATATCACCCCCGCACTCGACGCCGATGCGCAGTTTCGGATGCGACTGACATCGAACTGGCCACCCGGGGAGGGCCAGGCGGTGGAGGTGGGCTGCGGCGTCGCATTCCAGCCCTACAGCGCTGCTGACATGATGGGGACCATTAACGTCGCGCACCGCCTGGCTTTGGACGTTCTTCTCGGAAAGGTGGAGCGCAATGTAGTTCGCTCGTGGCTCGGCAACCGCGAGGTCGCCCTCGGTGCGCGCTGCACCATTGATCCAGCGTTTGACAGGTCTTACGGGGAGATCTCGCGTGCGTGGGCGTGGTAACTGATGTATCTCGCGACAACTGCGGGCTATGCGCAGTGCGTGCGCATCGCGCAAAACGTGCTCGATCATACAGTCCAGTTCCGCCAGCTGAACTGGCGCGCGGCCGAGGCGGGTGGCCAGCTGTTTGGCACCGTTGCCGGCGGGGAAGTGCTGATCACCAGAGCCGCCGGGCCCCACGCCGGGGATACGCGCAGTCGCTATTCCTATCGCTCTAACCCGGATGCAGCACAGCGTTGCATCGACGAGCACGGTCAAATGGGCTTGCTGTACCTGGGCGAGTGGCACACCCACCCCGAGACGGCTCCAAACGCGTCGACGACCGATGTGGAGGCGATGAGGCGTCTGCGCGCCGCCTCGCAGACGCGAGTGAGCACGCTGCTCATGTTGATTCAAGGGAGAGCCCCAGGCATCGACGGGCTAGCCCTGTACTCATTCGATGACGATGGGGTCGCCCGATGGCAGATTGCACGCGGCGTGCATACGGAGGCCGCCGCGCCGCCCTGAGCTGCGCAGTGCTTGGACGCCTGCGCGCTGCCGCCTTGGAGGAGGCAATATTCACTCCATCAGTCGCGACGCAGGATTGTCCTTCGCGCTGCCTCCCTGATAGTAGCCGACGACGCTGGCGACCGAGCGGTGATCGGTCATGGCCATCAGCGCAGGCAGTGCCACGCCCTGCCTGGCACCCTCGGTAACGAAGCCCGAGCGCAGGCTGTGCCCGCCGAAATCGCCTTCAAGGCCAGCTAGCGCGGCTCGCCGCTGGATAACCAGGGCGATCGCGCGATCACTCAGTGCCGGGCCAACCCGCGTTCCCCACACCCGGCGAAACAGCAGTGGGGGTTCCACGCTGCTAGTGCGGATGCGCGTTTCTGGGCCTGCGCCATCCTTCAACGTGCCGATAAGGAGGCGTTATCGGGGGTAGGGCAGTGGTCCGTTGCTGGCCGGTGAGGCGTGGCGCGCTGTGGGCCGAGTGGGCAATTGCGAGCGTTCACGACTGCTGGCTATGATTGCGATTTCCTTCGAGGCACTGGCCAGCATGCTGAACCACTATGCGATAGAAATGAGTAGGGACGCTTTGATTGACGCCCTGCGCTATCTAGACGGCTTGAAGTTTGGAGGCAAGATCTGCTATGCGCAGGTGCCGGTTTCTGTGTCGATCGGCGGGAAGGTGTTGATCGACATCGAGTCCTGCCTGGTGCGATTCGTTCACGATACGAACCACCACAAAGTTCAGATCGACGACCTCGCCGATCATGACTTCCATGGCGAGTTCTCGGTTGCCTGGCAGGAAATGAGCTTTGATGAAGATGATGGCGTTCTGCTGATCGAAGGGACTGAGCAGAGCACAAAACAGAGGTACAAAACGTATCTCCACCTTCATGGTAAGCAGGCTTTTCGCAACCTCTGATGATTCAGTCAATCTGACCGACTTCATCACCCAGCTTTGCTGTACGTGCTGTCGTGCGATTCAAAGGTCGATTGCCGGTACCGATGGCGCGACGACAACATGCGCCCAGCCAAATACCAACGCGGAACAGGCACACGCACAGAGACCTTGAGCGTGGCGCTAATACGCTCTAAAAACATCCTTCATTTGTCATCCCACAGCGAATTCGACTTGCGGAGCAAGAATCGGTAGGTGGCAACAGAAGTGTCATTGCCCGTGCAGAGCAGGTGCCTCTCGCCCGGGGCGCGACCATGACTTTTTTGGACGCTTCACCGCGCACCAATGCACGGCGAAGGAGCAGCAGCGACAGCGTCTGCGCGGGCCATGGCTGCGCTGGCGCCGCAGCGACCTTCTGCAATGACGAACCCACGGCACGCATCTGAACCCAGCCGAAAGTTGCAGCCGGGGTCGGGGTGTGATTTGGGATGTTTATCAAGGGTAGGCCGGATGACCTCTTCTGGCCGGAGGCAGACATCATCACTGCGTCGGCGCTCGGCCCGGTGCTATTCTCTGCTTTCGACCCCAAGCGGACGTCTCCGAGGGCCTTAAGAGAGCGCGGCGTCCCTGCCGGACAACACCCTCAATCTTTCAAATTCCTTGGATCGCGAACATGTGCGTAAACACGCGCTGCGTTTAGGAATTATCCGGCTGACGGACACCATGGCCACGTCCCCAGAATCCGAAATACGACCCACATTGGGGTCTATCAGTAGTTAGGCACCTTGGTCACATTTCTGCTCGCCCACTAAGCACCAAACGGAGAATTGCTGGACTCCGCCGAGTCTAGCCTCGCGCAGCTCTCCACTCGATGGCTTGAGGTTTGCTCGAACCTAATAGAGGCCAGTGGCGGGCCCATCTTAGCGCGGGTGCTGGGCAGCCCTCTCGAACGCTTCAGCATCGAGTGTGCTCCTGGCATGTGCTCGTTTGCCGTCTCTGGCATAACCCTCTTCCACGCAGTGCTTCTAACGAGCGGTCAGGTCAACTCTCCGGCTCTTCTAGACCACTTCGGCGCACTTCTTGCCCAAGCGGGCGGTCGGCTAGCGCAGCCATACCATCCGGCCGCGCTATTGCTGAACACGTTGTCTTCGGGGTATCCCAACAGGACCGTGAGGCAATGTTCCAATTGGCGTACAATTTTTCAGGCGCCTACTTCAGCTGGGCTGGCGCCTAACAATTCGTTCAATCTGACGCCGCTTCGCGGCGCGGTTTAGCTCAGGTGTTAGGCCCTAATCAAACATCACCGTTTCCGATGCAACAGGAAGAGACAATGGCAGTCACGTTTAGCGGCAAATGGGCAACCAACCCCGTCACGTTTGGAGTCAACTTCGAGGCGCGCAATGACAAGAACCGCATCATTTGCATGGTCTCTACCGAGGCGCTCCAAGACATCCAGCCGGCGAATGCTTCAGACACGGCGGAGGAGCAGTTCCTCGCCAATCAGCTCTCGTTGCAGAGCATCGCGGAAGACCTGATCAATGCAGGGGAAGACAAGGACGGCGTCTTGCAAATCCATAGCCGTCACGTCTTGGCCTAACAATTCGTCCAAGCCGACGCCGCTCCGCGGCGCTGCTCAACTCAGGTGTTAGGCGCTGGAGCGCGTCGCGGTGAATCCATTTGAAGCGAACGTCATCCGCGTATCTGAACCCCTTTCTCCTCACACTAGATCGGTGCGGAAATCGCTACTGATTGGCAGCGTTGTCGCCATCTTCATTGGGTCGTGTGAGTGCTAACTGTGCCTTTGCGTTACTCCAATTTTCGGGCCTGAGCCAACTGGTAAGCGCTATTCATCTCGGCGTTTCATCACCAAGTATTGAACGATTCCGTACTGCTCCCAAAGCATCTTGCCGATTTCCCTTATTGCGCCAAGCGGTCGCTGATCCTGTTGGGACGAATCCCCCAGCGCTCGGACGACGGACTCAGGTAGAGCTTCCTTCATTTCATTAAGCACTGACTCAGTCGATTGCGTTTCGAACCCCGCGATCTGTCGAGCTTGTGACGCAAGAAAGTCCGCGAGACTCCGTGAAGCACTCTCTAACACGATTGGAGAATGAAATGCTACGTCGTTCGCGTGGGCCGAGTAGGAATAATGATGCTCATGCGTGGTCACCTTATCATGCGGGGTGATGCAGATGTGCGCTTGAAGAAATGGCATGTTCATCATGACATGTGATGCCAACTTTTCAAGTACTATTCTTTCGTCTCTAAATCGCCAGAACGGACCGTCATAGAGCGAACTAAAATGTGAGCCATCCCGCAGTAGCGCCATATATTCTTCCTTGCTATGGACGGTCGGCGCAACGTACATGGCGTGACTGTTATTGCCTGGGGCATTCATGGCGTAGAGCAAGTTGTGTTGTAACTCGTCGGGAACCTTGGCATGCTTCGCTGGTTTTCTCAGACCGAAGCAAAACGAATGCGGAAATTCGGCGAGGTCGTTGTCTTTTCGGAATGCACGGATCGCATTCAGCCCCTCATTCTCTTTCCCCTTCGCGATCGGCACAATCTCGGTGCTCTTAAGCGCAACCGGGGCCTTAGCCTGTAGATAATAGCGCGCTTGTAGCCCTTGATACTCGTAATCTGCACCGGTCCTGGCTTCTATCGACGACTCAAGCTCAAGATTTCTCTCCAGACAGATTTCCAGAATCCCGAAATAGTGCTCGAGTTTCATGCCGATCTGCTGCTCGTTGAGCTCAAACGGAATTTTGAACTTATCGCTACGAACTGCCCTTTTTTTGGCTGATGTGTTGGGTTTCAATTTCTTCTCCTTGGTATTATTCATCTTAGTTTTCGGGCTTGGCGAGGGGGCATAACGTACAATATTGCGGAATTCTCAACTGCGTTGATTGGGAAACAGGGATGTGTATCCGGCCGCTAAAACGCAGCGCACAGTCTGATGACTCACCGCCGCGTAACCGATTAGCTCACAATCGTGAATACTCAGGCCGGGAAGAACAATCATTCAGTCATAGTGTTGGGTGGCTAAATTCAGCTTGGAGTTGTCACCTATCAGGGGACGGCTGAATGACTGCTTCTGGCCGGAAGCGGACATCGGCGGGGCAGGGGATTAGGAAGATTTATCGTGGGTAGGTGAGGGCGGCTTCCGACTCAAAGCGGCCAAGAGCGGACGTTCAACACCTGAGTTAAGCCGCGCCGCGAAGCGGCGTCTGCTTGGGCGAATAGCTAGACGGGCATACGCATCAGGTGCCTAAAGTGTTCAATTGGAGTCGCAACTGCGACTCCCGTCTTTTGGGAGGCACCCCAAACTATGCCAGTTAGCCTTGCATCTTCAGGAGCCCACTTCTTTCCTTGATCCGTGACTTCGCGATAACGCGTATTCCAAAGAGCTGATCCGCTCATTCCTTGGGGAAGTGGCAATTCCCGTGTGCCAGGGGTCAATGGAATTGCGTCCACTGGACTTAGTGACATGCAGATATGCATTTCCGGATCAGCTCTAGGCTCTTCTTCAAGGGTCTTTTGAACGAATTCGATCTCATGCATGAACACGCCCGTTCCTTGAATGTAATGCTCTTCAAAAAGCGCCTTAGCTTCGCTCCCCGGGAATCCATAGAAGTAAAGGTACTCGCCCTCTACTGGGCTGTGCACTGCGGCGATCATACTTTGGGGAATGCAGACGCCTTGATGGGAAATGATGCCCCATGAGCTATTCAGTGAAGCGATGGCAAAGTCCAGAGGTAACGGGTGAAGTTCAAACTCTTTTCCCACAGAAATGCCATTTGCCGAGCCGTAACAGCTATAGCCGAGCACCCCCTCGTTCTGAAAATTTGCTACGTGCTCGCATGTGCAAATAAAAGGATGGCCATCGATATCAATGAGCCACCCCGTGCCGTGGTGATCGCCAGGTGGAAGCCGGTCGTCTCCCACAGGAATTGAGGTGATAGCAGTAGTGAACCGCTCAACAAGATCTCCCATCTGATCAACGAGAAACTGTGGAAGTGCGTTCTTTGTCATTCAGCGTCCTCGGTGATCAGCAATGTTCGAAGCCCTTCTAATACCTTGAGTTAAGCCGCGTGTGAATGTGCCCACGCAGACGATTTTGACCCCATCGGCACGGTGGTGGGCAAGAAGCCCTGCCATTTCCCGTACAACACTCACACCTACCTGTCGCCGCCGCCATTGCTTGCACTGGACCAGGACGCGCTGGCTATCTTTGCGGAGCACAAGGTCAATTCCGCCATCTGCACCGCCCAAGCCCGCTTCCTCGACGACGTACCCTTGGCGCCGGAATGCCTCACCCACCAGCTGCTCGAACTGGCGCCAACCGGTAGCAGCCAAGCTCTCCAGCGTGGTACGCGTGTCCAGGAGGATGCGGCGACGTCGTGCGCCGAGGTAAGAGAGGAGGGCGGCCGTCCAGCACATTGCCAGCAACAACCAGGCCAAGGGCGACAGCCAGTGCAAGAAGCTGCTGGCGAGGCGATGAGCCAGCCCGCCGTCCTGCCGCGTGAACCACCAAGGGATGGCGTAGCGAATGCCACTGAAGAGGAGGATGCCAACGAAGATGCCGACTGCCCACGGCACCTCGACCAGGGCGTCCATGCCAGATGAAGCCCTTCTACGCCCCATGTAAGTGCCTACCTTCCTTGGTTGACAAGATCTTGAGCCGTCGTACCCCGACAAGAATACTGCCGCATCAACTTGAAGACTGATTGGACACCCGTTTGGGCTCACCAGCCAGTTCTGATGGCGCCGCTACTGTGAAGATATTCACGCTACCGAAGAGCCGTTGTCAATATGAGCCTGCCGCCAGCGCTAGCCTCAGCGTCTAGGGCCGTAATGATCTGCAGTGCAGCGATAAGGGATCGTTATCAAGGGAAGGGTGCGTGTCCGCTTCTGTCCGAGGGCGGACAGATCGGCTGAGATCAGCTGGAAGCGGCGTGTAGATCAAAGCGGACTGAGATATCGCGACCAGTAGCGTAAGGTGATGAGACGGCAGTTACCGCAACGACAGCTGGATCAACACCAACACGCCGATGCACACCAGTGTGGAGAGCACTGACGCCAGCAGCGCCCGCCCCGCGTTGCCGTAAAGGTGTCGGTGCACGGCATCCCGGTTCTTGGCCACGAGCGGACGCACCGCCAACCACATGCCTGCAGGTAACCAGATCCAAGGCGAGCTGAAGACATGATGGAACAAAGGTTCGGCAACGCTGCGATGATTCAGCGACCACGCAATGACCTGGAGCGGCAGACCCAGATACAAGGCCAGCGAGCTGATCTGCACCACATGGAACCGGTAGCCTACGCGGGGCCGAGCCCGCCAATCCAGGTGGGTAACCATCACCTCCAGGCGGTGCATCAGCACGGCCATTGCGGCCGTCACGGCGATCAAGAGCCAACCCAGGGCCGCAAAGAGCAGCGGGCTGAATTCAAGCGCGAACTTCAGTTGATCGAAGGCGATCTAGCCAACTTCAGCCACGGCCCTGGCTTCATTGATATCTACGAACAGGGACTGTAACTGGCTGGAGGCGGCAACCCATGGCCCAGTTGCGACCGTGACCAGCGCCAGGCCAGCCAAAAAACGCTTGGACAGCGGCACTGCGGAGGTGACCGGGAAAGCGCGGGGGTTGCCCCACAGCGGGAAAAACGCCAGGTGCAGGTAGGGCCGGGCGTCCGTCCATCGACGCGCCTGGCGCTGCCGTTTGTGGGTGATCGCCTTCAATGTGCGCAGCTTGCGTGCCGCCGCGTCTTCGACGGAGGACACGAATATGGATGCTCGGTAGGCACCACGACATGCCCACCACAGGGCCTTAGGCGTGCGCTGCAACGCGATGCGCAATTGGCGCGGGCAGGGACGGTCAAAGCTCTTCACTAGATCAACTGTAGAAGCGCAGTTTGCGCACGGCCGGCACCACCCGTGGACTGCTTGGTTCTGGGAATTGCCCTAAAGATTGGAAATGGGTCGACTCGCAGGCTCACGCCCATTGTTCGTTAATCCGAACTGTCTCGGTCGCCCGCTCAAGTATTTTGAGATACTTTATGGAAGCGCGGCTGCGGGCTCGGGGATGTAAGTCACGCTGCAGCAGCACACCACGCAGTCCATGCGCGAACGCTGAACCAGAACGGGTCTGCCCAAATGAGCATTGGTTACTTCTATGCGGTGTATGCCGGCAACATGGTTATCTGCGGCCTGCTCGGCAGCTATACGCGGCTGCGGATTGCGGCACTCAGCATCTCGACAGAATCCATTGACAGCCCGGATCGCTTTACCCGATGGACGACGCGCTACATGTTCTTCCAGTGCTGGCTGCTTCTGATAACGGCGCTTTCGCTGCTGTACGCAACGCCGTTGGTGAAGGCGCTCGCCGCTGTGTCAGTCCCAAAGCCTTTAGGGTTTGGGGTCTACCTGCTCACCTGCTTTCCGCTGGCAGTGCTCTGCTACCGGTGGGACCTGCGCGCCGTCCGTCGTGCGGACGCTCGCAAGCTTGCGGGGCGCGAGGCGTTCAGAAAGCGCTGGCTTGATCGCTGACATCGCGCCTCACGCCCGACGCCAACTTGCGTGGGATTTTGTCCCTGAACGCCCCAAAATTCCCAATTAAATCAAGTAGGGGCAGGGTCCTAAGCAAAAGGACAAGGATCAAGAAAACTGAGAGTTCGGCGACGCGTGGGCGCACACTACGCCATACACTGTATTTCGCATAATGTATATTATGTAAGATGCGCACTGTGCTCATAAGGAACGCACATTGGAGCCAAAGGCTCCCAGCAATCCCCATGCTCGCCCCACGCCATGGCTACTTCTCCTCTCCCGCAGGCGTGCGATCCAAGGGGCGCTTCCATGGCCAAAACCCCTCGACTTCCAGGACCACCGACCAGCTGAGGAAGGTGCGGATGATGACAAGCAGGCCCAGGGAAAGAATCGCGCGCATGGTGCTGTCCAGCGCAACCGTACGGATGATGTCCGCCGCCACCAGTATTTCCAGACCCAGCAACAGCGCCCGTCCGAGCCTGCGACGGAACCGTTCGTAGCTCTCCACGCGGTCCTTGTGGTGCACGGCCAAGGCGACCACGTAAACCGCTGTCGACACCACGATGGTCACGACGATCAGCGCGATCGCCAGCAACTCGATCGCCAGAGCCGACCATTCAACCCAATGGATCGCAGCCTCTTCGCTCAGCATGACAACGCTCCGGAAAGTCAGTGTTTCCACGGCGACTGGACGCCCTCAGCGAGCGCCGAATCGGCAAGCGTTTGCAATCCAGCCGCAACTTGCGAGTGTCTAGCCTGAGGAGGTTCGGACAGGGCAACCAGCGTTTAAATACCTAGCCCGACCCAGTAAAATTACGTGGATTGGCGGCTGCTTGCGTCTGACGCTACAAAAGCGGAACAACGCCAGGAGCACGTTCACCCGCAAGCGTCTTCGCTTCCTGCCGGGCCTGCCGTGCGGAACCGGCGTCACCGCGCTTGCCATACAGCGCAGCCGCCAGCCAGGCGACGCGGTAGTCGACAGCGGCGTAGGCATCCAATTCGCCGAGTACCGCAGTGGCCTGGTCCATCTGGCCGGCATCCATCAGGACGCGGGCCCGCAACAGGTTGGCCCTGACCCGGTCATTGGGGCTGCCATCGCGATTTGCGATGGCCAGCGCAGCCTGCGCATCACGCAATGCCGCCGCGCGGTCGCCGAAACGATGCTGCACGAACGCTCGGGCAAAGGCGTCGGCCGGGTCCGGTCGTGCGGCAGCACCGCCCGCACCTTCCGGCCGTAACCAGCGACCTGCGTCTGTCGAGGTAGCCGCTGCCTGCACGGCAATGGTGGCAACGCTTGCATCCTGGCCCTCCGGTCGCGCGCCTGCATCGCCTGCCCAGCGCCCTGCCCCCGCCACGTCGCCACGGGCCACCGCCAAGGCCATGCGCAGGCGCGTTACCGACGGGTCCTGCGTTGTGGTGGCCGCCAGCGCATCGATGGCGGCCTCGGCGTCGCCGAGTTTGCCCGTGGCCAGCGCAACGGTGGCGCGCGCGTTCTGGATCACGGCAATCAACTGCGGGTCTTCCAGCGCGCCGCGCAGCGCGTCGGTCCGCGCGAGGGTCGCCCGCGCCTGTGCGGGCTGCACCAGCTCCAGCTGCGCCATTGCTTTTGCTGCCAGGGTGGCCGCAAGGTAATCATTGACCTGGAACCGCTCGAACACGTCGATGGCACTGTCGAACTCCTGCAGCGCCTGCGGCCAATGGTTGCGCATGCCCTCCATGCGCCCCAGGTTGGCGCCGACCATCGCCGCGGAAACCACGTCGCCGGTGCGTCGCATGGCGATCCGTGCCTGGCCCAGATCGGCCACGGCGGCTTCCAGGTTGCCCTGCTGCACCTGGGACACGCCGCGACCGTTGTAGGCGTTGCCGAGCAGACTGGTATCGCGGTTGCTGTCGTCGTCGGCGAGCACAGCCAGCGCTTGGCTGTAATGCGCCTGGGCCCGGTCCGGGTGACCCATGCGCAGCGCGACTCCGCCGAGCCCCATCAGCCCCTTGGCGCGCACGCCCGCCGGGGCGGCCGGCTGCTGCGCCAGGGCGCGCTCGAACAGACGCGCCGCGTCGGCCATGCGGCCTGCACGATATTCCAGCTGGCCTTCGCGCACCTGCATCGCGGCGCTGTCCCGCAGCGATGCCGGCGTGGCCTGGATCTGCGCGCGCGCCGCGTCCAGCTGGCCGGCATCAAGCTCGGCATCGATGCGACGCAGGCGCTCCTGCAGTGCGGTGGGCGCGGCGCGGTCGGGGGACGCACGCTGGATGCGGTGCAGCCAGGCATCGGTGGCCACGGCCATGGCCTGCAGGGGCGTATCCCCCACCGCCTCGACCGATACGTCGCTGTCGCTGTCGAGCACGCGCAGCTGCACCCGCCACTGCGTGCCACTGCGCTGCGCGCTCGGCACGATCAACCAGCGTGCGTCGCTGCGCGCGAGCAGTTGTTTCAAGGCGTCGGTGTCCAGCGCCCCGCTCTCTGCCAGCCCTGCACCCAGATGCAGGGTCTGCTCGGTCGGGGTCACCTGCAGCGCCGCACCGCGCAGGCGGTCGGCGGCATATTCCATGGCCCCCAACCGGACCCAGCTTGCATCGGCCTCATCTTCGGCCACCCGCACCGGCAGCACCGTTGCGCGCATCTGCGCTGCAGCCGTGGAAGCGGTGGATGATGGCGCCGGACGCATGATCCGCGCTGCTACGAAGCCCAGCAACACGACAACGGCTGCCACGGCCAGCACGATCAGCCAGCGTGAGATGCGGCGGCGCCGGGAGACGGAGCCCGCTTCAGGCTCAAGGGCAACCGCCACGGGCGCGGGCGCATCGGCGCTTTCGACGTCGGCGATCGCCTCGGGCGCAGATGTCGATGTCACGGCCGGCGCGGCCGGATCAAGTTCTTCCACCTCGGCTACCCAGCGGTAGCCGAATCCGGGCACGGTGCGGATCATCGTCTGGCGGTCACCGGCGTCGTCCAGCGCCTTGCGCGCGCGGCGCATGGTCTGGGTGATCACGGTATCGCTCACGTCGGCACGTCCCCATACCGCCGACACCAGCTCATCACGGCCGACCGCGCGTTCGCGGTTGGCCACCAGATAGACCAGGCACTCCAGCGATTTGAGTGGCAACGGCAGCCGATGCCCGGCGCGGCTCAGTTCGCGTACGGCAGGGTCCAGCACGAACTCGCCAAATCGGTACCGGATAAGGCGCATCTACCTGGCCTGCCTCGTCTACGTAAGGGGGATCCCCATCCTACGACAGCAGACGCCGCCGATGCTCAGTCGATCCGCACATGGAACGCGTAGATGCGGCGGTTTCGGGTGGCCAGTTCCTGGCCGCATTCGAACAGCAGCTCGCCCTGCCCCGCTGCAAGGCCGTGAAAGCGCCAGGTGTGGGGGCCGGCCACGCGGGCCGGCTCCCATTCGAGGTCGAGAACCGCTGCCGGCGTCGTCCTCAGCCAGCATCGGTAGCCGCTGGCTGAATGCGCTGGAAGGCGTACCTCCAGCGGTTGGCCGGGTGCCACTGTCACCACCCGGCCATCATCGGCCTGGTCCAGCGCGATCACCGGCAACGCCAACGTTGTCGGTGCCACGCTACCCCCAGCCGGTGGCTGCACGCCTCCACTGCATCCCAGCAGCGCGCCAACCAGCAGCGCGGGAAACGCACGCCGCTTCAATCAGTTCACCTTGACCAGCAGCCGCGCGCCGCTGGTTGCCTGGGTCGCACTCACCGCCAGGTAATAGCGGCCCTGCGCCGGGTTGAGCACGGTGATCGCCTGGTTCACTCCCTGGCGTGCGGACGCGCCCGCATTCTGGTTGGGCAGCGGGTCCATTTCATACCCGGCCAGCAGCTGCAGCTCGCCGCGACCACCGTAGGTGGTGATCTCCAGCCGTGCCTTGCCGGGGGCGACGTCGATCACGTACAGATCCCGCTGGCCGGCGTCCATGGCCGGCAGCAGCATCGCGGTGCCGGGGCTGGTCGGGATGCCGTCGATCGGCTGACCGAAGCTGCGCGCCCGCGCGACCGCCGCGGCCGCATCCAGCAGGCCGGCGCCGTTGGGCTGGGTCTGCTTGACCGGGAACGCGCGCGAGGTCGCCTTCAGCAGCCCCTCCACCTGCGAGGGCGTCAACGGCTGTGCGGCCACGCTCTGCATCAATGCCACCACGCCCACCACATGCGGCGTGGCCATCGACGTGCCGGTGTAACCGGCGTAGATGTCGCTGCCCGGTACCGTGGTGCCGTTGTTGAGGGTGGACCAGATGTAGCCGTTCGGGCTTCCCTCAGTGCCGGCGCCACCGGGCGCGGCCAGGTCGACGCCGGCACCATAGTTGGAATAGCTGGCGCGCTGGCCGGAATAGCCGGTGGCACCGACGGTGATCACGTTGGCGCAGCTGGCCGGCGCGTGGTCGGTGACCGGCGCGTTGTCGTTGCCCGCAGCCACCACCACGACGGTGCCAAGGCTCACTGCCGCGTTGATCGCCGCCTGCGTATCGGCGTCGCACGCGTGCGCACCGCCCAGGCTCATGTTGATCACTTCGGCCGGCGTGGTGTTGTCCGGCACGCCGTCGATGTGGCCACCCGCGGCCCAGACGATGGCGTCGTTGATGTCGGAGGTATAGCCGCCGCAGCGACCCAGCACGCGTACCGGCAGGACCTTGGCGTTGTAGGCGATGCCCGCCCCGCCCACGTTGTTGTTGGTGACTTCGGCGATCGTGCCGGCCACGTGGGTGCCGTGCCAGCTGCTGTTGCTGGCCGGCGAGCCGTCGCCGCATTCGTTGATCGCGCTGTAATCGCCGATATCCCAGCCGCCCGGCACGCGGCTGTCGTCGGCGCGGTGCGAGACGAACGCATCGGAAATGAAGTCGTAACCCGGCAGCAGGTTCGCTTCCAGGTCGGCATGGTGGGTGGCGCCGGTGTCGATCACCGCCACCACTACCCCCGCACCGGTGGCACCGGATTCCCATGCGGTGGTGACCCGTGCGCCGCCGGCGCCGGTGCCGTAATGCCACATCTGGTGGCTGCTCAGCACCGGGTCGTTGGGCACGGCTGCTGCGTGCATCAGGCGGTCCACCCGCACTGATGCCACGTTGGGGTCGGCGGCAATGGCGCGCATCAGGGTTTCGGCCTGGCTGCGGTCGAGCCGCTGCGAGGCACGCACCACATGCTGGCCACTGAAGGTGGCGCGCAGGCTCTTCACCTGCAGTGCGGCGCTGCCCTGCTGGGTCGCAAGGCGGGCGCCCAGCTGCGGGCGGGCACGGCTGGCAGCGGCGTCCAGCGAACGCTGGCGGGCCGCAGGCTGGGTGCGCTCGGCAGTGCCGGGCTTGTAGGTCACGATGAAACGAGGCGACAGCGTTGCATCTTCAATGGAGGCCAGGTCGACGGTGCCGGCGAATGCGGGCGCGCAGGCAGCGGCCACCAGCAGGCTGAGAACGGAGCGACGGAAATGCATGAGTGGATTCCTGGTATGCGGAGTCTGGAAAGGGGAATTACAGATCGACGCCGAAGCCGAGGCCGGCCGAACGGTCGTCACTGCTGAAGGCGCCGCCGATGCTCATCGAAACGCGTTCGCTCAGGGCCTTGGAGTAGCCCACCGACAGCGCGCTCTCGCCGTTCTGCCAGCCCACGCCGGCGGCCACGCGTCCACGCGGGCTGCGCGAATTGGCGGCGTTGATGGCCATGTTCATCATCGCGCTGCCCATCGCGCCCTGGCGGTCCAGGCGCTTGTCCTGTGCGTTCAGGCGCGCATTGACGTCATTGCGGAGCAGGTCGAAGCTGTCGTTGAGGCCCTGCAGTCGCGAATCGGCATAGGCATTGGCACGGGTGAGGGTCTGGGTGGCCGTGGTGTCGGTGTAGCTGTTGGCCGAGGCCAGCGTGGCCGCATCGGCGTCCTGCATCTGGGCGACGTTGGCCGCATCGGTGCCTGCGGTGCCGGCAGCCACCTGGGTGATGCGGCGCTGCTGGCTGGCATTGCCGACCGACACGGTGTTCTCCTGATCGGCCACGGCGCCCTGCCCCAATGCGACCGCACCGCTGGCGCTGGCATGGCTGTCGGCGCCCACGGCAACGGCGTTGTCGGCGCTGGCGTCGACCATGGCATTGCTGCCGACCGCCACACTGTTGGCCGCAGCGACGCGGGCACCACTGCCCACCGCGGTGTCGTTCGGGTCCGCGGCGCTGGAGCCGGCGCCTACGGCCAGGCCATCGCCCGTGCCCATCGGCACCTCCGACGCCGTCGGCGCCGGCACTGCGGAAGCCGCGGTTTCCAGAACGGTCACGCGACCCTGCAACCCGCTGAACGCGGCGTCGATGGCGTTGAACGTGGCGCCGGCGCTGGTGTACGCCCCGCCCTGGAAGCCGAAGCTTGGCGCGCTGATGCCGCTGGCATTCACCGCCGCGCCGCCGCCGAGTGCGGTGGCCACGGTATCGAGTTGCGAGCCGATCGTGCCGCCCACATCGGCCACCACGGCATCGAGCTGACGCTTGTTCACGGCGTCGGTCGCGTCCACGGCATTGTCGACGTTTACCACGCGGCGTTCGGCACCGACACTGCCGACCGACACCACGTTGTCCTGCTCGGCGGACGCATTCATGCCGATGGCCACGCTGTTGAGGCCGTACACGGTGGCGCCGCTGCCGATGGCCACGCTGCCGGCGGTTTCCACCACCGCGTAGCTGCCGATCGCCACGGCATCGTCGCCGCCGGCGTAGCTGTTGTAGCCGGTGGCCACGGCGTACTGGCCCGTGGCGAATGCATTGGTGCCGGCCGCCACCGCCGATTCGCCCGCAGCGTAGGCATAGGTACCCAGCGCGGTAGCGGAATCGCCGCTGGCCTGGCTGCCCTCGCCCACCGCCGCGCTGGACACGCCCGATGCCTGCGCGTTGGAGCCAAGCGCCGTGCTGCCCAGGCCGACCGCCTGCGCCGCGGTGCCCATGGCCAGTGCGGAGGTGTCCGACGCCAGCGCGCCGGTGCCGAAGGCGATGGCGTTGCTGGACTCGCCGCTCGAACCCGGTGCGGTCTTGGCATCCTGGCCGAACGCAATGTTGCCGGTGCCGGTGTAACCGTCGGCATACGCGTTTTCGCCAATGGCGATATTGCGATGCCAGGTGGCGGTGGCCTGGTCGCCGAGCGCGATGCTGGCCACGCCGTAGGCCATGGTCTGGGTGCCGATGGCAATGGCGTCGGCATCGGCGGCCGCCGCTTCACGGCCCACCGCAACGCTGGACCGCCCGGCGGCCTGGGCGAAGAAGCCACCGGCGAACGAACCGGACACCACCTTGGCATCGGTGCTGTCGTAGTTGCGGATCACGCTGGTCGGGCCGGGGTTCTCGGTGTCGCGGTCGCCGGTGCTGGCCGCCGGGCCCAGCGCGGTGGCGTAGTTGCCGAAGGCATAGGTGCCGCTGCCGAACGCGGCAGTGCCCAAGCTGGTGGCGAACGCCTTGCCGTAGGCATTGGAGATGTTGCCCGGACCACGCGGCGCACTGCCGAAGGCCTGCCCCCAGTCCAGCCAACCCCCTACCGCCACCGAACCGGTGCCCAGGGCGTAGGACATGTAACCCAACGCACTGGAATACGGGCTGTAGGCGATGGAGGTGTAGCCGATGGCGGTGCCATTGGTGCGGACCGACTGGGCGCCGGCACCGATGACGGTGGAGTTCTGGTCGGGCAGCCAGTTCGGGCTGAAGGGGGTATAGAGCGTGTCGCCCCCGGTGGCCGCACCGGCGCCGATCACCACGTTGTTGTTGCCCTTGGAGGTGGCGCCATTGCCGATGGCGATGGAGTTGACCGCCGACTCGACCGCGGTGAGCTGCGCGAAGCTCCCGCCCCAGTCGCTGACGAAACTGGTCTGGTTGCCCTTGTCGCCGGTGACCGTAGCACCGTTGCCGAGGGCGATGGAGCCGTTGCCGTTGACGGTGGCATTGTTACCCATGGCGATCGAGTTCTGTGCCGGCGTTTCGTTGCGGGTCTCGATCTTGGTGATGACGCCGCTGGCGTCCTGGCTGACCGTCACGCTGCCGTTGATGGCGCGCACCCGGCTGCCGGTACCCAGCGCGATGTTGTTGCTGCCGTTGGCCAGGGCGCCACTGCCCATTGCCACGGAGTTGACGCTGCTCCCGGTCGGGGTGGTGGCGACCGTCGTACTGGACTGCTGCTGCGGGCTGCCCTGGGTGTAGAGCGAGGTGGTCGTGGTCGCCGCGCCGGCATGCACCGCGCCGGCCTGGTTGCCGATCGCCACGCTGCCATCGCTGACGGTGAGCGCGCGTACCCCTATGGCAGTGCTGTTGGCGCCAAGCGCCTGGGCGGCAGCGCCCACGGCGGTAGCGTTCACGCCCTTGCCCCAGGTGACTTCGTTGGCGTCGACCAGGCCATCGCCGTCCAGATCGACCCAACTGCCCAGCGCGGTGCTGCCCGTGCCGCTGGCGTTGGCGCCGGTGCCACAGGCCAGTGCCTGGTCGCCGGTTGCCGTGCTGTCGAGAGGCAGGGGAACGCCGCTGCCATCCACCAGCTGGCAGTTCACACCGGCGTAGGCCGGCAGGGTGAGGACGGACAGAAGCGCAGCGGTCAGCGCTTTGCGATGCAGGGTGCGTGAGGTCGGAAGCATGGGCGGGCTCAGGGTGAGAAGCCACTAGAACGCCCCATCCGCCGCCGCCGTGCATGACGCCGTCGTGACATTGACGCCAAAATTGATGTCATTGAGGTGACATGGGTGACATTGTGGTGAAATCTGCAGCTACCGGCGGTCGATTTACGCCTTTCAGGCGTTCAGCAGGTGGCTCGCGTGATGCGTCACGCAAATGCGCGGGAACCGCAGATCAGGGGCTGACCTCGTCGCGTTGCCGCTCGATCAGCAGCAGCACGTCGGCCTTGCCCTCTTCCGCAGGCATCCGCCGGACCAGGTTCCGCAGCATCTGCAGGTCCTGAAGCCAGCCCAGCTCGTCACTGGTCCTGTGCAGTGCCTTCGCCTTCCCGTTCCCGGCAACGTGGCCCTCGGCATCTCTGCCCAACGCACCCAGCGCCTGCCCGGCGTCGAGTTGCATGCGCAGTCGTCGCACACGTCGTCGCCAACGGTGGATGGCTTCGGCATCACCGTCCGAAGCCGCGCGGGAGGCGGCCCGCTTCACCCGTCGCTCGCTGCGTGCGAGCGCGGCCCGAACGTGCCGCCGTCGCAGGCGCTCCCATGGCTGGGCCTCAAGCCGCTGCAGAACGCGCACGATCGTCCTGCGCCTGCGCGCAAATTGGGGGTCGACGGCCGCGGCGCGCTGCAGAATGCCCGCGCGCCTCTCCTCAAGCGTGCCCACTACCGCTGCCCACGCGGGACCGGGGTGCAAGGCCTGAAGCCGTTTGGCCGCCTCGACCACCACATGCGCATCCCGAAGCGCTGAAAGGCTTTTGCCGAGCCGTCTGAGCGAGCGATCCTCCCGCTCGAGCTCGAATTCATCCTCATCCAGCAGCGCCAGCACCGCCCGCATGCGCCGGATGGCTTTGCGTGCCGCATGGATGCCTTCGTTCTGGTCGCCGGGGGCAGCCAACGCTGCCAGGACACGGGCGCCGTCCTGCGCCAGGAGCTCCCGCGCTACCGCACCAGGTGCATCTGCCAGCATGGGTGACTCCGCGCCATGACGTCGCCAGAGTGTATCGAATCCGCTCAGCCCGGCCAGGCGTGTCGGGCTGCTCAGGATCCCGCCTGGGCATCCAGGACACGTTCGACAAACGCCACCGCATTGCGCAGCACCTCGTCGAAGTCGGCCGCTTCGGCCACATCGGGCTGGATCCAGCGCTGGTCCCTCAACGCGACCACGAACACGAACGCAGGCTTGCCCTGCGGCTGCCACGCGGTCACATGGTAGTCCTGTCCACGATACGACGCATCCAGCGTGGCATTCGCGACAGTGGCCTGCCCGGCCTGTCGCGACGCGTCGCCCCATACATCGCCTGCCTGGGTTCCCTGCTCCGGATCGCGCACCTCGGCCCCGAAGCGCACCAGCCGGGCGGCTGGCAGGCGGCTGTACCTGCCGGAGGACACATCGGAGATGCCGCACAGCTCGGGCGGGCGCGGGCCACGCAGCTGCACCATGCCAGCGGAGGAGCGGTTGGAAGTCATTCTGGACATCGGGCCTGCCCCACTAGCGATCACCTGACCAAAGTCTGGCGGTGGGCCCGTTCCGGCGCATCAGTAAAGCCGCGGGGACATCGTGCGTACTCTTACTTAACAGCAACGATGACGCGTGCGCGAACATCCATTGCCGCCAGGCACGCTCAGTAAATCTACTGGCCCGTTCGTCCACGCGCTTTTCATGCGCCCGGTACAACCCTGTGCGGAGTCCGGTTCACGTCGCGAGGAATGCCCCATGCTGCCCGCCCTGCTCCGACGTATCGCCGTTCAGCTGTTCGACAATGGCGTGCTGCGGCTGATCTTCGAGAACACGCGCAACATGGCGGTGTCCTCGCTGATCACTGCGGCCGGGCTGGAGGTCGTTCGCGCGGGGCCGGGCGACCTCGACCTGGTCAACCCCACCGTGGCCGGCTACGTGGTGGTCACCATCGGGGTCAGCCTGCTGCTGCTGAACCTGGGCGACGGCCTGTGGCGGCTGAGCCGCATGAAGTCGCACCTGCTCCTGCAGATCCTGCTGTGCGGCGCCTACGCCTTCATTTTCTGGCGCGTGGTGTACCTGGTGCTGTACTTCAAGGCGGGCGGTGGGATGAGCATGAACACCGGTGGCTGATCCGCTCAGCGCTCGTCCTTGAATATCTTGCCGTCCTTCATGATCACGTTGAAGTTGGCATCCGGATTGGTGATCACGTTGATGTCGGCCAGCGGATCGCCGTCGACCAGCAACAGGTCCGCCAGCGCCCCCTCTTCCACCACGCCCACGCGCCCGGCATAAGGGCTGCGTTTGCCCGAGAGCGCCAGCAGCTCGGCGTTGGTGCCGGTGGCCATCACCAGCGCCTCGGCAGGCGTGTACCAGCGTGTCAGGCTGGCCAGGATGCGGTTCTGCTGGGAGGCCAACGCACTGGAAAACAGCACGTCGGTGCCGAAGGCGGTCTTGAGCTTGTACTTGATGGCGAAGCGGTAGGTCTGGTCGGTGCCGGCGAACACCTCCTGCGCCTTCTCCCACTGCTCTGAGCCCTTCGGGAAGGCGTTGGCCAGCTCCGGCGGGAACGGCTGCGTGCTGAGCCAGGTACCGGTATCGCGAATGCGGCGGGCGGTGGCGTCGTCCATCAGGCTGCCGTGCTCGATGCACTTCACCCCGGCACGGATGGCGCGCTGGATCGCTTCCGGGGTGTAGGCGTGCACCGTGACGTAGGTGCCCCAGTCGGTGGCTGCTTCCACCGCCGCGCGGACTTCCGGTTCGGTGAAGGTCACCACGTCCAGCGGGCTGTGCGGCGAAGAGACGCCGCCGCCGGCGGTGAGCTTGATCTGGCTGGCGCCCCGCATCAGCTGCTCACGCACCCGCACCCGCAGCTCGTCCGGCGTATCGGCAATGGCGCTGTCACCCAGTACGTCATGCCGTGAGCCGGGCTGGCCCACGGTGCGTGGCAGGTCGGAGGCCTCGCGGAAATCGCCATGGCCGCTGGTCACGGTGATCATCGCGCCGGAAGGCCAGATACGCGGCCCGTCGGCATGGCCGGCGTCGATGGCGGCCTTCAGGCCCCACACCGCCCCGCCAACGTCACGCACGGTCGTGAAGCCGCGCAGCAGCGTCTTGCGGGACTCTGCCCCGGCCACGATGTTGATGTAACCCGTATCGGCCGTCATCAACGTCTGGATCGGGATGCCGGCGAACATGCTGTGCCAGTGCATGTCGATCAGCCCGGGCATGAGGGTGCGGCCGCGCCCGTCGATGCGGCGCGCGCCGGGCGCGTCGATCGCACCGGCCGAGATGCGCGCGATGGTGTTGCCCTGCACCAGCACGTTGCTGGGTGCGGAAAGGCGGCCGTGGGTGCCGTCGAAGATGCGCACGTTGGTGAACAGCGTGGCGGCAGGTGCCGCGCCGGTCGCCGGCGGCGCGGAAGCATCGCCCTCCGGTGCCTGCTGCAATGCCGAATGCGCGCCTGCCGACGCGGCCAGGCCGATCGAAACCAAGGCACCCAGAATCCGGACAGTCAGTCGTTGCGACATGGCACTGCGCCCCCGTGGCGGTTGTTGCGCTGGTATAGGAGCGGACACGTTAGGGCCATGTGTTTGCGGAAAATACTGGTCCGGGTTTCACTGCTGCATAACCGTGCCGGGCGGGTAATTGGACGATCTCCCAGGAGTGGCCTGTCATGACCGTGTTTTCCCGACTTGGCAAGGACCCCGGCTCCATCGGCGTGGCAATGAAGTCCAGCTGGCAGCGCCTGTTGATCGTGGGCGTGCTGTTGCTGGTGCTGGGCACGTTCGGCATTTACGCCTCCTCCTTCATGGTCCGCACCATGACGGTGCTGGTGGCCGGCCTATTGGTAATCGCCGGTGCATTGCAGCTGACCGAAGCGTTCCTGCTGCATGGCCTGCCCAGTTTTGCCATGACCATCCTGCTGGGGGCGGCGCAGATCATCGGCGGCATCGCCATCTACACGCACCCCGAGTGGGCCGCGTACGCCGTGGCGACCACGGTGGCCGCGGTACTGGTGGTGCAGGCCATTGCGCAGATCAGCCTGGCATTCCGGTTTGCACCGGGCGGCAAGCGCTGGATCTCCCTGGTGTCGGGGCTGGTAGCGCTGGTGGCCGCGGTGGTGTGCGTGAGCGGCGTGGCCTGGGCCGGGCGCGCCTCCGCGTCCTGGGGCGTGGGGTTGGCGCTGCTGGCCATGGGCGTGGCGTACATCGCCATCGCCCTCCTGTTCCGGCAGGACCGGGATCCTGCAGCCTCCCCTGCGCGGCGCTAGAACGCGCCTTCCAGGTAGGTGTAGATGTAGTTGGAGCCGCCATCGACCGTGCCCAGCATCTGCGCCGAACCAAAGATGCCGGAACGGTGCGAGACCCCGAAGCCGAAATACAGCTCGTGCCAGCGCTCGCTGCCGAAGATGTCGCCCAGGCTCACATCGATGCTGGGATCCAGATAGTTGAGGACCTTGGACGTGTTGCGCTCGCGCCGCGCCTGCGACTGCACTTCCGCATACGGCACGCGTTCGGCGTAGGACACGCCGAAGCCGAAGCCAAGCCGGGTCTTGACCCGGTGCGACCACGGGAACCCGTAATAGAAGCCCTTCATGTAGGCATCGATCTGCCACGAATCCGGCTGGTGCCCCTTCTCGTCGTGGCGCAGCACGCCCACGTAGCCGACCAGGTCAAGCGGCCAGCCGTTGAGGCCTGACACGAACGGGCGGCCCACGTGTATGCCCCAGATGTCGGTGGGATCGTCATCGTTGAGGCTGACGCAGCTGAAGGTCATGATCTTGACCAGGTGGCAGCCGTCGTCCGAATCACGCCCGTAGAACACCTTCACGTAGGTGGGGGTGCCCTCCTTGTCCCAGCGCACCTGGCCATTGCCGAAATCGTAGGCGGCGCCGACCATCGCGCCCCACTGCATGTCGCTGTCCACCAGCGGGCTGTTGCGGATGGTGCTGGAATAGCGCTTGGCGAACACGCCGCCGACCAGGCTCCAGTTCTGCAGGATGCGGTAGCGGCCGTACAGACCGGCGGTGATGTCCAACCCGCTGCCGGCCGAATACTCGGTGCGCTCCGGAGTCACTTCATAGGGCTCCACGCCGAAGTAATAGTCGTTGAGCTTGGCACTGCGCCAGCCCAGAGTAAGCACCGGCTGCAGCGCCCAGCGGTCGCCGCGCAGCGTATACCCGTACCCGGCGCGCACTTCGGTGCCGTTTGAATTATTGGAGATGTCCTGGCGGACCGTAAAATCCAGCGCGTGGTTGTCGTGCTTGAAGTAATAACGCGCGCCGATGTCGGCCTCGCTGTTGCGGGTTTCCATACCCTCGAGGATGTCGGGCGTTTCGTCTTCCGGGTAGCCTTCCAGCCGCCGTTCGACGAACAGTTCCAGGCCCTGGTCCTCGCGCGGGGTGAAGCGCACGCCGGCCGCGTTGGAGCGCAGGAAGAAGCGCTCGCCCTCGTACAGGTACAGCGGCATGATATCGACCCGATCGTCGGCGCCCTTGTACGGTGACGATTCGATCCTGCCGAGGAAGCCCAGCCCGGCGCTGCCGGGCTCTTCCAGGATGGTGCCGAGCATGGCGTCCTGCGCGGCCACCGGGACGGCGGCGGCCAGTGCGCTGACCAGCAGCACTCTTGGTAGTCTGCGCGTAGCCATGACGTCTCCTATTTCACGAAGTCGTACTTGAGCGCCGTCTGCAGGCGGAACACATCGCCGCTGGCACCACTCTGCTCCTGCAGCTTGCCGTACAGCAGTTCGGCGCCCCAGCTCCAGCTCGGCGCCGGCTGCCAGATGATGTTGGCGGCGGCGTAGTCGCTGCGGCGGAACACCGTCGGGTCGAGCAGCTGGTCGCGTTCCAGGTACAGCCGGCTGTAGGTCACGGTGGTGCGCCAGCGCTGCGACCAATGGTGCGTGTAGCCCAGCCATCCGCCGTACTGCTGCAGCACCTGCAGTTCACCCTCGGGGTCGACCACACCGTCAAGGTTCAACCCGCCAAGATCACCGATGAAGGCCGAGATGCCCTGCCCGCCCAGCGCACCGAACACCATGTAGTCGCCGTTGTCGCCCCAGCCCCAGGTGCCACTGAGGGCCAACCCGCCGGCGGTGGCGCTGTCGCTGCCCTCATTGCTGTCCTGCGCCGAATCGTAGGCCAGGTACCGCAACAGGCCCGACGCCTGCAGGCTGCCCCAGTCCGCTTCATGGCGGGCGGCCAGCACCAGGTTGGGGGCGGCCGTGCGCGAGCGTTGGGTGGCGCCGTAGACCTGCAGTTCCGGGGCGCGATGCTCGGCGGCGAGGATGAACTGGTTGCCGTTGCCAAGCGGGAAGTACTGGCGGATGCTGGCCACGCGCGCCGACGGCGACGCGCCAGGGCCGGCGAAATCCAGCGTGTCCGGGCCCGAGTCCAGGTCCATGAAGGCCGACCAGCCAAAGCCCACGTAGGTGTTGCCGAGCTGCCCCCACGCATGCCGCAGGCGGTAGCCGTAGCTGCCGCCGGAGCCGAAGAAGTCGTTCTGGATCAGGAAGCGCAATTGGCCGGCGCCGGTATCGCGGCGGCCCTCGAGGGTGAGCCGGGTCTGGCGGGCGTGCATGTTGAAGCGGGTGCTGTCGCGGCCGCCATCCACCGGAATGTCGGAGGTGATGAACTGGTCGCTGTCGCCGGCATCGCCGCTGTCGAACATCGCATCCAGCTTCGCGTAGCCACCCAGCCGCAGCCACGTGCCGGTGCCGGGGATGAGGAAGAAGCCCTCCAGTTCATCGCCCGGGGGCACTTCGTTGTCCACGCGGGCCGACGCCTGTTCGTCCTCGTCGAAGGTGTCGCGCGCCGGCAGCGGCGACGGCGGCACGTTCAACGCCGCGGGCGACGCCGCGACCAGCGGTGCGGCGGGCACCGATACCGCGCCCGGCGCAGCCGCCGAGCCAGGGGCTGGCGCGGTGGGCGTGGCCGTGGCGGGCGCCGCCTGCGACGCAGTGGCCTGCCCGGATTCGAGTGCCTGGATGCGTGCGGTGAGCATGTCCACGGTCTGGCGCAGCCGCTGGATCTCCGCGTCCTGGGAAGCGTCGCGGGTCTGGGCCACGACGGCGCCCGGCAGCAGCACGGCGGCCAGGCAGAGGGTTCGGGTGGGAATGCGCATGGAAAACGGCCTCGCTGGGATATCGGGAACATGAAAAAAATCAGTCGACGGGAACCTCCCGCTGGCCCTGGCCGCCACCCAGTGCGGCGTACAGGTTCACCGCGTCCTGCAGCGCGGCAGCGCGCAGCTGCAGCAGGTTCTGTTCGGCGGCGAAGTGGTTGCGCTCGGCATCCAGCACTTCCAGGTACGGGGTCAGGCCGACGTCGTAACGGTCGTGTGCGGTAACCACCAGCGCCTGCTGCACCTCCACCGCGCGGATCTGCGCCTGGATCTGCCGGTCGTTCTGTTCGGCGGCCACCAGCCCGCTGGCCACTTCGCGGAAGGCGTTCTGCACGGTGGACTGGTAGGCGGTCTCCCGCTCGTCGCGGACGGCGTTGGCTCCGTCCACGCGCGCACGTCGGGCACCCCAGTCGAGCAGCGGCAACACCGCGCCGGCACCGAACGACCACACCCGGTTGCTGTCCGACACCAGCCCGGACAGCTCGTTGGAGGCGTAGCCGCCCGCGCCGGTCAAGGCGATGATGGGGAAGTACAGCGCCCGCGCCACGCCGATGTTGGCGTTCGCGGCACGCAGCTGGTGTTCGGCCAGGCGCACGTCGGGGCGCGCTACCAGCAGCGCCGAAGGCAACCCGGGGTCGAGCCGGGTGAGCTGCGCGTCGGGATCCAACGGCAGCCCGGGCGGCAGTGCCGGCGGCAGCGGCGCGCCGACCAGGAACTGCAGCAGTTGCAGCGCCTGGCCCTGGGTGCGCCGTAGTTGCGCCAACTGCAGTTCGGTCTGGGTCACCAGCGCATAGGACTGGTTGAAATCGATGGAGGACGTGAGCCCGGCGTCCATGCGCAGCTGGGCCAGTTCCAGGGTTTCGTTACGGCTGGCCAGCGAGCGCTCGGCCAGCACGATGCCTTCGTCGCTCGCGCGCACTGCGTAGTAGCTGGCCGCGACGTTGGCGACCAGCGACAGTTCCGCCGTGTTCCGGGCTTCCTCGGTGGCCAGGTACTGGCGGCGCGCCACTTCGTTGAGGTTGGCTACGCGGCCCCAGAAATCCAGCTCGAATGACGGGATACCCACCTGCAGCCCATAGCTGTCGACGGTGACCCGGGGCGCGCCGTCGGCGGCGCTTAGCGGTGTGCGCAGGCGCTGGCCGGAGGCGCTGGCATCCAACCCGGGCAGGCGCTGGCTGCGCTGGATGCGGAACTGGGCGCGGGCCTGTTCGATCCGCGCAGCCGCGCCGGCGAGGTCGCGGTTGTACACCAGCGCCTTGCCGATCAGGTCGCGCAGTACCGGGTCGTGGAAGAAGTCCTGCCAGAGAATGGCCGGTGCCGCGGCACCGCCCGTCGTCGACGCCGGGAACCGCGCAGGAACCGGCGCCTCCGGGCGCACGTAGTCCGGCGCGAAGTTGCAGCCGGCCAGCTGGCAGAGCGCCAGCACCGCCCCCGCACGCCAGAACAGACCGCTACGCATCGGCGTCCTCTTTCGGTACGGGCGCGGCGGGATCGGCTGTGCGCGGACGTGCACGCCGGCGCAGCAGGAAGTAGAACAGCGGGGTGAAGAAGATCCCGAACAGGGTGGCGCTGAGCATGCTGCCCAGCACGCCGGTGCCCACCGCCTGGCGGCTGGCCGCGCCGGCGCCGGTGGCGATCACCAGCGGCACCATGCCCACGATGAAGGTCAGGCTGGTCATCAGGATCGGCCGCAACCGCTGCTGCGCGGCCTGAAGAATGGCGTCGCGTACGGGCACGCCGCGCGCCTCCTCGTCCAGCCCGAACTGCACGATCAGGATCGCGTTCTTGGCGGCCAGGCCGATGATGGTGACCAGGCCCACGGTGAAGTACACGTCGGCCGACATGCCGCGTGCGGCGGTGAACACCACCGCGCCGAGGATGCCCAGCGGCACCACCAGCAGCACGATCACCGGGGTCACCCAGCTTTCGTACAGCGCGGCCAGCAGCAGGAACGCCACGATGAAGGCCAGGCCGAGCAGCATGCCCACCTGCCCCGACGCTTCGCGCTCCTCACGCGCGGTGCCGGTCCACTCGTGGCGCATGCCCGGCGGCAGCACCTCGTCGGCGATGCGCTCCATCTCCACCAACGCCGCGCCGCTGGATACGCCGGGCGCGCCCTGCCCCGACACCGTGGCCGACAGGAACCCGTTGTAGCGCTCCACCTGCTGTTCGCCGACTGTCCAGCGCGTGGTCGCGAAGGCGGAGAACGGCACCGACTGGCCGTTGCTGCCGATCACCCGCAGGTCGGACACATCTTCTGCGCGCATGCGCTGTTCGGCATCGCCCTGGATGAACACCCGCAGCACGTTGCCCTGGCGCACGAAATCATTGACGTAGGCCGAGCCGAACATGATGCCCAGCGCCTGGTTGACCTGCGACAACTGCACGCCCAGCGCACGCGCCTGGGTGCGGTCGATGTCCACGAACAGCTGCGGGGCGCGCGGCATGCCTTCCGGGCGGACGCCACTGAGCCGGTCGTTGGCCGCGGCCCGCGCCGCGATCCCCATGGCCGCCGCGCTCAGGCCGGTACCGCCGACACCGCTGCGATCCTCGATCTTCATGCTGAAGCCGGAGGCGTTACCCAGCGACTGGATCGCCGGTGGGTTGAGCGCGAACACCTGCGCCTGCGGGATGCGGGTGAACGCCGCGCTCATGCGCGCGGCCAGCGACATGGCGCTGCGCTCGCTGCCGCTGCGTTCGGCCCACGGGTGCAGGTCGACGAAGGACATGCCCACCGCCTGGCCCTGGCCAAAGAAGCTGAAGCCGATCACCGTGGCCACGTTGCGCACTTCCGGTTGCTGGCGCAGGATCGCCTCGGCCTGCTCGGCCGCTGCGCGGGTGCGCTCCATGGTCGCGCCGGGCGCGGCGTTGTAGGCCACGAAGATGTAGCCCTGGTCTTCGGTGGGCAGGAAGCCGCCCGGCAGGCGCGCATACAGCAGGCCGGTGACCAGCGTGACCACCACGAACACCCCGATCCACAGCCACGGGCGCACCAGCATGCTGCCCACCCAGCCGGCGTAGCTGCGGCTGCTCTTGTCCAGCCCGGTGTTGATGGCGCTGAACAAGCGCCGGCCGGGTCCGCCCTTCCCCACCTGTTCCTTGGCCGGGCGCAGCATCGCACCGCAGATGGCCGGAGCCAGGGTCAGGGACAGAATCGTGGAGACCACCAGCGATACGCTGAGCGTGACCGCGAACTGCCGGTAGATGCCGCCGGCCGAACCGGGGAAGAAGCCCATCGGGATGAACACCGCCAGCAGCACCAGCGTAGTGGCGATGATCGCGCCGGACAGCTGCCCCATGGCCTTGGCCGTGGCTTCGCGGGGTGGCAGATCCTCCTCGCGCATGATCCGCTCGACACTCTCGACGATCACGATGGCGTCGTCGTTGAGGATGCCGATCGCCACCACCATCGCAAACAGCGACAGCAGGTTGATCGAAACCCCGAACGCCAGCAGGCCAAGGCACGCCCCCAGCAGCGAGACCGGCACCACGATGGTGGGCAGGAACACCGCGCGCCAGCTCTGCAGGAACAGCAGCACCACGATGGAGACCAGCACCAGCGACTGCAGCATGGTCACCGCCACGCCGTTGACCGATTCGGTGATGAAGGGCGTGGTGTCGAACGGGGTGGTCCACTGCATGCCGTCCGGGAAGCTGGCTTCCAGGTCCTCCATGCGCTCGCGAACCGCGGTGGCGGTGGACAGCGCATTGGCGCCGGTGGCCAGCGATACCGCAAGGCCGGCGGTTTCCTGGCCGTTCAAGCGCAGGTTGAAGGCGTAGTTGTCGTTGCCCAGTTCCACCCGCGCCACATCGCCCAGCCGAACGGTGGCAGCGCCCGGGGTGGCGCGGATGATCACCTGGCGGAACTGTTCGGGGGTGCTGAAGCGCCCGCGCATGACGATCTGCGCGGTGGTTTCGGTGGACGGCGTGGTCGGCTGCAGGCCGAGGCCGCCGCCGGCGGTCTGGGCGTTCTGCTCACGCACCGCAGCCATCACTTCGCCGGGCGAGATGCCATAACTGACCAGCTTCTCGCGGTCCAGCCAGATCCGCATCGCGTAACTGGATCCGAACAGGGTGACATCGCCCACCCCGTGCACGCGGCGCAGTTCGTCGGCGATGTTGCTGTTGGCATAGTCGCCCAGCTCCAGCGCCGAATAGCGGCCCTTGTCGGACTGCAGCGAGATCAGCATCAGGAAGCCGTTGCTGGCCTGGGTGACCCGCACGCCCATCTGCCGCACTTCATCGGGCAGCCGCGGCTCGACCCGGGCCAGGCGGTCCTGCACCTGCGACCGGGCGATATCCAGGTCGGTACCGCTGCGGAACGTCACCCGGATCTGCGCGGTGCCGTTGGCACGGCTGGTGGAGGTCATGAACAGGAAATCGTCCACGCCGCTGAGTTCGTTCTCGATCACCGAGGTCACGGTACGGTCCAGCGTCTGCGCGTCGGCACCGACGAAGGTGGCCGAGATGCTCAGCGAGGGTGGCGCCACGTCGGGGTACTGCTCCACCGGCAGGCTGACCAGGGCGATGCCACCGAACAGGATGGCGAACAGCGCGATCACCCACGCCAGCACCGGCCGGTAGACGAAATAGCCACTCATGGGGCTTTGGCCTTCGCCTTGGGATCTGCTTCGGGCTGGATCGCCACGGGCTGGCCGGGCTGGATCTTGTGCCAGCCGTCGACAATCACCTTGTCGCCGGGGGTGAGGCCCGACTGCACCACCCAGCGTCCGCCCGCCTGCCCGGCCAGCGTCACCGCGCGACGCACGGCGACGTTCTCGTCATTGACCAGCATCACAGTGGCTTCGTCCTCGCCCACCTGGATGGCGCGCTCGGGCAGGCTGGTGCCGTTACGGATGCTGCCGATGGCCAGGATGCCGCGCACGAACTGGCCCGGCAGCAGCCGGCCATCGGGGTTGGCGAAGCGTGCGCGCAGCGTGCGGCTTCCGGTGGCCGGATCGATCGCGGTTTCGCTGAAGTCGACGACGCCTGCTTCGGGCAGCCGGACATTGCCGTCGAGCAGGATGGTCACCTGCACCCGGTGGTCGTCGCCCACGTCGATGCGGCCGTCGGCCACGCCGCGCTCGAGCTCGTTCATGGCGATGTTGGACGGATTGAAGATCACGAATGCCGGGTCGACCTGGTCGATCCGGGTCAGCAGCGTAGCTGCGGCCGCACTTACCAGCGCGCCTTCGCTGACCTGGGCCCGACCGGTGCGCCCTTTGATCGGCGCGCGTACCGTGGCATGGTCCAGCTGCAGCGTGGCGCGGTCCACCGCCGCCTGCGCTTCCATCAACGCGGCATCGGCCTGGCGGAACGAGGCCTGTGCCGATTCGTATTCCTGCACGCTCACTGCCTTGCGCTGTACCAGGGTTGACAGCCGCGCACGCAGCGAAGACGTCTGCGCCTTGGCGGCGCGGGCCGAGGCCAGTGACGCACGCGCCTGCTGCAGGCGTGCCTGCAGGTCGCGCGGATCGATCTGGAACAGCGGCGCGTTGGCCTCGACTTCGGTGCCATCGACATACAGCTGGCGCTCGACGATGCCATCGGCACGCGCCCGCACTTCCGCCGAACGGCTGGCCTCCACCCGGCCCGGCAGTTCCACCAGGTTGGGCACGACCTGCGCCTTGACCACTTCCACGGCCACCAGCGTGGGCGGACGCTGCGCGCCGTCGGGCCCGCCACCGCGCCCGCACCCGGCCACCAGCGCCAACAGCCACGCACGCGCCATCCACCCAGGGGATTGCATCCTTCCGGCCTCCGCGGTTCGCACGGCGCCGGCACCTGGCCGGCGGCCGTGACGGGAAATGTCGGCGCAGCGGCTAGAAGGCCACCGCGTCGCGGATCAACGGACAGGTCATGCAATGGCCGCCACCGCGGCCACGCCCCAGCTCGGCCCCGACGATGCTGATCACTTCGATGCCCTGCTTGCGCAGGTCGGTGTTGGTCTGGGTACTGCGGTCGTAGGCCACCACCACGCCCGGCGCCATCGCCACCAGGTTGTTGCCGCTGTCCCACTGCGAGCGCTCGGCCGCATAGCGGTCGCCGCCGGATTCGACGATGCGCAGCTGCTTGAAGCCCAGCGCTTCGGCCACCACGTCGTTGAAGTGCTTCTTCTCGAACACGATCTCGAAGCCCGGCGCCTTGTCGCTGGGATGCAGCGAGACGGTGTGGATCTGGTCGACGATGCCCGGGAACACGGTCACCACGTCGCGGTCGGCGAAGGTGAACACCGTATCGAGGTGCATGGCCGAGCGCAGCTTGGGCATCACCGCCACGATCACCCGCTTGGCCGCGCCGTTCTTGAACAGCGACTGGGCCAGCTGGGTGATGGCGGTGCGCGAGGTGCGCTCGCTCATGCCGATCAGCACGATGCCGTTGCCCGGAATCAGCACATCGCCGCCTTCCAGCGTGGCATTGCCGTGGTCCACGGTGGGGTCACCGAACCAGATCGGGAACTTGGCCTTGGTGAAATCCGGATGGAACTTGTAGATCGCGGTGGTCAGGATGGTTTCTTCATGCCGCGCCGGCCAGTACAGCGGATTGAGGGTCACGCCCTGGTAGATCCAGCAGGTGGTGTCGCGGGTGTACAGCGTGTTGGGCAGCGGCGGCAGCAGGTAACCGACGATGTCCGGCTGGGCGCGCGCGGCCTGCAGCGTGGGGCCGGCGAAGTCGTCCGGCAGGTCGAACACGCTCAGGCCGCCGATCAGGGTTTCGGCCAGCTGCCGCGCCGACAGCGATTGCAGGTAGGCGCGCACTTCAGTCATGAATTCCACGCCCACTTCGTTGGCGTTGATCTGGTGGTCCAGGATCCAGTTGCGGGCCTCGTCCAGCTCCAGCGTCTCGGTCAGCAGATCGTGCATCTCCACCACGTCCACGCCACGGGCACGCATCTTGGACATGAAATCGAAATGATCGCGCTTGGCGTTGTCTACCCAGATCACGTCATCGAACAGCAGGTCGTCCTTGTTGCGGGGCGTCAGCCGGCTGTGCGCCATGCCGGGGGCACAGACCATCACCTTCTTGAGGACGCCAACTTCGGAATGAACGCCATAGACAGTTGCACTGGACATTGCAGGCCTCTCCATTTAGCGAAAACAAACAGGGAAAGCGAAGCCTCCGCCTGTCATCGCGGCGGCCACGGGATGTGCTCTCGTTGCGTGCAGAACTAGTCCCGAAAAGGTAAAGCGCACGTGAGCGTCGGAATCTGGATAGTGCGCAGAAAGCCCTGTAAATGCGGGATGTGTTGCTGTGTTTGGCGCGGCGATTTCTTTCACATCGCCGTTACCGGTCGCGTAGTTAATCGCTGCTCCATGGAGCACATTCCAATGCCAGGACGGCTGGCCACTTCGCAGTCCCGCGCATTCATTTGATGGAGACACACGATGAAACTTTTCCAGGCAGGCGCCGCGTCGGCGCTGTTGGCATCGGCCCTGTTCATGACCGCCTGCGCCACCCACACCACGCCCAGCACCTTCAACCGCTCCGAGGTCGGGCGTGCCCAAGACGTGCAGATGGGCACGGTCCAGTCCATCCGGGCGGTGCAGATCCAGAATGACTCACGTGGCGTGGCCACCATCGTCGGCGCCGGCATCGGCGGCGTGGCGGGCAGCTCCATCGGTGGTGGCAGCCGTGCCAACACCATCGGCGCCATTGCAGGTGCGGCAGCAGGCGGCGCCGCAGGCAATGCGCTTGCCCGCAGTGCACGCAACGGCGTGGAGATCACCGTGCAGCTGGAGAACGGCCGAACCGTCGCCGTGGTCCAGGATGGCAATCCCAACGACTACCGCGTGGGCGACCGCGTGCGGGTCTCCAGCGACGGCGCCACGACCCGCGTCACCCGCTGACACGAAAGGAACCGTCATGCGCCACCTGCTGATGACCCTGCTCGCCGTGGCCGCCCTCAGCGGGTGTGCCACCACACCCACGATGACCACCCAGGAGCGCTTCAACCTCTACGTGCAGCATGCCGGGCCACCGGTGGCGTCGTTCCAGCTGGCCCGCTTCGTCCGCCAGACGCAGTGGACGCCGCTGGGTGACCGGGCGCTGGCGGTATGGACCAGCTCCAGCCGGGGTCACCTGCTGGAGCTGCGCGGCCGCTGTACCGCGCTGTCCATCGCCCACACGGTGCAGATCACCAATTCGTTCGGCACCGTCAACGCCCGCTGGGACAGCGTGATTCCGCGGACCGCGAGCGTGGCGATGCCGCAGTCCTGCCGCATCATCCGGATCCGCCCGCTGGATGGCACCGCGATCCGCGATGCGCGCCGCGAGATGCGCAACACGATCTACGGTGACCGCCCGGCCGACCTGGTGGAAGACACCGGTCCGGACGTGTCCGATCGGTTCGAAGACTGAGGACGGAGTGCCATGCCGATGGAGCGCCTGCGCGGCCTGTTCCGCCGCAACGTATCGCGCAGTCTGTTCGATGCGCGATGGATCATGGCGCCGTTCTATTTCGGGCTGGTGGTGGCGCTGTTGCTGCTGCTGTTCGTGTTCCTGCGCCAGCTGGCCAATTACGTGCTGAACATCGCCAGTATTGGTCCAGCTGACGCGGTGTTGCTGGCGCTGTCGCTGATCGACATGTCGCTGGTGGCCAACCTGCTGCTGATCGTCACCCTGGCAGGCTACGAGAATTTCGTGACCCGGATCGATTCCGGCCAGGAGCGCCGGCCGGCATGGATGGGCACGGTCGACTTCGGCGCAATGAAGACCAAGCTGATGGGGTCGATCATCGCGATCTCGGCCATCGCCCTGCTGCGGATCTTCATGAAGCTGGAGGAAGGCCTGGTGGTCGAGCCGGAGGTGCTGCGCTGGATGTCGGTCATCCACGGCATGCTGCTGCTGTCGGCGCTCATCCTCGCAATCATCGAACGCCTGTCCCAACAGACCCGCATGCCGCACCCACCCCGCGAGCCCTGAGCGCTGCTCAGCCGCCGGCAGCACTGCGCCGCTGTTCGATCTGCTGGCGACGGCGCGGGTCCAGCAGGAACTGCAGCCGACGGATGTCGCCCGCGCTCCAGCCCTGCGTGCCCAATACCGCCTGCCACCCGGCAATATAGTGCGAGGGCGCGAAGACGTGCCCGTAGCCCATCGGCGTACGGTCGGCCAGCAGCATGTCCAGCGCCAGCTGCAGCATGCTCACCAGTGGGTACCAGCGCACCGCCGGTGACACATCCGGTGCGCGTGGTTCGGCCATCCAGTCCGGTTGCCGCCACGCGTCATACGGGGTGAAGAAGGTAATCGGGTCGCTGGCGTACTGCAGGTACACCACCCGCATCCGCGCCCAAGGCGCGTCCGCCGGGACCGGGCTGCCGCCCTGGTTCATGAAGCGCACCGCGCGGCTGTCACGGAACACCGGCAGCCATTCGGGCGAACCAGGGTTGCGCTGGTTGGTGGTCTGCCGCCAGGTGCGGGTGGCGAAGGGCGGGCCGCTCCACAACGCGCCGTCGATCGGTGTGTCGATCATGTCGAACAGGTTCACCGAGCGCTCGGAATTCATCGCGCCCAGGCTCAATCCGTGCACGAACAGCCGCGGCCGGGTTTCCACCGGCAAGGTACGCCAGTACGCGTATATCTCGGCGAACAGCAGGCGCGACGTCTCCTCGCCGTACTCCGGCTCGACCAGCAGTGACAGCGGGCTGGAAAGATAGGAGTACTGCACCGCCACGCTGGCTACGTTTCCATGCAGCAGGTATTCCAGGCTGTCTGCCGCCGCCGGGTCGACCCAGCCGGTGCCGGTGGGGGTGATCACCACCAGGTTGGCGCGCTCGAAACCGCCCTGGCGCCGCAGTTCGCGCAGCGCCAGCCGCGCGCGGGCGCGGGCGTCGGCGGCCGCCGGCAACCCGGCATAGACCCGGATCGGCTGCAGCGCGGGTGTTCCGGTGAACGCGGCAATGTCCGCCGCATCCGGGCCGGCAGTCACGTAGTCACGCCCTGCCCGGCCCATCTGTTCCCAGGCCACCAGCGAGCCCGGCCCACCCGTCGCACCCGGGCGTGTCGGCGCGATGGCATCGGGCGGAATCAACGCATCGGCCTTGCGGAACGAAGCATCGGCCGCATGCAACGCACCGCGCAACAGCAGGCCATTGGCAATGTTGAAGAACAGCACCGCCGCCACCACGATGCCCAGCAGGCGCGCCACCGGCGCCGGCATCACCCTCCGCGACAACGCCCCCACCCGGCGCGCCACCCAGGCGAACGCGCGGCCCAGCACCAGCAGCACACCGAACACGGCCAGCGCGATCACCAGCAGCCGCAGCGAGAAACTTTCGTCCAACGGCGGCAGGCCCATCACCGCGCGCACCGAATCCTGCCAGGGGCGCACCCACCACACGGTGAGCGTACAGGCCAGCAGGCTCACCCACGGCAGCCAGCGCAGGACCTGCTGCAACCGTCCACGGACCAGCTCGGGCAGCATCAGGCGCCGCCACAGGGCCGCCAGCGCCACGCCGATGAGATAGCCCAAGCCGAAGCAGACACCCGACAACAGGCCCTGCGCCACGTAACCGCGGGGCACCAGGCTGGGGGTGAGCGAGGCAATGAACAACAGCGCGCCCAGCACCTGCCCGGTACGGCACAGCGGGCCGCGATACGGCGCGGTCAGGCGCGCCAGCACGCTGCGGGACGGGCTGGCCGGTGGTCCGGTCACAGGCGCAGCCAGCCGCTGGCCAGGCCGACGATCGCCGCCACCGCCATCGCGCACAGCAGCAACAGCACCCCCATTTCCAGCGGCCGGAAAGCGATGCCGCGGTGGCGCTGCCAGGCCCAGAACAGCAGCGACCCGGGCACGTACAACAGGCTGGACAGCAGCAGGTAGCGACTGCCGCCGGCCAGCAGCATCGACGCGGCGTAGACCGTGGCAATGCCGGCAATCCAGCGCATCCGTGCATGCGCAGGCGCATCCACGCCGCCCTCGCCGCCCAGCGACAGCTTCAGCTGGTACGCGGCGACCAGCAGGTACGGCACCAATGTCATCGCGCTGGTCATCTTCAGCGCCAGGGTAAAGGCGTAGTCGGCGAACCAGCTGACCAGCAGGAAGGTCTGGATCACGCCGTTGGTGAGCCACAGCGCGGCGTCCGGCACCCCTGCACGGTTCTCGCGGGCAAGCGCACGCGGCATCGCATCGTTGAGCGCGGCTGAGTGCAGCACTTCGGCGGCCAGCAGCGACCAGGACAGATAGTTGCCCAGCACCGAGATCAACAACCCGATGCTGATGAACAACGCGCCCCAGCGCCCGGCGATGGCTTCCATCACCCCCGCCATGGATGGGGTACGCAGTGCGGCCAGGTCGGGGCGCAGCAGGATGCCATAGGACAGGATGGTGACCATCACCAGCAGGCAGAGCACGCCCAGGAAACCGGCCACGGTGGCAATGCCCACATCCTCGCGTCGGCGCGCATGGCGTGAGTACACGCTGGCGCCTTCGATGCCCACGAACACGAACACGGTCAGCAGCAGCGTGCCCCGGGTCTGCTCCCACAGCGTGCCGGCGCCCGGCGGCTCGCCACCCCACAGGTTCAGCGCGAACACGTCGGCACGGAAGCCCAGCACCAGGAACACGATGAACACTGCCAGCGGCACCAGCTTGGCCACCGTGGCAATGGTGTTGATCAGCGCCGCTTCCTTGATGCCGCGCAGGATCAGGAAGTGGAAGCCCCACAGCAGCAGCGAGGCGGAGAGGATCGCCACCACCGTGGTGCCGTCGCCGAACACCGGGAAGAACTGGCCCAGGGTGGCCTTGATCAGGATCAGGCAGGCCACGTCGGCCAGGCAGCAGCCCAGCCAGTAGCCCACCGCCGAAAGCAGGCCGGCGTAGTTGCCAAACCCTGCTTTTGCATACGCATAGATCCCGGTATCCAGCTCCGGCTTCAGCCGCGACAGCGACTGGAACACGAAGGCCAGCATCAGCATGCCGGTGCCGGCGATCGCCCAGGCCAGCAGCGCGCCGTTCACCCCGGTGTTGGCGGCGAAGGCGGCGGGCAATGCGAAGATGCCCGAACCGATCATCGAGCCGACCACCAGCGCGGTCAGCTCCAGCAGCGACAGCTTGCGACTCTCTGCAGCAGCACTCATCGCGGCACGGCCCCTTGTCCAGTTCGGCTACCCGCGACCGGCGGTGGATCAGATCTGAATGTAGCCGGTGGCGATCCAGTAAACGCCTACCACCGCACCGACCACGGCCAGGCCGAGGATCACATAGTCCGAGACCTTGGTGAATATCTTCGAGCCCTGCTCCCTGCGTGCCCAGAAATAGAGCAGGCTGCCGGGTGCATACAGCACCGCGGAGAGCACGATGTACTTCATGCCGCCGGCATACAGCATGAAGGCGGTGTAGACCGTGGCCAGGATGGCCAGCACCAGGTCGCGGTTCCGCTCATGCGGCCGCATGTCATACGTCTCTCTGCGGCCGGTGACCTGCAAGCCGTAAGCCGCCACCAGCAGGAACGGGATCAGCGAAATCGCACTGGTCAGGTTCAACATCAGGCTGAAGGCATCGCGCGACCAGTAGGTGCTGATCACGATCAACTGGATGATGATGTTGGTGGCCCACAATGCGGCCGAGGGCACGCCATTGGCATTCTCCCGCGCGAAGATCGCCGGCATGTCCTTGGTCCGCGCAGCGGCAGACAGTACCTCGGCACAGATCAGCGACCAGGTCAGGTAGGCCCCCAGGACCGATACCAGCAAGCCGATGCTGACGAACACCGCGCCCCACTGGCCCACCACCGCTTCCAGCAGCGCTGCCATGGACGGTTGCCGCATCGCGGCGATGTCGGCACGTGGCAGCACCGCGAAGGGCAGCAGGGTGACCAGCACCATCAGCGTGGTGACCACCAGGAACCCGGTAATGGTCGCCGCGCCCACGTCCTTGCGGTCCTTCGCATAGCGCGAGTACACACTGGCACCCTCGATGCCCAGGAACACGAACACGGTCACCAGCATGGTGGCGCGCACCTGTTCGAAGATGCTGCCGGTGAGGTCGCCACCGTAGAAATTGAAGCGGAACAGATCCATCTTCATGGCAAACGCCATGATCACCAGAAACACCACGATAGGGATGATCTTGGCGATGGTGACAATCTTGTTGATCGCCGCGGCCTGCTGCACACCGCGCAGGATCATGAAATGGAACAGCCAGATACCGGCCGACGCGACCAGGATGGCGACAACGGTGTTGCCGTCGCCGAATACCGGGAAGAACGCGCCCAGCGTGGATTTGATCAGCACCCAGTAGGAGACGTTGCCGATACAGCTGCCGATCCAGTATCCGAACGCGGACAGGAAGCCGGGATAGTCACCAAACCCTTCCTTGGCATACGCGAACACGCCTGCGTCCAGTTCCGGCTTTCGCTCGGCGAGCATCTGGAACACCCGGGCCAGCATGTACATGCCCAGGCCGGCGATCAGCCACGCCACCACCGCACCCAGTGGGCCGGTGGCCCCGGCGAAGGTTCGCGGGAGGGAGAAAATACCTGCGCCGATCATGCCGCCGACCACCATGGCGGTAAGTTGCGTGCGCGTCATCTTCACGACGTTCGAGGACATGGCGGGCGTCCACTGGCAGGCTGGAGCATTCAGGATGGAGAGCAAATCGTCAATTCGACGTGAGTGCTTTGCGACTATCCGGAAACCGTCATCGAAGCGTGTTTTCAGCAGTATTCAGCGGTTTTTTGCCTGTCCGTCGACCAGCTCCACCACCTGCTGGCCGAACATCGCCACGTCCACCGGATCATGGCTGATCAGCAGCAGCGGAATGTCGGTGGCCTCCAGTACGCCCTGCAGTTCCTGCCGCAGGTGATCGCGCAACGCGTGGTCCAGTGAGGCAAACGGCTCGTCCAGCAGCAGCGCCTGCGGGCGTGTCACCAGCGCCCGTGCCAACGCCGTGCGCTGGCGCTGCCCGCCCGACAGCTGGGCCGGCATCATCTGTGCCAGGTGCTCGATGCGCAGTGCCGCCATCCAGCGTTCCACCTCGGGGTCGGCCTCCCGGCGCCGGGGATTGAACCAGCCGCGACGCAGGCCGAACGCGATGTTCTGGCGCACGGTCAGGTGCGGGAACAGGGCGTAGTCCTGGAACACGTAACCCAACCGGCGCTGCTGGGGTGGCAGGTGAATGCCCTGCGCGGCGTCGAACAGCGTCGCACCGCCCAGCCGAACATGGCCATCGTGCGGTCGCAGCAGGCCGGCGATGGCCTTCAGGGTCAGGCTCTTGCCCGCGCCGGAGGGGCCGAACAGCACCACCTGCCGCTGGCTGCACTGCAGCTGCACGTCCAGCGTGAACCGCTGGCCGGGGGCTTCCATCGTGCGGCGGATATCCAGCTCAAGCCACATCGCGCATCTCCCGGCGGCGCCCGCCGACCAGCCGCGCCGCCGCCAGCAGGATGAGGATGCACACCACCGAGGTGAGGATAACCAGACCGTTGGCGGTGTCGTCATGCCCGGCCTGCACGGCTTCGTAGATCGCGATGGACAGGGTCTGGGTGCGTCCGGGAATGCTGCCGGCCACCATCAAGGTGGCACCGAACTCACCCATCGACCGCGCGAATGCCAGCAGCAGCCCGGCCAGGATGCCACGCCAGGCCAGCGGCAGGCTGACCCGCAGGAACAGTGCGAACTCGGAGACACCGAGCGTGCGCGCAGCCTGCTCCAGCTGCCCGTCCACGTCCTCGAACGCCGCGCGTGCCGGCTTGAACACCAGCGGCAGCGAGGCAACGGCAGCGGCGATGACCGCCGCCTGCCAGGTAAACACCAGGTTGATGCCGAAGCTGGACTGCAACCATGCGCCCAGTGGCCCGTTGCGCCCGATCACCACCAGCAGGTAATACCCCAGCACAGTTGGGGGCAGCACCATCGGCAGGGTCAGCAGCGTGTCCAACAGCTCACGCCCGGGGAAACGGCGCCGCGCCAGCAGCGCGCCCAGCGCCACGCCCAGTACCAGGTTGATCGCCGTGGCCCAGCCAGCAACCTTCAGCGACAACCAGAGCGCGGACCAGTCCAGCGCCATCGATCAGGGCGCGCCGAAACCGTGGCGGCGCAGGATCGCCTGGCCCTGCGGCGAGACCACGAAGGCCACGAACCGGCGCGCTTCCGCCGCGCGGGCGCTGTCCTTGATCACCGCCACCGGGTAGTTGATCGGGGTCTTCAGCGGCACGTCGAAGGCACGCACCACCCGGCCGGGCATGGCCTGGTAATCGCTGGCGTAGACAAAGCCGGCATCCACCTCGCCGCGTGCCACGTAATCCAGGGACTGGCGCACGTTCTGGGTCGTGATGGTCTTGCCTGCGATCGCCTCCCACAACCCGGCGTCCCGAAGCGCGGCGCGTGCATAGCGGCCCACCGGCACGCTGTCCGGATTACCGATCGCCACCCGCTGCACGCCCTTCTCTGCCAGCGCGGCCAAGGATGCGGGGGCATCCCTGCGGCCCGGCGGCACCACCACCACCAGCTGGTTGGTGGCGAAGATCTGGCGGGAATCGGTTTCCAGAAGTCCGGCCCTCGCCGCCTGCACCATCGTTTCGGTATCGGCAGTGGCCAGTACATCCACCGGCGCGCCGCGCGAGATCTGCTGCAGCAGCACGCCCGACGCGGCGAAGTTCAGATCGACCTTCCTTCCTGGATGCGCCGCCTCGTACGCGCTGGCGATGTCACGGAAGCTTTCAGTCAGGCTGGACGCGGCCGATACGGTGAGTTCGGCGGCGGTGGCCGGCAACGCGGCCACCATCAGCAACAGGAAAAGCAATCGTTTCATCGGTCAGGTCCCGGAGGGTTGCCCCGATGATAGCCACGGCGGGATGCCCGCCGCGCGAAGACCGTTACCCTGCCTGCATGGCGAAGTCCAACCCGGCGCGCACGGCAGCCACCTGTGCGGCGTTGCACTCCGCCGGCGTGGTCCGCGGGCTGTCCGGGTACACCTCGGTGGTGGTGGCGAAGCGGGCACTGGTGAACCCGGCGCAGGCACCGATCGAGCGCGATTCGCCCCACACCACGCCCGGCGACTGCAGCGGCAGCCCGACCAGGTTGCCCTGCGCGTCGGCGGGGGCGATGTGGGTAATGGGGGCCACGGCGGCGATCAGGGCACGCTGGAAGGCCGGTTCCGGATTTTCGCTGTTGCCGATCACATAGAAGCCGTCGGGAATGGTTTCCGGGTGCCACGGCTTGCCATCGCGCGAGGCCAGCGCCGGGTCGAACTCATGCGCGTCGCTGTCGGTGGTTTCGTGCAGGTCCAGGTGCACCAGCAGGTCGTCGTTGCGGGCAGCGACCCAGTGCATCAGCGAGGCCGTTTCAACGATGCGGCCACCGTCACGGAAGCTGCGGTTGGGGTCGATCGCATCGCGGTTCCAGCGCTGGATGCGTTCGTAGCCCCAGGGGCACACGCAGGGGGCGACGATCAGGTTGATGCGGTCGGCGTAGTCCTGCGCGTGGTCGCGCAGGAACTGCAGCGCGCCGTGCACGCCGCTGGTTTCATAACCGTGCACACCGCCGGTGACCAGTGCGGTGGGTAGCGCCGGGTCCCAGTTGCGGGTCTTGGCCAGCAGCAGCGGGTAGGTGTGGGTGATGGCTTCAAGCTGGCCGTACTGGACGATTTCCAGTGCATCGGGCAGCGCATTCAACGCGGCGACCACGTCGTCGACGTAGTGGCGCTGCACGACCTGGCGCGCGCGCCATGCTGCGCGCTCGGCATCGCCCCAGGGTTGGCCGGGGATACCGACGGGGTAGAAATGGGGGGTGGTCATGGGGCGCTCCTGAAACGGTTGCGCCTATTATCGCGCATGGCTGTTTTACGTGCGCAGGGTCATGGCTTTGACACGCATGGCTCGTTTACGTGCGCAGGGTCATGGCTTTGACACGCATGGCGTGTCACTACGATCCTTGGTCGCTTGGGTTGGGGCCGGCATTGCCGGCCCCTTTCCTTTTGACATTCAGGCGGCTTGTACTTCTTCGTAGCCGTTGAAGCGCATGTCGCTGGATGCGCGGCCCTGGGTCAGCGAGCGCAGCGAGGTGGTGTAGCCGGACAACTGCGCCAGCGGCGCGTAGCCCACCACTTCCGCACGTCCACCCTGGTCCTCGATGGAGGCGATGCGACCACTGCGGCGGTTGAGGTCGCCCACCACATCACCGACATTCACCGACGGCACGTGGATGGCCACTTCCATCACCGGCTCCAGCAGGCGTGTTCCGGCCTGCAGCAGCGCGGCCTTCACCGCTTCGGCACCAGCCCGATGGAACGCCATGTCGGACGAATCCTTGGCATGGGTCTGCCCATCGACCAGCGCCACCTCGATGCCCACCACCGGATGGCCACGCGGACCTTCCGACAGCGCGCTCCGCACGCCCTTCTCCACCGCCGCTACGAAGCCGCGCGGGATCACGCCGCCTACGGTGCGGTCGACGAAATGCACCTCGCCGTCCTCGCGTGGGCTGACATCCAGCACTACCCGGGCGTACTGGCCCTGGCCGCCGGTCTGCTTGACCACCCTGCCTTCGATGCCACGCACCGCCTGCTTCAGCGTTTCCTGGTAGGCCACGCGTGGCGCGCCGGTGCGGACGTTGACGTTCCACTCGGTGCGCAGCCGTTCCACCATCACTTCCAGGTGCAGCTCGCCCATGCCCCAGACCAGGGTTTCGCCGCTGTCCGCTTCGGTTTCGACGCGGAACGACGGGTCTTCCTGGGCCAGGCTGGACAGGCCCTGCGCGATGCGGATCAGGTCGGCCGACTTTTCCGCAGTCAACCGCCACGCCAGCACCGCGTGCTGCGCCTGGATGGTGTCCAGCAACAGCGGGCGCGAGGGTGCACTGAGCGTTTCACCGCTCACCGCATCCTTCCAGCCCAGCACCGCCACGATGTCACCGGCCACCGCCTGCTTGATGTCGTGGGTCTGGTCGGCCTGCACCCGCACCAGCCGGCTGACCCGGCGTCCCTGCGCATGCTGCGAACTGGCCAACGCATCGCCCACCTTCAGCGTGCCCGAGTACACCCGCACGAAGCTCAATGCGCCATGGTGCTGGTGCGTGATCTTGAACAGCAGCGCCGCCAGCGGCCCATTCGGATCCGGCGGCAGGCTGACCTCGCCCGCTTCCTCCGTGGCCACCACGGCCGGCCGGTCTTCCGGCGCGGGCAGGTAGTCCACGATGGCATCGAGCAGGGTTTCAATGCCCTTGCTCTTGAACGCCGCACCCGCCAGTACCGGCACGCCGGCACCGGCCAGCGTAGCCCGGCGCAGCGCAGCGCGCAGCGCGGCGGGTTCCACCGCACTTCCGTCCAGCCAGGCTTCGCCCAGCAGTTCGTCGTGGTCGGCCACCGCTTCCACCAGTTCCGCACGCCGTGGCTCCCACTTGCTGTGCTCAGCGGTGGTCCACGCGGTGCGGGTCGGCGTGCCGGCGTCGTCCCACTGCACGGTGCTGCGGTCGACCAGGTCAACCCAGCCGTGGAAGGCGTTCTCGGCGCCCAACGGCCAGCCGAGCGCCCACGGCCGCGCCTGCAGCTTGTCCTGCAGCTGCGCCAGCACGCGCTCGAACGAAGCGCCGATGCGGTCCATCTTGTTGACGAACGCGATCAGCGGCACGCCATGGCGACGGGCTTGGTGCCACACGGTTTCCGATTGCGGTTGCACGCCATCCACGGCGGAGAACACCGCCACCGCACCGTCGAGCACGCGCAGCGAACGTTCGACTTCAATGGCGAAGTCGATATGCCCGGGCGTGTCGATCAGGGTCAGGTGGTGGGTCGGTTCGCCGCGCGGCGCCCAATGCGCCTGTACGGCGGCCGCGCCGATGGTGATGCCGCGCTCGCGCTCGATCGCCGAGAAGTCGGTGGTGGCGGCGCCATCGTGGACTTCACCGACGCGATGGATCTCGCCGGTTTTCCACAGCAGGCGTTCGGTGAGCGTGGTCTTGCCGGCGTCGATGTGGGCAATGATGCCGAGGTTGCGCCGGAGGTTCTGGGTCTGGGTGTTCATAAAAGGGGTCTCGCTGCTGCCAACATCAGGGAGCCGCACGCCGCCGTTGGCTAACGGGCGTGCGGCCAGGTTTGGGGCTCGGCGATCTGGTGCATGGCACGTTCTCCTTGATGCGTGGTGTTACAAAACACTGAAACGAAAAAAGCGCCCAATGGGCGCTCTGTCTGGGGTCCTGCGGTGATCGAATCCGATCAGCCGCCAGAGGAGCCGCGAGGCAGACGCGCCCGTCCCGCGAAAGCGCGGGTGCGAGTAAAAAACGTCAGGAGCGGCATCGAGTTCATGGCGGTGGTTGAGAGGATCTGCGGCGAATTCTAGACCTCTGCGTACGGGTTGCAAGCGGTTTTTACTTCCACGGATAGAACACTGACGGCTATCTCGAGTGGATTATTACGTTGGCGCGAACTAACTCCCTCCGCCCCGGTTTTTACATGCGAATAGGTCGCAATTGCATTGCGTGTCGGAATCTTTAGAATGGCGGGTCAACGTCGCTCTGCGACGACCCTGACGCTGGCAGTACATGACCCCCTCCCCCGCTTCGTTCCGCCGGTTGCGCCCCAACCTGCTTGCCCTCGCCTGCTGCATCGCCAGCGCCGCCGCTCCTGTCGCCTTTGCGCAGAACGCCACCGATCTGGATGCCGTCCAGGTCAACGCCTACCGCGCGGCCAACAGCACCAGTGGCGCCACGAAGACCACCACCAGCATTGCGGAAACGCCACAGTCCGTCGCCGTGATCGAACGCGCCGAACTCGATGCGCGTGGCGTGCAGTCGCTCAACGACGCCATGCGCTATGTAGCGGGCGTTAGCCTGGAAAGCAGCGGCATCGACAACCGCGTGGACGACTTCCGCATCCGTGGGTTCGATGCCGGCAGCTGGGCCAACAACGTAACCCTGGACGGCATGCGCGCGCCGCAGGGCAGCCAGTGGAACCGCAGCATGTTCGACAGCTGGAACCTGGAACGCGTGGAAGTGCTCAAGGGCCCGTCCGCGGTGATGTACGGCCAGGTCGCACCCGGCGGCATGGTCAACCAGGTCAGCAAGACCCCCACCCCGGACCCGCAGCAGCTGCTGCGCCTGGGCGTAGATGCCAACGGCCAGTACAACGCGGCCTTCGACATCGGCACCGGCAGCGATGACAACACGCACCTGCTGCGTCTGGTCGGCCTGTACCGGGATGGCGACACCCAGATCAAGCACACGGCGCAGGAGCACTGGTTCCTCGCGCCCAGCTACACCTGGCAGATCGCCGAACGCACCCGCCTCACCCTGCTCGGCATGTACCAGAAGGACGACGGCGGCTCCACCTACCAGTTCCTGCCAATGGCCGGCACCCTCAACGCCACGCCCCATGGCCACATGAAGAACAGCACCTTCATCGGCCAGCCGGACTGGAATACCTTCGACCGCACGCTGTGGACGGCGGGCTGGATGTTCGAACACCAGTTCAACGACCACCTTACCCTGACCCAGAACGCACGCCGCACCCATGTGGATTCGCTGTACCGCGGCGTGGTCACCTTCGGCGCGCTGAATGCCGATGGCCGCACCCAGAACCGGCGCGGCGTACAGGGCACCGGCGATTCCGACGGCGACACCTTCGATACCCGCCTGCAGGCCCGCTTCAGCACGGGCGCGGTGGACCACACCGTACTGCTCGGCTGGGATTGGCAACGGGCAGACTGGGAAGGCGTGCGCAGCGCGATGACCAACCCGCGCGCGATCGACATCTTCGATCCCGTTTACTACCCCTACCAGCCCACCGTCACCACCGAAACACCCACCGCCGGCATCAACCGGCAGAGCGGCGTGTACCTGCAGGACCAGCTGGCCGCCGGCCACTGGCGCCTGACCCTGGGCGGCCGGTATGACTGGACCAAGGACGACACGCTGAGCGCCACGCGCAACATCGCCACCGGCATCTCGCAACCGGGTGCGCACAACGTGATCAAGAACGAAGCGTTCACCGGTCGTGCCGGCGTGCTGTATGTGTTCGACAGCGGTCTGACCCCGTATGTCAGCTATGCCGAATCGTTCCAGCCCTCCAACAAGTCGCCATTGGACAGCTTCACCCAGACCGCGTTCGACCCGGTGACCGGCTCGCAATGGGAAGCCGGTCTGAAGTACCAGCCGGCCAGCGTCGATGGGCTGGTCACCCTGGCCGTGTACGACCTGCGCCAGCAGGACATGATTGTCGATGACCCCGTGGCCAGCCACCGCAACTGCGGCGCTACGGGCACGGCGGTCTGCTCGATCCAGGGCGACGAAGGCCGCGTGCGCGGCATCGAACTGGAAGGCCGCATCACGCCGATCGAGGGGCTGAGCCTGATCGGTGCGGCCTCGCGGATGGACTCGGAAATGCTGACGTCAGCGGCCTACAAGGGCAAGCAGCTGGCCATGGTGCCCGACTACAGCGCTTCATTCTGGGCCGACTACACCTTCCAGGCCGGTGCGCTGCGTGGCGTGAGCCTGGCGGCTGGCGCGCGCTACAACGGCGTGAGCTACGGCGACAGCGCCAACCTGTACCGCATTCCGTCCTACACCCTGTTCGACGCTGCGCTGCGCTATGACCTGGGCCAGCATGGCAACACGCACGTGCAGCTCGCGCTCAACGCCAGCAACCTGGCGGACAAGCGGTATGTGTCTACCTGCACCGGCGTGTCGTCCTGCTATTACGGCAGCGGGCGTACCGTGATGGCTACGGCGACGTTTGGCTGGTAATCCCAGCCGCGCAGGGCGTAGCGCTACACGGAAGGATCGGCGACGACCACCAGCGGCACATCGCGTTGCGGGTGCCGCAGCACCAGCACCGGCTGCTGGTATACCCGCTCGATGTGCTCGCGCGTCAGCACCTGGTCCGGCGTTCCATCAGCCGCCACCCTGCCCTGCTCCAGCAGCACGATCCGGTCGGCATACCCCGCCGCCAGGTTCAGGTCGTGCAGCACGATGATCACGCATGCGCCGCTGTCGGCCAGCTGCCGCACCGCACGCAGCGTCCGCTCCTGGTGCCGGAGGTCCAGCGCCGCGGTCGGCTCATCGAGCAGCAGCAGCGGCGTGTCCTGGGTGAGCACCCGCGCGAACGTGGCCCGCGCCGCCTCACCGCCGGACAACGTCTGCACCTCGCGCCGCCGCAACCCCACCATCTCGGCCTGGCCCAGCGACTGTTCCACCCGCGCCGCATCGCGCAACGCATCGGCCGGGTGCGGCAACCGCCCCATCGCCACCACCTCGTCCACCGTGAACGCAAAGCGCACTGCATGGTCCTGCGGCATCACCGCCCGCTCGCGCGCCAGCGCCATCGCCTTCCAGTGCGCGATCGGCTTGTCGTGCAGGATCACCTGCCCGGCATCGGCCTCGACGTCGCCACTGGCCACCGCCAGCAGCGTCGACTTGCCCGCCCCGTTCGGCCCGACCAGCGCGGTCACCGTGCCCGGCACGAACCCCAGGTGGATGTCGTGCAGGATGGACCGCTCACCGAAACGAACGCCCACGCCATCCAGTTGCAGGAACGGCGCGCTCATACCGTGCCACTCCGGCGCTGGTGCAGCACCAGCCACAGGAAGAACGGTGCACCCAATGCTGCCGAGAACAAGCCCAGCGGAATCTCCGCGGGCGGGTCCAGCGTACGTGCGGTGGTATCGGCGACCACGATCAACACCGCACCGGTCACCGCCGACACCGGCAGCAACCAGCGGTGCCCGGGGCCCACCAGCATGCGCACCACGTGCGGCACCACCAGCCCCACGAAGCCGATGGAACCGGCGAATGCCACGGCCGCACCCACCAGCAGCGCGCTGAACGCAATCAGCTTCAGCCGCGTGCGCTTCACGTCCAGACCCAGGTGCTGCGCCTGGCGCTCCCCCAGCGCCAGCATGTCCAGCGGCGTGGACAGCCGCAGCAGCGCGAACGTCCCCAGCACGAACACCGGCAGCGCCGCCGCCAGGTCAGCCCAGTCGGCCTGCGCCAGCGAGCCCATCTGCCAGAACACCAGCGACTGCAGCTCGCTTTCGCTGGCGATGTAGGTCAGGAACCCGATCGCCGCCGAACAGAACGCCGCCATCGCAATGCCTACCAGCAGCAAGGTCGCCGTGCCCGTGTTACGCCCGGGCCGCGCCAGCGCATAGGTGAGGCTGATCGCCGCCGCACCCCCGGCAAAGGCCGCCAGCGGCAGCGTCCAGCCGCCCAGGCTGCCGGCGCCCAGCACGATGGCCGCCACCGCGCCCAGCGCCGCGCCCTGGGTCACCCCCACGATGCCCGGATCGGCCAGTGGATTGCCGAACAGCCCCTGCAGGCTGGCCCCGGCCATCGCCAGTGATGCCCCCACCAGCGCGCCCAGCAGCGCACGCGGAATGCGCAGGTTCCAGACCACCGCCATGTCGCGCTGGCTGACCTGCGCGGGGTCGAGCATGCCCAGCTTGACCGCCACCGCCTGCACCACCTCCAGCGGTGGCAGGCGCAACGGCCCGACCGCGAACGAAGCCAGGATCGCACCGAGCAGGGCCAGCGCCATCATCGCCAGCACCCATCCGCCTGCACGTCTACGCGTAGCGCGTTCCATCACAGCGCCCGGCTCACGGCGACGGCAGTGCCGCCAGCGCCTTGGCCAAGGCCACCGCACCGCTGCCGGAGCCCACGCTGGCCGCCTTCAACTGCACGTCCGGCATCACCCACACCCGGTTGGCCGCGCCGGCCGGGGTCTGTTTCAACGTCGGGTAGGCCTTCCACAGGCCCGCCTCGCCCCCGAACAGCTGCAGATCGTTTTCGGTCACCAGGATGACCTCCGGCGCTGCGGCCACCACGCCTTCATTGCTCAGCGCGGAATAGTTGGCCACCCCCGCTTCGGTGCCGATGTTCACGCCACCGGCCAACCCGATCAGCTTGCCCGAGGCACTGTCGGCGCCCGCCACGGTCGGCGCGCCGCCAGCCCCGGTCGCGGAAAGATGGATCACCCGCGGGTGCACCTTGCTGCTCGCCGCGATCGCGGCGGCTTCCTCCAGTTGCGCCTGTACCTGCGCTGCCAGCGCGTTGCCGGCCTCGGCCACGCCCAGCGCGGCCGCCACCTTGCGCACCTTGTCCGGCGCCGGCTGCAGGTCATCGATCACCACGGCCGCCTCACCGGCACCGCGCAGCTTCTTCGCCAGCTCGGTATGCCGGCGCAGGCTGTTGCCCAGGAACAGCGTCCCTTCCAGGCTCAGCACGCCTTCCACGCCGGTGGTGCGGTTGAACAGGAACTGCTTGGGCACCTTGCGCCCTGCTTCGGTGGCCGAACGCAGCGGCGCGGCATACACCTGGCCGCCCAGGCCCAGCGCTTCGATCACCGCGATGACATCGTCGCCGCCGGCCACGATGCGCGAGGCATCTTTCACCGTGACCTGTTCGCCGTCATCGGAGGTCACCGTCACCGGAAGCACCGGGATCAGGTTGGTGCTGGAGGGCACATTGGCGCCGGCCAGGTGCAGCCAGCCCTGCGGCAGCGCGGCAGGCGATGATGCGTTTGCGGCGTCGGCCGCCTTCGGCGCGGCCGCCGCAGGCGCTGCCGTTTCCGCGGGATTGCCACCGCAGGCAGTCAGTGCGGCTGCCAAGGCCAGCACCAGCAGATGCCGGCGCGCGGTCAGGGAACTGGACATGTCATTACTCCGTCAGGTGCGCGCAGGACCGCAGCCCCGCGCGCGGAATGCATCAGCGGCGGGTCGGGGTGATGCGGGTGATGCGGTCGCCCTTCGGGTCTTCCGCACCGCGCGACTTGTTGACCGCGAACACGTTGCCCTTGCCGTCTTCGCGGACGTGGTTCGGGAACGTGCCGCCGTCCAGGTTGCCGACCACCTTGCCGTCGCCATCCACCACGGTCACCGTGCCGGCACCACGATTGGTGACGTAGGCCAGGCCGGACACCGGTTCGAACGCCACGTTCAGCGCGCCCGCGCCCACCGGCACATCGTGCAGGACCTTGCCACTGGCCACGTCGACGATGAGCAGGTTGTCGGTGCCCTGCGAGGCCACGTACAAGCGGTTGCGCTTCGCATCGAAGGCTACGCCGGAGGCGCTGATCGAATTGCCCAGGTCGATGACCTTCTCGACCTTGCCGCTGGCCACGTCGATCACTGCCGCTTCCGGTGTCCCGATGCTCACCGTGAACAGCTTGCCGCTGGCTTCATCCAGCACCAGGCTCATCGGCACGAACTTCTCGTCGTCCACGCCGGATGCCAGCGTGATCGGCTCCAGCGCCTTGAAGGTCCTGGCATCGAACACCGACAGATGGTCTTCGCCAGCCGCCGACGCGAACACCTTGCCACGCTTGGCATCCACCACCACGTCACGCGCATGCGGCACCGCGCCCACCGGGAACTGGTGCACCAGTGACAGATCCGACTGGCGGTACACCGCCACCGTGTCCTGGCGGGTGTTGCTGACCCACACGTTGCCGTTGGCATCGTCCACGCCCACGCCATACACCGCAAACACGCTGCCGCCCTTGGCATCGGGCACCTGCGCCGGGGTGATCGCCTTGAGCACCTTCAGCGTCTTCGGGTCCACCTTTAGCAGCTGCGACTGGGTCACCGGCGGGCGGCCCACCGCCGAGGTCACGAACAGCGCGTTGCTGCCCGCGCTGTAGGCGCTCTGGTACAGCCCCTGCACCAGCTTGCCGGAACTCTGCTGGAATGCCTGCTGGCCGCTCAGCGGCAGGTTCGGCGACACCCGCAGGGCCACCACGGTCGCAGCAGCCGGCTGGCTGGCGCGCACCACCACCGGGTGCTGGCCGGGCACGGCGTCGGCCGGGATCTGCACGCTGGCCTTGAAGTTGCCCTGTTCGTCCACCACCACCGGCGTGGCGTTGAGCACGGTCTCGCCGCGCAGCAGCGTCACCTGCTGGCCGGGTACGAACGCGCGCCCGGTCACTTCAGCGGTGCTGCCGGGAATCACGTTCTCGTTGCGGGCGCTGACCTTGCCACGGAAGCCGTTGGCCGGCGCATCGAACACCGGCTGTGCGGACACCGCGCCGGTGGGCAGCGACAAGGCCAGGGCCAACGCCGCAACGCGCGGGAGGGAAATCAATCGGGACATAGCAGACTCCTTCTGTAGGGGCGCGCCAGCGGCGCGTGTCACAAGGGTTGCCTTGGCAGGGCCGGATCGGCGCAGCCTGGGTAAGGAAAAATCAATCGGCGCTCTTGTCGGCCACGCCGTACAGCGCCGCCAGCGTGGCTTTCAGCGAAGCCGGCAGCATCGGGCCGTGGCCAAGGCCGGGAAATTCGCGGTACGTCACCTGCAGCCCGGGCACCTTGGCCAAGCGCCCGCTCAGCGCATGCGCGGCATCAGGGGTGGCACCGGCGATGCGGCGCAGGTGCGCCACCACGCGCGGGTTGCTCATGTCACGCACGCCGCGGTTGCCGCTGCGCTCGTCGCCGCCGAGCATCAGCCACAGCTTCGCCGGCGCGGGGTGCGCGATGAAGTCCTGCTCCATCGCGCCCTGCGGCGCGCCCTGGCTCCACCACAAGGAGGGGCTGGCGCTCACGTACTGCTGGAATGCGGTCGGCTGGGTGTACAGCGTGCTGAGCACGAACAGCCCGCCCAACGAGTGGCCCCAGAGCGATTGCTGCTGCGTGTCCACCCGGGCGCGGCGCTCCACCTCGGGCTTGATCCGCCTTTGGATGACCTCCAGGAACGCCTTGGCGCCGCCGCCGCTGGACTGGGACGTGCCGTTCTCATCATCGGCCGTATCCACCCACGCGGTGTAGTCGAGCGTGCGGGCGGGTGAATCAATGCGGAGGTCGTTGTCGTAACCGATGAACACCAGCACCGGCGCGGCATGTGCGGCCAGGTCGCTCAGCATCGCCTGGTCGAACACCATGGCCGCTGCGTTGCCATCCAGCATGTACAGCACCGGCGCAGGCGCGTCTGCCTTGCGCACAGGCACGCCGACGTTGACGCGCCAGCGCCGCGCAGGCTCGCCACTTTCGATCACGAAACGCTCGAACCGATAGCTCTGCGGCGGTTGGTCCAGTACGGTCTCGCCGACCTTCTGCAACGGGTTGCGTTGCTGGGCGGCAACCGGCGCCATCGCGACCACGCCCAGTACTGCGGCAACGCCAGCGTTGCGCAACCACGGAGAGAAATCGGAAATCAGACGGGAAAACACGGAGGGCAAGACCCAGGGCAAGACGATCGCCCCAGTGTAACCGAAATGCGAATGGGTATCACTTGCTTCGTCAAAACCCTTTGACGGTAGGTCACGACCGTTGGTCGTGACCCAACAAACGGAAAGTCCGGCCCAAAGGCCGGACTCCGGTCATAGCGTTGCTGCAGCAGCTTATTCTTCTTCTTCCTGCTGGCCGCCCTGCTGGTTGCGCTCGCCCTTCTGGTTCTGGTCCTGCTGTTGCTGCTGGCCCTGGCGCTGCTGGTCCTTCTGGTTCTGCTGGTTCTGCTGGCCCTGCTGCGGATTCTGCTGGCCCTGCTGCGGATTCTGTTGGTTACCCATCATGCTTCTCCGGTAGACGGCGTCGAAAGCGATGCCGGTAAACCAACAGTAGGGACCGCCGCGTTACCGCCGCGTGCGCTGACGATGCCGCGCGTCAACGGAAAACGCATGTACGTAAACAGTTCAGAACTGAACCTGTGTGCCGTCACGCTGTTGTCGCACTCCGCATGGATCAGGGATCCGCATCGAAGATCACCGTCACGTCACCGCGATACCGGCTGCCGGGATGGTCCAGCATCGTTCCCACCGCCTCGCCATTGACGGCAAAATGCAGTCTGGAGGGGCGGCGGATGATGAAACTCTCGGCGGTCATCACAGGTGGCGTCATCGTGGTGGTCAACGCAATGCCAACCGCCTCTGCCCCCGACGATGCATCGCGGAAACCTGGCAGGGTCAGCTGGATATCGAGGGCCGCGTCTGGGGCATCCACGGTTTCGTTGCGGATCGCACAGCGGCCATCCAGGCGCGCGTGCTGGCACTGCAGCGAGACGCTGAACTGCCCGGAGCTGCTGATGCTGAAGGGAAGCTCGCGCTCCAGCGCCTTGGGCACGATCCCATGGTCCGTCCACTGCGTCCACCCGCCGCGAGGGGCAAGCACGGCGCGATCGCTCCCTGCCGGAACCTCCAGCTGGAACGCATGCTGGACCTCCAGCTGGAAGTGCACGTTGACGATATTGTCATCCAACTCAACGCCGTTGCCCAAGTCGAAGTCGGCACCCTCGCCCGTACCGCCCACGCGGAACGAGGTCATTCCGGTGTAAACCCCGCTGCGCATGGCCAACGGTGCAGGGGTGGTCAATTGGTAGGTGAAGTCGAACTCGGCGATGGCGTAGTTGTTCGTATGCAGCCAGTGCAGCGCGCAGGCCAGCACGCCGTCGCCCCGGTCCTGGCGCAGCCACAGGCGCATGACGCTCCGGTTGTTTGCATTGGTGTTGCTCAACGCCCGGTTGCAGTTCCTGGCGGCGCCCGTGGAGGCAGGCTCGGTGGGCCCGTCGCCATCCTGGTCGACCAGGCGCAGCGCAGCGCCAATGATCTTCACCCCCAGATCGAACGTATGCGTTCCATCGTCGGAGGTGACCGTTACGGTACGCGGCCCCGGCATGCCGATGTAGAAGCTGTCACGCCCATAATCGTTCGTGCGCACGCCCTGCTTGGTGCCCCGCACCTTGGTGTCGATGCTCCACCAGTCGTTGTCGATGCATGCCTGCAGGTGCACGCTGTTGCACACCCCCGACCACGGCGTCGTGTTGACGAACTCCCGCTTGTTGGGGTCATTGATGTCCGGCTTGAACTCCGCGGTGATGTAGATGTCGGCGGCATGGGCGCCAGCAGCAGCGGCAGCCAACGCAATGGCTGCCGCCGTGCGACGCACGCCACGCAGCAAGTTGGAGGGGGAACGTTCAAACATCACGGCATTGCTCCTGCAGCGGGTGCAGCCGACGACGACTGCGCATGTCCAGGGGAGGTCGATGGGCACGTGAGGATGCCGGCCATCCACGTGTCGCCCTGCGGGCGGGTGGTCGTGCCGTCCAGCGCAAAGGTGCAGCCGGTCACCCTGGGGTGGCGGACTTCCAGGCTCGGCACCCTGGCACTCATCTCCAGCGCGAAGAAGCCATCGGCCTCCGCCACGCTGCGCCCGGCATGGTTGATGACGTGGGCGCCGGCCAGCGGCTGCCCGGCGGTATCCTTGAGATGGCCCATCACGGTGAAGGTGCTGAGCACGTCCACCTTGCCGTAGGCCACGCCTCCCTTGTTGAGGTGATAGTCCAGCGTGGCCGGCTGGATGCTCGCAGCCGGCGCGGCGCGCCCATGGAAGTCGACCTGCAGGGCGCCGGTGCGATACGCAGTGACCGGCAGGAAGTTGCGGCCAGGGTGGAGCGCGTAGGAGCCACCGCGGCTGTCGTATGCGCGCAGCTCCACATCGGGCAGCTCGGAGCTCACGTCCACGATCATGCCGGTATCGACACTGCCGACCTGCCCCGCACCGGCGATGGCAAGCTTGCCGCCGCCCATGGCCAAGGTGCTTTCCAGGTTCAGGCCGCCACTGACGGTGCCGCCCAGCGACGAGCGCTGCGCATGCACGTCGCCGCGCAGTGCAGGATGCTCGAACTGCGCGTTGCTGCTCAGGCCCAGCCCATCGCTGTCCAGCGTGGCCTGGCCGGCAACACTGCGCAGCAGACCCTCTTCATAGGTCTGCTGTACCCCCGCGCTGGCGTACAGGCTGCGCCCGCCATCGGTGGCGGTGCGGCTGCCAAGGCTGCCGCTGTAGCGACGCCCCTCCTGGCCCAGCGCGATGTTCAGGGTGAAGTCGACACCACGGTTGCGGCGCGTGCCGCTGCTGGCACTGGCCGGGCGGTCGAACACCGCAGCGCGCCAGGTTGCGTCGCTGCCGAACAGGGTCTGGCGACGGCTGAAGGACAGGTCGAGCCCAACGCCGTTGCTGGTGCCCCTGTGATGCGACATGCGCGCGGCAACGTAGCTGCTGTCACCCAGGCGATGGTTCATGCTCAGCGCACTGGTCTGCAGCCAGCCCGAGCGGGTCTGCGGCAGCTCGGCACCGGGCGGCAACGGCGGGTAGGCGTCGTCACCAGGGCGGCGACGCTCCTGCCAGCTGCGGTTGTGCGAGGCGATCACGGTGCCTTTGCCATGGCGCCACATGCCTTGGAGATCGACGCCATTGCCGTGGTCGCCGCTGTAGGCGTTGGTATGGATGTTGGCACGGTCGTTGACCTGCCAGTCCAGCGATCCAGCGACGGCATTCCCGCCATCCAGGTGCTGGGCAGACAGGCCGAGGATCGCACGCGGATGGGCCAGGTAATTGACGATGCCGCCAGCGGCGAAGGCGCCGGCATTGGGGTCCTCCAAGGTGTCCAGCAGGCTGTGCTGGACACCGGCGAACGTGCTGTAGCGCCAGCGGCGGCTCGGGTCGCGCCAGTTGCCCGGCTTGTGGATCACCGTGGTTTCACGCGAGCTTTCGCGTCCCTCCTCGATGACCCGCAGTTCGACCTCGTAGATGCCGCCCGGCAGGCGACGGGTATCCAGCTCCTGCAGGCCCGGCTGCAATGGCTGGGTCTGGATCAGGCTGCCGTCGCGGAACACCTCCACGGTGCCCTCGCGGTTGGCGGTCACGTACACCGGATACAGGCTCGGTGCGCGCGAATCAATGGCCAGGCTGTCCGATGAGCCGGCCATCATGCCCACGGTGGTGTGGCTGAACGAGCCGGGCGCATGCGGCTGGCGGGTGACGCCCTGGAAGTTGGGCAGGAAGTAACCCACGCGCAGGAAGTTGTCGCGGAATTCGCGTTGCGCGTAAAGGCTCTGTACCGACTGGCGCAGCTGCCCGGGTTCATCGCTGCTGCGGTCGACCTGGTAGTTGCCGACCAGCGTCCAGTGTCCCAGGCTGCCCTGTGCGTCGAGCGCGTAGCGGCCGGCCGTCGCCACGCCCTGCCCTGCATAGGCGTTGAGCTGGTGGCGCAGGATCAGGCCGCGACTGCCGTCTTCAGGCAGCGCGAGGTGGCGCTGCTGCGTGGCGGCGCGCCCACCGTTCTCGGTGGCGATGGAAAGCAGCGAGCTCTCCAGGCTGTAGTGAAGCCGCACCAGGCTGTCATTGCAGGCCTGTTCGCAGGCGCCCAACGGACGCGGTGCAGCCAACGCCTTCAACCAGCGCTCGCGTTCGGCGGCCGGTTCGGTGCTGTCGTGGCTGTCGGTAAACTCCAACAGCGACAAGGTATTGTCGCGGGTCAGCACCGCACGGGCATCGCCCAGGTACTGACCATCGCGTTCGACCCGTACCACCAGGGGTACGTCGAAGAAATGGTCACGGAAGTCATCGGGCAGCCCCCCTGCCTGGTCAAGCAGGGTGAGGCTTTCCAGGGCCGCAGGCGCAGCCTGCACTGCTGCAACGCTGCAATGGAGCATGACGGCGGTGGCGAGGGGAAGCAGACGCGGTGACATGGTCATTCCTGTGCATGAAGAAGGGGCGCGAGCGCGCCCCTCCTTTGGCAGCCGGAGCTGCCGGGGTGAAACATGCGCAGCTGCGCGATTACGGGGTGCCGCTCTCGAACATCATGAAAACGTTGCCTTGGTAGGTGCCCTGCACGTAGCTCTCGCCGGCCGGCGCAGCGGCGGTGATGGCAACCGCAGCGCGCTTGCTCGCGGCGGCTTCGGTCGCGGTGGCCACTTCAACCGCGTTGGCGGCACCGACCTGCAGGTCCTGGCCGGCAACGGCCACGGTCAGGTCGATCGCGTTGCCGGCGCTGGTCAGCATGGCTTCGGTGGTCAGGTAGGCGTTGATGGCGCCCAGGCCGCTCTTCATGTCGACCTGCTGCAGGATCGGATCCAGGCGCTGGGTCGCGATGTTCCAGCGCATGTTCTGGGTCTGGCCAGCCCAGTCGCCGACCGGCGAGATCTGCAGGCCGGTGGCGGACGGCACCGTGGCTTCAACCGTCACCTGGATGGGGAACTGCTCGGTGGCGGCCATGGCGACAGCCGGGGTCAGGATCAGGGCAGCCGCAGCGGCCAGGACGGTGGTCTTGAGGTTCATTTTTCCTGCATCTCCAACGGAAAGGTGTCGCCTGGAGTCCGGCGACGGGACGGCGGTTCCGGGCGGAACCTAGCGGGTGAGCAGGACGTCCTTGCGGCTGTCCCCCTCAACGATCTGGAAGCGGTGCAGATGCCCGGCACTGCGAGCGAAGCGTTCGGTCCGCCCGGGCAGCAGGTGCACCTTGCGCGACGGGGAGCACTTGCCCGCGTTGTCCTGCGCACTGCACTGGCGGATGTCGTCGAGCACCACCGTGGTATTGCCGGCATTGCGCAGCTGCACGTGGCTGTCGTGCGTTTCGGTCTGCACGTCGTAGCGGGGCTGGTCGGGATGCACGATCACGAACACGCCATAGCCGGTCAATACGTTGACGCCGGCCGAGAGCTCGTTGCGGTAGTCATCACGCTGCGCGTCGGTCAGCGCGAATTCGTCTTCGGACTGTGGCAGCACCGGCACGAAACGCACGCGGTAGTAGCGTTCGGTGCTGCGATCCCCCTGCACCAGCAGGCGCGTGGCCTGTTGGCCCTGCGCCGGCACGATCAACCGCGACGGGCTGGCAATCAGCCCGGCGGCGGCAGCGGTGCCGGAGGTATCCACCGGAATCTCCTGATGGGTGCCGTCCGCGGCGTAGCGCACTTCGCTGATCTGCACACGGACGAACGCCGTGGCATCGCCGGTGTTGCGCACGCGCTTCAGCAGCGCCCCCTTGCCCGGCTCGGCATATTCGTACATCGCCCCCACATGGATGCTTGGAGCGGCAGCCTGGGCCGGATGAGGCGATGCCGTCATCACCATGGCCATTGCTGTCGCCAGCGCGGTCGTCAGACGCTTCATCGAAGGGACTCCTGTTATTGAAGGGTCGATCACGAAAGCCGGTTGTCATAACCGTCTCGAATCGAAGGCGAAGCATAGGCAGCCGCCTCCTGTCGCCCTATGCAACTCGTTGCAAGACACCCTGAAATAAATTGCAACCGCGATTGGAATGACCAACAGATGCGTGCGAATGCATCGCCGCGTTGAATGGGGGCAGCTTAAAGTTCTGCTACGCCGCGCCACATTCAATATTCCTCAATGCGCTACTGCAATTTGTTGTAGCGGCGCTCAAACGAAAACGCCCCGCTGTTGAGCGGGGCGCCTGCTGCTTCTCTTCACTCTGCTGCGCGCATATCGCTACTGGGCAGCGTCCTGCTGCCACTTGGCGACCTTGGCCCGTGTCTGCGCCAGCAACGCATCCAGCGCCTTGCGGTCATACACGTGGCCACGCAGCACCACGGTGTTGATCGCGCGCGTGGCCTGGATATCCTGCAGCGGGTTGGCATCCAGCAGCACCAGGTCGGCGGCCTTGCCTTCGGCGATGCCGCCGTAGCGGTCCAGCGTACCGAACCACGACGGACCCGCACGGGTTGCCGACGACAGCGCCTGCGCGGGAGTCAGGCCTTCCTTGACGAACAGGGCCAGCTCGTCATGCAGGCCGATACCGGGATAGTTGAAGGAATTGAGGAACCCCGCATCGGTGCCGGCCATGACGGTCACGCCCGCCTGCTGCAGCATCGGCAGCACGGCCGCCACCTGGTGGTACTGCTGGTGGCGCTCGGCGATCTGCTCTGGACCCGCCTTGGCAGCACGTTCCACCCGCCACTGGTAAGTCGCCTGCAGCTTCGGGCCAATGTAGGCCAGGTACGGATCGTTGGCGTGGTCATCCTGGTCCAGGAAGTCGAGGATGCGGCCGCCGTTGAGGGTGGGCGTGACATACACGCCCTTCGCCGCAAAGCCACGGTAGGCGGCCATGGCAGTGTCACGATCAAAGCCGGCATCAAGCCGGCGATTGGCCTCGGCGCGATCGATGCGCTTGGCGGCGAAATCGGCGGCAATGGCCGCCTCGTCCTTGACCCCGGCCTTGTAGGCGTAGTCCAGATGCTCGATCGAGCTGATGCCGGCATCCACCGCCTGCTGCACGGTCAGCGCCATCGGGATGTGCCCGGACGCGCGCAGGCCATTGGCACGGGCGCCACGCACTGCCGCCAGGAACAGGGGCGGGGTCAGGGTGCTGTCGGTGATCTTGACGAAGTCGACGCGGTCGCGCTTGAGCTGGGCCAGCGCGGCATCGAGGTCGGCCTGGCTGCCGACCTCCAGCGTTCCCTTCCAGACCGGCTTGATGCCTTCGATCTTGGCGCCCGAGCTGAACAGCTGCGGGCCTTCCAGGCTGCCGTCGGCAATCTGGCCGCGCCACTGCAGCACCTGCGTGGGCAGGTCGCCGGAACAATCGCGGATGGTGGTGATGCCATGGGCGATGTACAGCGGCAGCAGCGCCTTGTTCTCTTCGACCAGCTCCGGTCCGCCGCCGAAATGCACATGCATGTCCCACAGGCCCGGAATCAGGAAGCGGCCGTTGCCATCGATGCGCTGCGGCGCCTTCCAGGCCTTGGCAATGCTGCGGTCGTCACCCACGGCGACGATGTCATTGCCGCGTACCACCACCGCCTGGTCGGCATGGGTGGTGGCATGTTCGACATCCACCACGGTGGCATGCCGGATGATCAGGTCGGCCTGTTCGGCGGCGAGGACGCAGGGCGCCAGTGCAAGCAGCACCGGGAAGGCAGACAGCACAATGGGTTTCATGGCAACGTGGCAAAAAGGAGTACCTCCGCACCATACGGCGCGAAGGCATCCATTCACCAGTTAAATTTCGTCATGACGCGCATTACGGAATCGAATGCGCTCAGACCTCGCCCTGCATGGCCGGACGCGCCTGCACCTGCGCCAACCAGGCCGCCACGGCGGGATACGCGTCCACGCCGGCACCGACGTAGGTGCCATAACCGACCACCTGCGCCACCACCAGGTCCACCAGCGAGTAATCGCCGCCCAGCATCCAGGGCTGCGATCCCAGGCGATCTTCCAGCAATCCCAGCAGCTCGGCCGCGCCCTGCCCTGCGGCGGCGGCCTGCACAGTGTCGCGCAGCGGGCCTTCGCGGGTGGCCAGCATCAGCCGGTTGATCATCGCCGCGTAGGTCACATAGGCCCACGCGCACCACGACAACGCCTGCAGCCGCTCCGGGGTGTCGGCCGCCGGCCACAGCCCGCGCGCCACGCCGAAGCGGTCACCCAGCCACAGATGGATGGCCAGGCCCTCGAAGATCGGCGTGCCATCCACCACCAGGCACGGCACCTTGCCGTTGGGATTGATCGCCAGGTACTCCGGGGTGCGCTGCTCGCCATTCCGGATGTCGATCCGCACCCGGTCATGGGCAACCCCCAGTTCGGCAAGCGCGCAGGCGACGGGGGTGGCACTGGACATGGGATGCCAATAGAAGACGACGGACATGTGGAACTCCTTGTGGGTTGTCGGTGTGGAAAGGTGCGCCGCCAGGGGGCCTTGCACCGTGGCCACAGGCTAGCCACCATTGCGGACAGATCCTGTCCTCGACAGGCGCGATGCTGCCGCCCATGCTGACCACCTCCGCTCGACTGCTGCGCCTGCTCTCGCTGCTGCAATCCCGGCCGCATTGGCCGGGCAACACACTGGCCGCGGATATCGGCGTGCATCCGCGCACGCTGCGCCGCGACATCGACCGCCTGCGCGAGCTGGGCTACCCGATCCAGGCCAGCAGTGGCGTGGCCGGCGGCTACGCGTTCCGCGCCGGGCGCGCATTGCCGCCGCTGCTGCTCGACGATGAAGAAGCGTTGGCCGCTGCGCTGGCCCTGCGCACTGCAGTGACCGGCACCATCAGCGGCATCGAGCAGACCGCCATCACCGCACTGGTCAAACTGGAACAGGTGATGCCCGCCCGGCTGCGCCGCCGGCTGGATGCATTACGTACCGCGATCCTGCCGATCGACCAGGCCGGGCCCATGGTCGATGCCGGGCTGCTGGCCACCCTGGCCGGCGCCTGCCGCGACCAGCTGCAGCTTCGCTTCGACTATGCCGACCGCCAGGGACAGCCCAGCCAGCGGCTGGTGGAGCCGCAGGGCGTGGTGCATGCCGAACGGCGCTGGTACCTGGTGGCCTGGGACACGCTGCGCGTGGATTGGCGCACCTTCCGCATCGACCGCATGACCAGTGCGGCAGAGGTGGGCGCGCACTTCCGCCCGCGCCCCTCGCCCGCCAATGGCGACCTGCGCGCGTTCGTGAGCCAGTCGCTGTCGCTGGGGCCCTACGGAGACGAAGCGCGGGTGATCCTGCACGCGCCCATCGACATCGTGCGCGAACGCATACCGGCCTCGGCGGGCATGCTCGAAGCGGTGGATGCACAGCGCTGCCTGCTGCGGTGTGGCGCGCACCCGCAGGGCGCGGTGGTGTACTGGCTGCTCGCGCTGGAGCTCGAATTCGAGGTGCTGGGCCCGCCTGCGCTGCACGCGATGATGCAGGCCGCTGGCGATCGCGTGGCGCGCAGCCTTGCACGCAGCGGGCCCGCCGCTGGCTAGGCACCCGCGTGCATGCTAGAACAGGCACCATTCGCTTTCTGGATACCGCCATGCCGCCCAGTGCACAATCGAATCGCACCCTGTTCGAACTGGACCTGCTGCGGGCGATGGTGATGGTGGCCGACTGCGGCAGCTTCACCACCGCCGCCACGCGCCTGCATTCCACCCAGTCCACCATCAGCCAGAAGATCCGGCGGCTGGAGCAGTTGGCCGGGCACCCGCTGCTGGTGCGCGGCAACCGCGATGTGCACCCCACCGATGCCGGGCAGACGCTGCTCGGCATCGCGCGCCAGATGCTGGCCCTGAACGACCAGATGGGCGAAGCACTGGCCGGCGCCACGGTGGCGGTGACCGTCCGGCTGGGCGTGCCCGAAGACTTTGTCAGCCCCCGCACCACTGCCCTGCTGGGCCGCTTCACCCGCCGCCACCGGCAGGTGAAGCTGGAAGTCACCAGCGGCCTCAGCCGCGACCTCGCCAACGCCTACGACCACGGCGAGCTGGACCTGGTGCTGGTCAAACAGCGCCGCAACAGCCGCCAGGGCGTGGCCTGCTGGCATGAGCCGATGCGCTGGGTGGACAGTGCACGCAGCCCCTGCATCGGCATGGACCCGATTCCGCTGGTGACGTTTCCGCCGCGCGGGCTGTATCGCGATGAGTTGATCGCTGCCGTGGAAAGCATGGGCCGGCGCTGGCGGATCGGCTTCACCAGCTCCAGCCTCAGTGGCATCCAGGGCGCGGTGGCCGACGGCATGGGCATCAGCCTGCTGCCAGCGCGTGCCATGACCCGCGAACACCGCGCGCTCACGGCGCGACAAGGCCTGCCGCCCATGGACGGCATCGAAATTGCGATGCTGCACCGTGACAATGCCGATCCGCTGGTTGTGGATCTGGCGTCGCAGTTCGCGCGACTGCTCGATCGCGAAAAACGGTGACGCGGATGCGCGCAGAGAGTGACGCACCTCTCGTACCGAGCATAGGAATAGTCCTAATCTGACATCAGACTATCTCCGCTGCGCGTTGAAGCGGTAAGAATGGCGCAAATCCCACGATTGCGTGCCTCCTTTGTCTCGACGCCATCCAGGCCCCGCATATGGACCGCTGCTGCCGTCCGTACTCAACATCGCCCTGCTGGATGACCACGATGTGGTCCGGCATGGCAGTTATGTACACCTGTCCACCGACCCTCGCTTCCATGTGGTCGGCAACCACGCCCACACCAGCTCCCTGATCAGCACCTTGCAACACCACCCGGTGGACGTGGCGGTGGTGGACTACACGCTGGGCGAAGGCGACCTGCAGGGCATGGAGCTGCTGCGCATGCTGCGACGCCGGTTCCCGCGCGTGCGGGTGTTGATGTTCTCGGCCAACGTACATCACGTGATGATCTCCAACACCATGGCCGCCGGCGCCGCGGGCGTGGTCTCCAAGGGCGAGACACTGGAGGCGCTGGCGCGCGCGGTCACCCGCGTGGCGGCCGGGCACACCCATGTACCGGTCAACTACCGCGACGAACACGCCGAACACCGGTTGTCGCAGAGCGAGCGCGAAGTGCTGCAGCTGTGCCTGAGCGGCATGACCGTGACCGACATTGCCCTGCAGCGCAACCGCAGCATCAAGACCATCAGCACCCAGAAGCACGCGGCGTTCCGCAAGCTCGGCCTGCGCACCGACCGCGACCTGTTCACCCTTCGCCACCAGCTGGCGGTGTGGTGAGCGGCAACTGGACCTGGGCCGGCGCCTTGACCGGGGTGCTGGTCGGCCTGCTGCTGCCTGTCACCGCGGGCAGCAGTGCCGAACCGCGGCTGGTCCGGGTGGCTGCCGACCCCTCCCAGCATGGCCTGCTCGCCAACCACAACCGCGCGGCGCGCGACACCAACCTGATCACCGGCTATGCGCAGCTGGTCGCCGAACAGGCCGGACTGGAATTCCGCGAGCAGCCGGTGGAATCGGCCACCGCCGCGCTGCAGGCGATCTGCGACGGGCGCGCCGATCTGATGCTGCTGCTGGGGCCGCTGGACAACGCGCCGTGCACGGCGTTGGCCGCATCACCGGCGTATTACCGCGGCCAGACCCTGATGGCCAGCCGCCACGCCCAGGCGCACCCGCCGGAGTTCGCACACCTGCGCCGGGTGGCGGTGGTTCGCGGCACCCGCCTGGCCGAATGGCTGGGCGCCTACCACCCCCACCTGCAGGTGGTGGACCTGCCCAGCCTGCGTGAAGCGCTGTCCGCCGTGGAAGCCGGCGTGGTGGACGCGGCATTGGACCTGGATGTGGCAATGCGCCCCGTGGTGCGCCGCGACTTCGGCAACAGCCTGCTCCTGCATGGCGGGCCATCCACCTTGCCAGGCAGCCTGCACCTGGTGGTGCGCCACCGCGATCGCGCCCTGCTCGACCAGATCCATCAGGCGATGCGCTCGATCAGCCCGCAGGAACACGCGATGCTGATGCAGCGCTGGACCAAAGCCACGTACCTGAGCGGACCGTCGCTGCAGGTGATGTCGCAGCACTTCCGCTGGGAACTGCTGGCCGGCGCGCTGATCCTGATGGCCCTGCTCACCGCCGGGGTGTGGATGCGCGTGGCGCAGCAGTCGGCGCGGCGCAGCGAGCGCCAGCAGGCGCGCTTCATCGCCGTGATGAGCCACGAAGTGCGCAACGCCGCGCAGGCACTGGTCACCTCGGTGGATCTGCTGCACCAGTCGGGCCTGGACCAGGGCCAGCGGCAACTGGTGAACGCCGCACGCAATGCGGGGGCTGGCCTGCGTCATCTGCTCGGCCACGCGCTGGACTATTCACGCCTGGCCACCGGCGAGTACCACCCCACCCCCGGCTGGCAGGACGTGCGCCAGCTGGCGCGTGACTGCCTGGCGGTGGCCCGCCCTGCGGCCGAGGCCAAGGGCCTGGCCATCACCCTGCTGCAGGACACCGACCCGCTGCCCCGGATGTGGCTGGACGGTGACGCGCTGCGGCAGGTGCTCAGCAACCTGCTGGGCAACGCGGTGAAGTTCACCGACCTGGGGCACGTGGACGTGACCCTGTCGCTGCACCTGGACCAGGACAGCGCACACCTTGGGCTTGCGGTCCGCGATACCGGCATCGGCATCCCGGCCGCGCTGCACGACACCGTGTTCAAGCCTTTCGCGCAGGCGCACGACAGTCATTCGCGGCAGATGGGCGGTGCCGGGCTCGGCCTCTCCATCTGCCAGGATCTGGTGCGGGGCATGGGAGGCACGGTGCAGCTGCGCAGCGCCCCCGGCGAGGGCAGCTGCTTCGAGGTGCGCTTGCCGGTGGTGATCGAAGCCACCGGCCCCTGCGCGGGGGAGCAGCCGCTGGCCGGGCGCACCCTGTTGTTGGTTGAAGACCACGCATTGAATCGCACGGTGGTGTGTCGGCAGTTGGAGACGCTGGGCGCCTCGGTGAGCAGCTGCGCCGACGGCGCCAGCGCACTGCACTGCCAGGCCGCCGAACCCTGCGGCATCGTGCTGCTCGATTGCGTACTCGACGACATGAGCGGTTACGAGCTGGCCGTCCAACTGCGACAACTGGAGCGCCGCCACGGGCGTACGCCGGCCGTACTGGTTGCAGTGTCTGCCAATGATTCGGCCGCGCACGTGGAACGCTGCCTCGCCTGCGGCATGGACGCGGTGCTGTGCAAGCCGCTGGATATCGGCCAGCTGCTCCGGGCATTGCAGGTGGAGACGCAGGGGAACGCAGAGCGGCTGGCAAGCGCGAGCAGCGGCCCAACCGACCCTGTCTGGATCGAGATCCTGCAATCGCTGCAGGAAGAGCAGATGGCGCTGCATGACGCCCTGCGCGACCGGGCCGCCACCGCGCTGCGGCACCACGCGCATCGGCTGGCCGGCGTGCTGCAGATGCTGGGACAACCGGATCTGGCCGCGATTGCCGGCGACCTGCACGAACTGGACCTGGACGAACCCGGCGACTGGCTGGATGCCGGGCGGCTGCTGGGTTACCTGCGCCCGGCCCTCTCCGGCCTGGCAGGCGGAACGATCATTTCAGCTGCAGGGGATAGCGCTGCCACAGCACGTGCACCAGGAACCCGGTGAGCTCGGCATCCTTTGCGCTGATCGCCGCACGGATCTTGTCCAGCAGCACCATGTCGCTGCAGGTGCGCACATCGGCGTGGTCGGCCTGCCCGGCACGGCGGGCCCGGTAGCGGGCCGCACGCTGCGCATCGGTCATGGCGTAGCCGAACGTGGGCGGACGGCCGCGCTTGCGCGGCAGCATCAGCTCCAGGGTGCCGGGATCTTCTTCATCACGCATGACGGACGGGGAACGCAAACGGGGCGCGAACAATATCGTGAGATGTAACGGAAATCCAGCAGAAATACGCGGAATCGATCACCGCGCGAGCGTGGACTCCGCCAAACGCGCACCCAACCACACCAAGGCAAATCCCGCCACCAGACTGATCCCCAGATACGTCGGCATCACCCAGCCGCGTCCGTTGCGGACCAGCAGCACTGCCTCCAGCATCATCGACGAGAACGTGGTCAGCCCGCCGATGATGCCGACGATGGCGAAAGCGCGCCAATACAATGCCGCGCTGCCCCGGGTCTGCAGCCAGACCGCTACGTAGCCGACCGCGAAGGCGCCCACCAGATTCACCGTCAGCGTGCCCCAGGGGAAGCCGTTGCCGAACTGGCGCAGCATGGCATCGCCGATGATGAAACGCAGCGCCGCGCCCAGCGCACCGCCAGCCATCACCAGCCCCAGCTGCTGCCACCAGGTACTGAAGCCCCCCATCAGTCGCTGCCCTTGCGCGCCCGCGCCTGCTCGCGCTCGGCACGCAGCCGGTCGAGCTTTTCCTTCAGCTTGATTTCCAGGCCGCGCGCCACCGGTTGGTAATACACCCGCTCGCCCATCGCATCCGGGAAGCCGGTCTGGTCCAGCGCGATGCCACCTTCGGCGTCATGGTCGTACTGGTAGGTCTTGCCGTAACCCAGCTCCTTCATCAGTTTGGTCGGCGCGTTGCGCAGGTGCAGCGGCACCTCCTGGGTGCCGGTCTCGCGCACTTCCTGCCTGGCCAGGTTGAAGGCGGCGTAGCCGGCGTTGGATTTGGCGGTGCTGGCCAGGTACAGCACCAGCTGGGCGAAGGCCAGCTCGCCCTCCGGGCTGCCCAGCCGTTCGTAGATGTCCCAGGCTTCCAATGCCATCGACTGCGCGCGTGGGTCGGCCAGGCCGATGTCCTCGATCGCCATGCGGGTCAGGCGCCGGGCCAGGTAGGAGGGATCGCAGCCGCCATCGAGCATGCGCGTCAGCCAGTACAGCGCCGCATCCGGATTGGAGCTGCGCACCGACTTGTGCAGGGCCGAGATCTGGTCGTAGAACTGCTCGCCCCCCTTGTCGAAGCGGCGGGTGCGGTCGGCCAGCACCTGCACCAGCATCTCCGGACTGATCCGCGCGCCTTCACCGCCCGCCAGTTCGGCGGCGATCTCCAGCAGGGTCAGACCGCGCCGCACATCGCCGTCGGCGGCGGTCGCGATCTCCAGCAGCGCTTCGGGCGTGACCTGCAGCGCCTCGGCGCCGAGCCCGCGTTCCTTGTCCTGCAGCGCCCGCTCCAGCGCCTCGACGATGTCGGCCGGCGACACCGCTTCCAGCACGTGCACGCGGCAGCGCGACAGCAATGCCGAATTGAGCTCGAACGAAGGGTTTTCCGTGGTGGCACCGACGAACACGATGGTGCCGCGCTCGATATGCGGCAGGAACGCATCCTGCTGGGCCTTGTTGAAGCGGTGCACTTCGTCCACGAACAGCACCGTGCGGCGGCCTTCGGCGAAGCGCTGGGCCGCCTCGGCCAGTACCACCCGGACCTCGGGAAGGCCCGAAAGCACGGCGGAGATGGCACGGAATTCGGCGTCGGCGTAGTGCGCCAGCAGCAGGGACAACGTGGTCTTGCCGCAGCCTGGCGGCCCCCACAGGATCATCGAGTGCACATGCCCGGACTCGACCGCCCGGCGCAGCGCGCTACCCGGGGCGAGCAGGCGTTTCTGCCCCACCATCTCATCGAGGGTCTGCGGGCGCATGCGCTCGGCAAGCGGGCGCATGCTGTCCCGATCCACCGTCAGCAGATCGGGTTCATTGAATGTCGTTCGGTTTCTGGCCACGCCGCTATTGTATGACCGAATGACGCAGCGCCGGGCCCTGCCCGGCTACGCTCAGTTGCCGATGACGTCGGTGCCCTTCGGCGGCGTGAACGTGAAGGTGGTTTTCGGGAACGCCGGGTTCCGCTTCCAGTCCTTGAACGAGATCACCGTGCGCTGGTTCACCGCATCGGTCACTTCCATGCGGGCCAGGCCCTGCGCGTTGAAGCCCAGCGCGGCGTACTGGAACGACGTTTCGGTTTCACGCTTCGGGGTCAGCGACAGCCACTGCAGGCCATCGCGCGGCGCGGCCTCTTCGCTGACGTCGTACTGCTTTTCCAGCAGCGCCGGGGTGATCAGCGCGATCAGCGGGCTGTTCTGTTCCTCGGCGCCCTGCACCCGCTTGGTCGCCTGCTGCAGGTCCGGCTCGTACACCCACACATTCCTGCCGTCGGCAATGATCAGCTGCTCGTGCGGCACCTTGTACTCCCAGCGGAACTGGTTCGGCACCGACAACGCCACGCTGCCACTGGTGGTTTCCTTCACCTTGCCCTTGCTGTCGAACACCTTCTGCTCGAACTTGCCGTCCAGGCCCTTCAGGCCCTTGGTGAACGTGGTCAGCTCATCGCGGGCGCCGGCCCAGGCAGACACCGACCCGACACTGGCGCAGACCAGCGTGGCGGCGACAAGACAGCGGCGGAAAGTGCTCTGCATACGGGTATCCAATGAATGTTGTAAGGATGGCCGGCAGTGTGCCGAGGTCATCCTGAATGGGGGGTCAGGGGACGGATTGCACCGTGCGCAGGTCGCCGTAGACCACCTGCCCTCGGAAGCCGCGCCGCACCTGCTGGTACAGCTCGCGGAACGCAGCATAGTCGCCCGGCTGGCACAGCGCATCCGCGCCGCGCACCGCGTTCTGGTGCAGGCGGTGGCGGGCGACGATGGCCTGCCCTTCGCGGCTCCACTCAAGCGCGTACTCCCCGGCCGCATTACGGAACTGCTGGTTGCGCGGCATCGCCACGATCGGCACCCCGGCAGGGAACTCCAGCCGGTAGGTTTCCTGGCGCAGGGTGTCGTTGCAGTAGAACGGGGTGGCGTTGTCCGGGGCCGACGTGGTGGTGTAGATGTCACGGAACGACTCGCCACCGGGCGGGTCCGGCAGCACCATGCCACCGACCACGCCGAAATCGACGTAATCACGGGCGTGGAAATCGTAGCGGTAGTTGAACGGCCGGGTCAGGTCCTGCGGGTCGCCCAGCAGGGTCAGCGTGCCGCTGCCGTCGAAGCCGGATGAGGCCATGATCGATTCCTCCACCCGCGCCCGGTTCTGCGCGTTGAGCCGGGCGAACGCGCCGCGCATGCCGATCTCGCCCACTTCGCGCGGCTGCTGCACGGTCTGGCCCTGCAGGTTGCCGTCCGGGTCGAAGCGGAAGGTGACCTCGAAACCGCTGCCGTTGCGCGCGGCATCGTTGGCCGGGGTGCGCGCCACCCTGGCCTGGCGCGTGTGCAGCACCGGCGCACCGAGGTCGCCGTCGGGCAGCTGGCCAAAGCGCGCATACGCGCTGGTGGAATCCAGGTACAGGTCGAACTCGGGGATGTAGGTGATGGCGTGGTTGAACCGCCCCAGCAGGGGAATGTCCGGCAGGGTCGGGCCGCCGCCAGCACCAATCAGGACCGCGGTGCTGTCGATGCCGCGCGCGGCCAGCAACGCTTCCAGGATCACCACGTGGTCCTTGCAGTCGCCGTAGTGGTTGTCGAGGATGCTCTGCGCCGGGTTCGGCTCCAGCCCGCCGTTGCCCAGGTACACCGCCACGTAGCGGATGTTCTGCGACACCCAGCGGTACAGCGCGGCAGCCTGTTCACGGCGGTCGACGATGCCGCGGGTGACCTCGTCGGCCAGCGCCTGGATCCCCGGGGTCACCCGTGCCGCCTCGCCGCCCTTGAGCTGGTAGGCCTGCGCCACCTGCGCCCAGTCGCGGTAGGTGCTGGCCATGATGGTCGGGCTGAACTCCCACGGCGCTGCGGTCCAGATCTGCACCGGCATCGGGTCCGGGCGGCGGTAGCGCCAGGCCCAGGTCGCCTGCCCATTCCGGATGACGGGTTTCTGGCTGCCCTGCACGCCCCGCTGCTGCACGTACATCGGCAGGGAGGCCGGCGCGCTCAGGGTGACCTGCGCATCGTCGTACTGCGAGAACCCGCTGAAGGTTTCCCACAGGCTGAAGTAGCCCGGGAAGTACGGCTGGGTCTGGGTGCGGCGGGTCTGGTAGACCACCCGGGTACCCGGCGCCAGGTTGGGGAACACCACCACCCGCACCTTGCGGTCGGCGTACATGGCCGCCGCGGCGCTGGAGTAGCTCTCCTGGGTGTAGATGCGGTCGGCCGGCACGTCACGGCGCTGGCCGTCGGCGGTCAGGGTGTAGGCCGACAGCACCTCCAGCGTTTCCATCTTCTCGCTGTAGCTCAGCCGCACCTGGCTGAACTGCTCCACCGCTGCCTTGGTCTTGAGCAGGATGTCGTAGGACTCGGTCTGCACGTTGCCGGCGTCAGCGCGCACCACGTAATCGGCGCGGTAGCTGACGAAGCTGAAGTTGTTGCTGGCCTGGGTATCGCTGGGGGCGGCCGGCGGGGCCGGTGCCGGTGCCATCGCAGGCGCCGGAACCGGGGCCGGGGCGACCGCCTGGGCCGACACCAGCAGGGGCGCCAACGCCAGCGTGCACGCGGTCATCCATGTCATGCGGATCATTGCGGTTCCGGCGTTACTTCGGCGGGGGCGGCGCAAGCACGCTGCGGTCGCCGTTGTGTTCGGGTGGGCTGACCACGCCGGCCATCTCCATGGCTTCGATCAGACGCGCGGCGCGGTTGTAGCCGATCTTCAGCCGGCGCTGCACACCGGAAATCGAGGCGCGGCGGGTTTCGGTCACGATCCGCACAGCTTCGTCGTACAGCGGATCCGATTCATCCCCTGCCGCCCCGCTGGACTCGGGCAGGCCACCGGCACCCACCACCACGCCATCGCCCATCATCTGCACTTCGTCCAGCACGCCGCTGATGTAGTCGGCCGGGCCGCTGGCCTTGAGGTGTTCGACCACGCGGTGCACTTCCTCGTCGGAAACGAACGCGCCGTGCACACGGTCAGGCAATGCGGTGCCGGGCGGCAGGTACAGCATGTCGCCGTGGCCCAGCAGCGTTTCGGCGCCGGACTGGTCCAGGATGGTGCGCGAATCGATCTTGGAGCTGACCTGGAAGCCGATGCGGGTCGGGATGTTGGCCTTGATCAGGCCGGTGATCACATCCACCGACGGACGCTGGGTGGCCAGGATCAGGTGGATGCCGGCCGCACGCGCCTTCTGTGCCAGGCGCGCGATCAGCTCTTCGACCTTCTTGCCGACGATCATCATCATGTCGGCGAATTCGTCGATGAAGATGACAATGAACGGCAGCGTCTCCAGCGGGCGCGGGGCTTCGCCCAGCTCCGGGTTCGGCTTGAACAGCGGGTCCATCAACGGCTGGCCGGCGTCTTCGGCGTCCTTGACCTTCTTGTTGAAGCCGGCCAGGTTGCGCACGCCCACCGCGCTCATCAGCTTGTAGCGCCGTTCCATTTCGGCCACGCACCAGCGCAGGCCGTTGGCGGCTTCCTTCATGTCGGTGACCACCGGCGCCAGAAGGTGCGGAATGCCCTGGTAGACGCTCAGTTCGAGCATCTTGGGGTCGATCATCAGCATCCGCAGGTCTTTGGGCGAGGCCTTGTACAGCAGGCTCAGCACCATGGCGTTGACCGCCACCGACTTGCCCGAGCCGGTGGTACCGGCCACCAGCAGGTGGGGCATGCGCGCCAGGTCGGCCACGGTCGGGCGGCCGGCGATGTCCTTGCCGAGCGCCAGGGTGAGCGGGCTGGCCGACTTGTCGTACTCCTTGGAGCGCAGTAGTTCGGACAGGTAGATCATTTCGCGGGTGACGTTGGGGATCTCAAGACCCACCACCGACTTGCCCGGAATCACATCCACCACGCGCACCGACTTGACCGACAGGCCGCGGGCGATGTCCTTGTCCAGCGAGCTGATCTGGCTGACCTTGATGCCCGGTGCCGGCTCGATCTCGAAGCGGGTGATCACCGGGCCGGGATATGCGCCGACCACCTGCGCGTCGATGCGGAAGTCCTTGAGCTTGAACTCGATCTGGCGCGACAGCGTTTCCAGCGTCTCCTCGTCGTAGCCCTTGGGCTGCGGCTTGGGATCATCCAGCAGCGCCAGCGGCGGCAGGTCCGAGCCATCGCCATTGACGCCGCGGAACATCGGAATCTGGGTTTCGCGCTTGGCGCGGTCGCTCTTTTCCAGCACCGGTTCCGGACGCGGCTCGATCTTGACCGGTTCGCGCTTGGCGCGCACCTCGGCGTCCACCTTGCGCACTTCCTGGCGCTCCTCGCGCATGGCGCGGGTCTGCTGCCACTCGGTGGCCTGCTCCTTCTTCTTGCTGAGCAGCGGCGGCAGCGCAAGCACCGCGCGGCCGATCTTCTCCATCACCACGAACCACGAAATGCCGGTGGCCAGGGTGATCGAAGCCAGCAGCAGCACCAGCACGAACAGGTTCGCGCCGAGCGCGCCGAACCCGGCACTGAGCGAATTGCCCACCAGCCGGCCGAGGATGCCGCCGGCATGGCCCACATCGCCACTGAACAGCCGCAGGTGCAGGAAGCCGGTGCCGGCAATCAGGAAGCCGACCAGGCCGACCAGCCGCAGCGCCGGGTCCAGGTCGTGCTCGCCCTTGCTCTCACGCTTGAGCCCGAACATGGCGAACCACGCCAGCGCGCCCAGCACGATCGGCAGCAGGAACGCCATGTAACCGAACAGCTGCAGCAGCACATCGGCCACCCAGGCGCCGACCCGGCCGCCCATGTTGTGGATGGGCGCCACCACGCTGCCGGTATGCGACCAGCCTGGATCGCTCGCCGAATAGGTGAACAGGCTGGCGACCAGATACAGCAACGCCGGGGCGATCGCGATCAGGCCGAGGTCGCGCCACAGGCGCTGCCGACGGGGATTTTCGACCGGCGCCGCAGCCGCAGCACGGCGCGACGCCGCTTTGCCGTCGGGAGACTTGGATCGTTCCGGGACCTGTTTCGCCACCTTAGACCAGACCTTGGGAATGCACTGTTAGTGCTTGATAATAAACGACTGACGGCACGCCAACCACCACCGGCTGGGTTGCGCCGTTCCACCGCTCGCCTTGAATCGGGCGACCCCTGCCGCCACTCTATGACCTGTCTTGGACGCCGGGCAATCTTTCCCCAGCGCCCCGCCCCATCATCTCTTTGCGAGTCTACATGAGCAATTCCAAGCCTTCCCGCCACCAGAAGCTCGTCATCCTCGGTTCCGGCCCGGCCGGCTGGACGGCAGCGGTCTACGCCGCCCGCGCCAACCTGAACCCGGTGGTGATCACCGGCCTGCAGCAGGGCGGCCAGCTCATGACCACCACCGAAGTGGACAACTGGCCGGGCGACGCCCATGGCCTGATGGGCCCGGACCTGATGGCGCGCATGCAGGCCCACGCCGAGCGCTTCGAGACCGAAGTGATCTTCGACCACATCCACACCGCCGATGTGACCCAGCGTCCGTTCAAGCTGATCGGCGACAGCGCCGAGTACACCTGCGACGCCCTGATCATCGCCACTGGCGCCACCGCCAAGTACCTGGGCATTCCCACCGAAGAGGCCTTCAAGGGCCGCGGCGTGTCGGCCTGCGCCACCTGCGACGGCTTCTTCTACCGTGACCAGGACGTGGTCGTGGTCGGCGGCGGCAACACCGCCGTGGAAGAGGCGCTGTACCTGTCCAACATCGCCCGCAAGGTCTACCTGGTCCACCGCCGCGACACCCTCAAGGCGGAAAAGATCATGCAGGACAAGCTGTTCGCCAAGGTCGCTTCGGGCAAGATCGAGACCGTGTGGCACCACCAGGTGGACGAAGTGCTGGGCAACGAAGCCGGCGTCACCGGCGTGCGGGTGAAGTCCACCCTGGACGGCAGCACCCGCGACATCGACGCCCACGGCTTCTTCGTGGCCATCGGCCACCACCCCAACACCAGCCTGTTCGAGGGCCAGCTGACCATGAACAACGGTTACCTGGACATCCGCTCCGGCCTGGGCGGCAACGCCACCCAGACCTCGGTGGAAGGCGTGTTCGCCGCCGGCGACGTGGCCGACCAGCACTACCGCCAGGCCATCACCTCGGCCGGCTTCGGCTGCATGGCCGCGCTGGACGCGGAGCGCTACCTGGACGCGAAGGGCGAGCTGAGCTGATCGGCGGCACCTGAAACACCCCAGGAAGGCCGGCGCCCAGCGCCGGCCTTCTTCGTTTCTGGTCATACGCAACTGTTTGCAATGCTCGCCACACGACCTTACGGCTACGCTGGACAGGTGAAGCATCGACGCATCGAGAAGCGCCTCGGAGCCAGGCAGCTGTGACAGAGAAGATCAATACACAAGCGTTCGACGTAGCAGATCATCTTCGCACCCCCGAAGAAATGGCGGCCTATCTGGATGCCTGCATCCTTGAGAGTGACGGCGACCCTGCGTTCATCACCAAGGCGCTCGCGGACATTGCCCGCGCCCAAGACTAAGTCACGCTTGTTCTGCGAAAGCCGGCGCACCGCGCCGACCTTCTGCATGTCAATGGAACTGCCAAATCAACTGCTGCTCTCGCATGTCATCCAGTGCTCGACGGGGCCGGAAGTGACGCCGTCGGCATCGCGCATGACCGTGCTCCAGTTGACCATGCCGTAGCCGCTCCCTTCGCAGGACATCTGCACCTTGATGGGTGAGGCAGACGCCTCCGTAATCGTCTTCACTTCCGCCCTGCAGGCGCCCGGCTGGGTGCAGTAGACAGGCGTGAAGGTGAGGGTTACTGGGAACTGTGGATGGCCGTCGAAACGAACGCTGGTCTCTGCCGCCCCATTCGCAGGAACAGTAACGCGATCAATCTTTGACAGGGCCAGCGGCGTACAGTCCTTGCCATCACGGAACAGACGGTGGCCCTTCTCAACCCCCTTCATCGAAGCCGCACGGAACACCGGGTCCAATAGTGCCGCCGCACCTTCCGGATGCGTATGGAACGCCGTCTCGACGATGATGGAGGGCATGGTGGTCAGACGGTTTTCGCCCTTATCCTCGGAATGAGGCGCAGGCGCTACGACGAACGACTCGTAGCCGGGAGTACTTTGAATCAGTTCTTTCATTGCACATAGAACGCTCGCTCCCAGCGCTGCATCTGAGGGACGCCCGGGCTGGACGATGACACGGGCACCCCTTGCCGTACCGTGATCATCTGCATTGCTGTGCAGGTGGATGGCGAATTCTGCACCCAGATGATTGGCAAGCAGTGGTCGAGTGTTGATGTCCTCTTTGTACTCGCGATCACTTGCAGCACTCCCTTCATGGGTATTCCATATCTCAGGATTGCCCGGGTACTGCGCCGCGACCGAATAGCGCGCAGCCATCCGCCACCACTCCTGCCCACTCTCCGGGTGAGTCCCCGTCCCATCTTGGACGCGAGGCCGGATCACAGGCATCTGAGAGCGAAGTTCGATGACGCTTTTCAGCTCAGCGGCATAGGTGGGCGTCAGCATGCCCTCCATCACGCCGTTATGGGGGTCTCGTTGCGTCTTCCATGCTCGGTCCTTATGGTCGAAGCAGTATCCATGCCCTGCCGCCACGAATGCCACGCCAGACCCCGCGACCTGCCCCGATCGCTCTCGTCCCTGCTTTTCACGGCGGATGCGCTCCCCGGCCTTTCGAGCCGCATCATCCTCCTCCTTGACCTCTGGAAAATAGTGGTAGACGTCGAATCCACCGTAAAGGTATTTGACCTGCGAAACATGCAGGAATCGCTCGGTGACTGACAACAGCGCGTTGTTGATGATGCTGCGTTGATCTTCAAATGCAGGGCCGTAGTCCTGCGGGATGAAACCGCGATCCAGGTTCACGGTGATGACCTTTTGCGAAAGATCCACCGACGCACTGACATGCCTGCTTCTCGCCTGCCCCTCAAGCAGCTCTATACGCCCCACCAGATCGCTGGCTGCACGCGTGAGGAGCATATCCAGCTCCATATTGCTTTCTGGCGCCAAGACCTCAACTGCATGAAGCGGGGTCGGGGCGAAGCCGCAACACGCGCCGACGGCAAGCATTGAAGCGGAGAAGAGACGGTTGAGGCCACTGCACTTGATCACGACGAAGCTCCTGAGTCGACTGAGATTCGCGCCAACAGTTCGGCGCGACTTGAAATCTCCTCCCTTCATGGCCGCACGAACGCGCGCCAACGCACGCTTCCCGGCGTTTACTGAACGACTTTCTTATCGGTTACCGCAAGCCGATCAACGCCACCTAAAACACCCCGTTTTCCATCGGCCTGCCCTATCCTTCAGCCATGCCCGATATACGCTTCCTTCATCGCCTCACCGACCTGCCCGCCGCCAACTGGGATGCGCTGCACGACGGCCGCAACCCGTTCGTCAGTCATGCGTTCCTGCAGGGGCTGGAGGAACACGGCTGCCTGCGTGCGGAATGGGGCTGGCGGCCACGCCACTTCACCCTGTGGGAGAGCGGCCAGCTGATCGGGGCGGTACCGGGTTACCTGAAGGACAACTCGCATGGCGAGTTCGTGTTCGATCACGCCTGGGCCAACGCCTATGCCCGCCACGGGCTGGCGTATTTCCCGAAGTGGCTGGGCGCGGTGCCTTACTCGCCGGTGAGCGGGCCGCGCCTGCTGGCGAAGGATGCGGAGACCGCTCGCGCGCTGGTGGAGACCCTGCGCGCCGAGGTCGCCCGCATGGGCTGGTCGTCGGCGCACGTGAACTTCCACCTGGCCGAAGACGACGCCGCGTTCGGCGCGGACTGGCTGCTGCGCGAGGACATCCAGTTCCAGTGGCACAACCCGGGCAACTGGACCGACTTCAGCAGCTTCCTGGCGACGATGGACCACAAGCACCGCAAGAACATTCGCCAGGAGCGCGCCAAGCTGGCCCGCACCGGGGTGAGCTACCGGATCGTGCACGGCGATGAAGCCACCGACGCCGACCTGCAGGCCATGCACGACTTCTACCTGCAGACCTTCAGTGAGTACGGCAATTCGCCGGCACTGACCCTGCCCTTCCTGCAGCACCTGGCGACGGCAATGCCGCGCCAGCTGGTGATCTTCCTGGCCATGCTGGAGGGCCAGCCGATCGCCGGCGCGCTGTGCCTGCGCGGTGGCGACACCCTGTACGGGCGCTACTGGGGCGGCGCCACCCTGCCCGGCCTGCACTTTGAAACCTGCTACTACCAGGGTATCGAGTACTGCCTGCGCGAAGGGCTCACCCGTTTCGAGCCCGGCGCGCAGGGTGAGCACAAGCTGGCGCGTGGCTTCCTGCCACACCCGGTGCGCAGCCGGCACTGGCTGGCCGAGCCCGCGTTCGCCGCCGCCCTTGCAGGCTGGTGCGCGCAGGAGCGCGAGGAAGTGCAGCGCTATGCGCAGCTGCTGGCGGAGCACACCCCCTTCAAAGCCATCGACTCCCCATGACCCGGCACCTGCCCTGGCGACTGGACGACCGGCCGGACGCCCCCTTCCCGCCGGCCGAAACCGCGCTGCGCGATCCCGATGGCTTGCTGGCACTCGGCGGCGACCTCTCGCCGGTGCGCCTGCTCAATGCCTACGCCGGTGGCATCTTCCCGTGGTTCTCGCAGGGCCAGCCGCTGCTGTGGTGGTCGCCGGACCCGCGCATGGTGTTCCGCACCGAGGGCGTCCACCTGTCCTCGCGCTTCCGCCGCAGCCTGCGCGCCAGCAGCTGGCTGCTGCGTGCCGATACACGCTTCCGCGAGGTGATCGAGGCCTGCGCGGCCAGCCCGCGCCCGGGGCAGGACGGGACCTGGATTACCCGGGACATGATCGAGGCCTATGTGGCGCTGCATGCCCTCGGCTTCGCCCATTCGATCGAGGTGCTGGACGGCGACCGCCTGGTGGGCGGGATCTACGGGGTGGCCATCGGCCGGATGTTCTTCGGCGAAAGCATGTTCAGCGCGGCCAGCGGCGGCTCCAAGGTGGCGCTGGCCGGGTTGGCCCACCGGCTGTCGTCGTGGGGGTGGCCATTGATCGATGCACAGGTGGAAAACGACCACCTGCTGCGGATGGGCGCCGAGCATTGGCCACGGGAGCGGTTCCTGGGGGTGGTGCGGGAGCAGGTGCAGGCCGCAGAGCCGCCCGGGGGGTGGACGGAGCGGTTTGGCGACGTTTCCGCCGCATCATTGGCCTGAGGCGGACGGTTAACGCAATCTTTGCATCCCGGGGGAGATGCGCGTAAAATGCCCGCTCTTAAGGCCAGCTCGGCCGTTTATAGAACTGCACAGGACTACATGTCGAAAGACGACTCCATCGAGTTCGAAGGCACCGTCAGCGAGACGCTGCCGAACACCACTTTCCGCGTTCGACTGGAAAACGGGCATGAAATCATCGCCCACATCTCCGGCCGCATGCGCAAGAACTACATCCGCATCCTGACGGGCGACCGTGTCAAGGTTGAAATGACGCCCTACGACCTGACCAAGGGTCGCATCACCTACCGCATGAAGTAAGCGGCAGGGCGGCTTCTCCGGAAGACGCGATCAAAGGCCGGCCCTGCGCTGGCCTTTTTGCGTGGGCGCCATTCAGCTGCGCCCACCGTGCCGGCAGTCACCCTGCCCCACGGCACCCTGACATCAGTCAGCCTGCCTTGATGCAGATTCGCCACCGACCGAACGCAGGCACTGTGGTCTACGGTCCACTCCGGATCGTGACCCACTGGCCCCCGCCATGAAGACCCTGATCGCGCTTTGCCTGTTGGTTGTTTCCAGCGCAGCCGCTACGGCATCGGCGCAGACTGCGCCAGCTGCCGCCACCCCGGCGGCCTCCGATTGCATCACCCTGTCCAGCGACCAGCAGCTGGTCCGCAAGGGCGCCGATCGCAGCATCCTGCTGCGCAACGGCACCGATCACTACATCGTCCATTTCCAGAACAGCTGCAGCCAGGCCAGCTTCTCGCGAAAGCTCGAGTTTGCCACCCCCAGCAACGAGGGCCAGCTGTGCGGGGCACGCGCCAGCAAGCTGCGCACCGACACCGGCAGCTGCGATGTCGCCCGGCTTGAGCCGATCAGCGCAGAGGCGTTCGCATCCCGCGCCAAGCGCTGAGCGGGACCCAACAAAAACGCCCCAACCGGGGCGTTTTTGCGTTCAAGGAGCCACGGCCAACGGTCGTGGCCTGCCGGTCATTCGACCGTTGCCGGCAGCAGCCGCTCCGGCTCGGCCTGCGCTTCGACGAACAGCTCGTCGTCGCGCACGTCGATGCTGACCCGGCCGCCATTGACCAGCTTGCCGAACAGCAGCTCGTCGGCCAGCGGACGCTTGACCTTGTCCTGGATCACCCGCGCCATCGGGCGGGCCCCCATCAGCGGGTCGAAGCCGTGGCGGGCCAGCCAGTCGCGCGCGGTCGGGGTGGCCGACAGGCTGACGTGCTTTTCCTGCAGCAGCATTTCCAGCTCGATCAGGAACTTGTCCACCACGCGCAGGATGTGCTCGAAGCCCAGCGGCTGGAACTGCACCACCGCATCGAGGCGGTTGCGGAATTCCGGCGTGAAGCTCTTGCGGATGATCTCCATCGCATCGGTGGCGTGGTCCTGCCGGGTGAAGCCGATCGACCGCCGCGAGGCCTGCGCCGCGCCGGCGTTGGTGGTCATCACCAGCACCACGTTCTTGAAGTTGGCTTCGCGCCCATTGGTGTCGGTGAGCACGCCACGGTCCATGACCTGCAGCAGGATGTTGAAGATGTCCGGGTGGGCCTTTTCCACCTCGTCCAGCAACAGCACGCAGTGCGGGGTCTTGACGATCTTTTCGGTGAGCAGACCACCCTGGTCGAAGCCGACGTAGCCCGGGGGCGCACCGATCAGGCGGCTGATCGAATGCGGCTCCATGTACTCGCTCATGTCAAAGCGCACCAGCTCGATGCCCAGCTGCAGCGCCAGCTGCTTGGTCACCTCGGTCTTGCCCACGCCGGTGGGGCCGGCGAACAGGAAGTTGCCGATCGGCTTTTCCGGATTGGCCAGGCCCGAACGGGCCAGCTTGATCGCCGAGGACAGGGTCTCGATGGCCGGGTCCTGGCCGAAGATCACCATCTTCAGGTTGCGCTCCAGGTGCTGCAGCACGTCCTTGTCGGTGGCGCTGACCTGCTTGGCCGGAATGCGCGCCATTTTGGCCACGATCGTTTCGATTTCCTCGATGTCGATCAGTTCCTTGCGCTCGCCCTCCGGCAGCAGGCGCTGGCGGGCACCGGCTTCATCGATCACGTCGATGGCCTTGTCCGGCAGCAGACGGTCGCCGATGTGCTTCACCGACAGGTCCACCGCCGCCTGCAGCGCATCATCGGCATAGGTCACGCCGTGGTGCGCCTCGTACTTGGGCTTGAGGCCCTGCAGGATCTCGTAGGTCTCGCCGACGGTCGGCTCGACGATGTCGATCTTCTGGAAGCGACGGGCCAGCGCCCGGTCCTTCTCGAAGATGCCGCGGTATTCCTGGAAGGTGGTCGAGCCGATGCAGCGCAGCTCGCCGGAGGCCAGCGCCGGCTTGATCAGGTTGGAGGCGTCCATGGTGCCGCCCGACGCCGACCCGGCACCGATGATGGTGTGGATCTCGTCGATGAACAGCACCGCGTTGGGCATCTTCTTCAGCGCGGTCAGCACGCCCTTCAGGCGCTTCTCGAAATCGCCGCGGTACTTGGTGCCGGCCACCAGCGCGCCCAGGTCGAGCGAGTAGATGACCGCATCGGCCAGCACGTCGGGCACCGTACCTTCCACGATGCGCTTGGCCAGGCCTTCGGCAATGGCGGTCTTGCCCACGCCGGCCTCGCCCACGTAGAGCGGGTTGTTCTTGCGGCGGCGGCACAGAACCTGGATGGTGCGCTCGATTTCGTCGCGGCGGCCGACCAGCGGGTCGATCCGGCCGTTGCGCGCCGCTTCGTTGAGGTTGCTGGCGAACTCGGCCAGGGCATCGCCCTTGCCTTCGCCATCGCCACCCTCGGCGCGCCCTTCAGCGTCCGACGACGGCGGCACTTCGCCCTCCTCGCCCAGCTTGGCGATGCCATGGGAGAGGTAATTGACGATATCCAGCCGGGTCACGTCCTGCTGGTTGAGGTAATAGACCGCATGGGAGTCCTTTTCGCCGAAGATCGCCACCAGCACGTTGGCGCCGGTGACCTCCTTCTTGCCCGAGGACTGCACGTGGTACACGGCCCGCTGCAGCACGCGCTGGAAGCCCAGGGTGGGCTGGGTGTCGCGGCCGTCATCTTCCGCCAGGCGCGAGACGGAGGCCTCGATGGCCTGCTCCAGCTCCTGGCGCAGGCGGTCGGCGTCGGCCCCGCATGCCTTGAGCACGGCCTGGGCGGACGGGTTGTCGAGCAGTGCCAGCAGCAGGTGTTCCACCGTCATGAACTCATGGCGGGCCTCACGGGCGCGCTTGTAGCACTGACCGATGGTGTGTTCGAGGTCTTTACTGAACATGTTCTACTCCGGCGGCAGTTGAGAACAATATGCGGCCTACCTGCACAATTTCCATCACCCTACTGGATCGGTGCGTTCAGATGGCGTTATCACTTGCGCGATCATGCCCCAGACACCGCCAGCATTGGCTGCCGACACGTGATGGCGACGTCATCGACCCATTGCAAGGCGCCCCCGCCCCTTGGCGGCCCCCGGCGCTCTTTCCTTCATGGACGGGCATGGGGCCCGGAAACGGCCATGCGTGGGCCGGCCAACGGCCGGCGCTACGAATCGTGATGGGCCCATTGGGGCCTGGATCAATAAACGGGGGCGACGGGAACGCCTTGTTATCCGGCTTTTTCCATCGTGCACAGCAGCGGATGCTGGTTCATGCGCGAGAACTCATTGACCTGGGCCACCTTCGATTCGGCGACCTCGCGGGTGAACACACCGCACACGCCACGGCCACGGGTGTGCACGTTGAGCATCACCTGGGTGGCTTTTTCCAGATCCATCGAGAAGAAGTGCTGCAGCACGGTCACCACGAAATCCATCGGGGTGTAGTCGTCGTTCAGCAGCATCACCTGGTAGAACGGCGGCGGCGCGACCTCCGGGCGGGCTGGTTCCAGCGCTACGCCGTGGTCGTGATGGGGTTCTTGGGAGGGCTCGCGGGGCATCCGGACATTATAGACGCCGCACCGGCCGGATTGGACGTTGGCCCCCTGCCCCCGTCACAATCCACTCATGGATACATACTTTCACAGGGATTTCATGAAAAGGATCGCCACCGCGCTGCTGCTGACCGCCTCCGTGTTCGGGGCCCAGGCCGCAACGCCCGACAAGGCCGTCGGCCGTGTACTGGACACGCTGAAGTACCCCTACGAGGTCGACGAGGACGGCGACTACAAGCTGGTGTTCGACGTCGAAGGCGACCGCACCCAGCTGGTGTTCGTGCGCTCGGCCGTGGAAGAGTACGGCAAGCACCGCATCCGCGAGATCTGGTCGCCGGGCTACAACGCGCCGGGCAAGCAGTTCTCCGCCGCGGTGGCCAACCGCCTGCTGGAAGACTCCCAGGACGCCAAGCTGGGCGGCTGGGTGAAGCAGGAGCAGCTGGCCATGTTCGTGGTGAAGGTGGATGCCAACGCCAGCGCGGACGCCCTGAGCGAGGCCATCGAGGCGGCGATGAACACCGCCGATGCGATGGAACTTGAACTGACTGGAACGGACGAATACTGACGTGAACGAAGTGCAGGACCTGCGCTGGGCGCCGCACGTGACCGTGGCCACCGTGGTGGTGCGGGACGGGCGCCTGTTGCTGGTGGAAGAAGCCATCGACGGCCGTGCGGTGCTCAACCAGCCGGCCGGGCACCTGGAGCCGGGTGAAAGCCTGGCCGCCGCCGCCGTGCGCGAGACCCTGGAAGAATCGGGCTGGACGGTGCGGCTGACCGCCTTCATCGGCACCTACCAGTGGACCGCGCCCGACGGCACGCCGTTCCTGCGCTTCGCCTACGCGGCCGAGCCGATCTCGCATGACCCGGCCCGACCGCTGGACACCGGCATCCTGCGCGCGCTGTGGCTGGACCCGGCCGAGCTGCTGGCCGAGCCCTCGCGGCTGCGCAGTCCGCTGGTCTGGCAGGTCGTTGCCGACTTCCTGGCGGGCCAGCGCCACCCGCTGTCGATCGTGAAGGAGGTTGCATGAGCATCCCGCGCATCATGGTCGGCGTTTCCGGCGGCGTGGATTCGTCCGTGGCCGCCTGGCGGCTGGTCCAGCAGGGCGAGCCGGTGGCCGGGCTGTTCATGCAGAACTGGGCCGACGACGGCAGCGGCGATTGCCGCGCCGAAGACGACCGCCGCGATGCGGTCGCCGTGTGCGGCCTGCTCGACATTCCGTTCCACTTCCGCGACTTCTCCAGCGAATACTGGCAGGGCGTGTTCGAACACTTCCTGGCCGAATACGCGGCCGGGCGCACCCCCAACCCGGACGTGCTGTGCAACCGCGAAGTGAAGTTCAAGCACTTCCTGGACGCGGCCCGCGAGCTGGGCGCCGAACGCATCGCCACCGGCCACTACGCCCGCGTGGCCCAGGTGGGCGGGCGCTGGGCACTGCTGCGCGGTGCCGACCGCAGCAAGGACCAGAGCTACTTCCTGCACCAGCTGGGCCAGGCCCAGCTGGCCGCCACCCTGTTCCCGATCGGCGACCTGCAGAAGAACGACCTGCGCCGCATTGCCCGCGATGCGCGCCTGCCGACCCACGCCAAGAAGGACTCCACCGGCATCTGCTTCATCGGCGAGCGGGACTTCCGCGAATTCCTGGGGCGTTACCTGCCGGCGCGTACCGGTGAAATCCAGGACCCGGACGGCAACCGCATCGCCGAGCACCCCGGGGTGTTCTATTTCACCCTGGGCCAGCGCGAGGGCCTGAACATCGGCGGCGTGCGGGGCCGCCCGGCGGCCCCGTGGTACGTGGTGGGCAAGGACGTGGCCAGCAACGTGCTGTACGTTGACCAGGACCGCGAAAGCCCGTGGCTGCAGTCGACCCGCCTGCATTCGGAAACTGCCCACTGGATCGCCGGCGCACCGCCTGCGCGCGAATTCGAGTGCACCGCGCAGACCCGCTACCGCCAGCCGGACGAGCCCTGCACGGTGCGGGTGCGCGACGATGGCAGCGTGGACGTGCGTTTCGCGCGGCCGCAGCGTGCCGTCACCCCCGGGCAATCCCTGGTGTTGTATGACGACGAGGTCTGCCTGGGTGGCGCGGTGATCGCCGCCACCGATGCGCCGCTGGAGCAGCGCCTGCGCACCGCCCCTTCCCCCTTCGAGGTATCTGCTGCATGAGTTTTTCCGTCGACGACCGCGTCCTTGCCCTGGCTGGCATCGCCCAGGCGCTGCAGCAGGTGCGCCGCATCGCCGAAACCGGCCATTCCGAGGCCAGCGTGGTCCGCACCGCCATCGACAGCGTGTTCCGGATCAACGCTGACAGCCCGCAGGCCATCTACGGCAGCGCCGCCAACCTGGCCCCGGGCCTGCGCCTGCTGCACAACTATTTCCGCAACCAGGGCCAGGACGAGATCCTGCCGCGGCTGGCATTGGCCGTGCTGCAGCTGGAGCGCCGCTTCGTGCGCGAGGACGCCGTGGTCGAGCAGGTCAGCCAGGGCATCGCCCGTGCCCAGCGCCAGGCCGCCGAGCTGAACGACAGCGCCCATCCGGACGTGCTGTCCAGCCTGGGCGGCCTGTATGCCGACACCATCAGCCACCTCAAACCGCGGGTGATGGTCCAGGGCAACCCGCACTACCTGGGCCAGGCCGGGGTGGTGGCCGAGATA